>NZ_AP026867.1:5430000-5795000 GCF_026000115.1 Aureispira anguillae
AAATACGGCAACTTGTTTGAAATGTATGAAAAAATCACTGGAGAAGATCCTTATTATACACCAATGCGTATTTATCCTGCTATTCACTATACAATGGGTGGTATCTGGGTAGATTACAATCTAGAAACAACGGTTCCTGGTTTGTTTGCTACAGGTGAATGTAATTTCTCTGATCATGGTGCTAACCGTTTAGGAGCTTCTGCTTTAATGCAAGGTTTGGCAGATGGTTATTTTGTATTGCCTTATACCATTGGCGTTTTCTTGAGCAAAGAAATTCGTACGCCTATGACCGATACCAATGCTCCTGAGTTTGAAGCAGCAGAGAATGAGGTGAAGTCTAAAATTCAAAAATTATTGAGCATCAATGGAACTCGTTCTGTTGAGTCTTTCCATAGAGAATTGGGGGTTGATATCATGTGGGAATATTGCGGCATGGCTCGTGAAGCTGAGGGATTAAAATTAGGTCGTCAAAAAGTACGTGAATTGCGTGATCGTTTCTGGAAAGAGGTTTATATCCCTCACACAGACAAAGATGGACACGAATTTAATCCTGAACTAGAAAAAGCATTGCGTGTTGCTGATTTCTTTGAATTGGCAGAGTTGATGATGGTAGATGCTTTGAATAGAAACGAATCTTGTGGTGGGCACTTCCGCAAAGAATATGCAACAGCAGAAGGAGAAGCTCAACGTAATGATACCGATTATGCCTATGTGTCTGCATGGGAATACAATGGGTTGAATGATGATCCTGTTCTACACAAAGAAGAATTGGAATTCCATGACATTGAATTAAAAACTCGTTCTTATAAATAACATCTAATTGTCGAAGGATTCATTTCCTCCAATTAGCGATTATTCGTAATAATAAAAAATAGAGACTTATGGCTCACGGTGATATAACAGTAAACCTTTTTGTTTGGAGACAAACAGGGGTTAACGATAAAAATCCTGGCATTAAATCATATCCAAACCTTAAGATCAATACACACATGTCTTTTTTAGAGATGTTGGATGTTTTAAATGCTCACATTATTGAAAATAAAGACCAATATCCTGAAGGACCTGTTGCATTTGAGCATGATTGCCGAGAAGGAATTTGTGGTGCTTGTAGTTTAGTCATCAATGGTCGCCCACATGGACCAATGAAAGGAACAACAACCTGCCAATTGCACATGCGTCACTTCAACGAAGGAGACAATATATATATAGAACCTTTTAAAGCGCAAGCTTTTCCTGTTATAAAGGACTTGGTAGTAGACAGAAGTTCTTTTGATAAAATCATTCAGGCTGGTGGTTATGTTTCTGTTAACACAGGGGGTGCTCCTGACGGAAATGCCATTCCTGTCGCTCAAGATATTTCTGCTGATGCCTTTGATGCTGCGGCTTGTATTGGTTGTGGTGCTTGTGTTGCTGCTTGTCCAAATGCTGCTGCAATGCTCTTTACTTCTGCAAAAGTATCGCATTTAGCTGTTTTACCACAAGGTAAAGCTGAAGCTGCTAAGCGGGTAAAAAGAATGGTATTCCAAATGGATAAAGAAGGTTTTGGAATGTGTTCTAATATCGGTGCTTGTGAAGCGGAATGTCCTAAAGAAATTTCGTTGGATTACATTGCTCGTATGAATAGAGAATATATTGCTTCTACATTTACGACTACAGATTAACAATAACAGACTCTTTTAATTTAGAGTTTTAAAATAGTAAACAGTTAAGGGCTTTTTGTTCTTAACTGTTTTTTTTTGCTCACCTATAGGCATAAAAAAAGAGAGCTGGGGATAGCTCTCTTTTAAGTTCTCTTCTCGCCAAAAGAGTTTTCAATCAAAATTAATTTAGCCGTATCTCTATTAATTTCTTATGATTGATTGTTTTTTCCGTTTTCATTACCCTTTGGAAGGCAACGAATAGGAGGATATTAAAACTTGTATAGTTCATTTAGGGCAGCTCTTAACAACTTGAGGATGTTCGTTTTATAATCACTATATTCATTGGAGGATAGAGGATTATCAAAAAAACGGTGTTGTCAAGAAAAAACCTTAAAAATGATTAAAATAGATACTTATTAATCACTATCTGCACCTATGACAAGAAGTTGGATAAAAGGTTGGAATTTTTTTTATTTTTTTTATTTTTTTTTTGCAACCTGCCAATTAGAAGCTCCATTTTATAGATTGCCATCTTTTTGTATTCCTTTTTTGGGCTTAGACAATTCTCCCCGCTATGCAATAAAAGAAGTGCTTTTTAGGAATATTTTTTAATTCTAAAATTAGAATTAGAATGCAAGATCCAAATCCTTATACATTTAAGAGCATCTAATAGTTACTTCGTAACTTATTTTTGAGCTAAACAACGATAAACAAAGGGATTGAGCAGGCAGATAGGTGAGTTATGGGCAAACAAAAAGGGAAGATTCCTCCTAATCTTCCCTTAAGTTTCTTCGTTAATTTCGAAGAATTTCAATCGAAATTAATAGCGGTATCTATTTAATATTAGATTGAATATACATATAGTATTATTTTATTATATAGGGTGGATAATCCCTCTTACTACTAGACGACAAATCTCAAAACAAAATGGTTGCATGAGATTTATTTTTTTTTCAACCCATTACATATTTAATTAACGCTTACTCGATCTTAATGGTATTATCATCACTTAATAAAATTCGTTTTTTGCATTTTCTTAACAAAAGAATTGCTATTCCTTTCCTCAAGTATTTTTTTCAATCCAACCTTCTAAGGTTTTTCGTACTTCCTCTATCCCATTTAAGACTTCTTCATTGCGAAAACGCAAAACTCTAAAACCACAACTTTCCAAACGCTGTTGACGTTTTGCATCCTGCTCTTTTTGATATTTATGAATTTTGCCATCTACTTCTATAATCAACGCTAACTCCTTACACATAAAATCAGGCACATAATATAAGGTAGGTACTTGACGCAAAAACCTAAATCCTTGGAGTTGGCGAGCCATTAATACTTCTTTCCAAAGATACGTTTCTGCTGCTGTAAATCGCTGTCGTAATTTAGCCCCTCGATGTTTTAGCTTAGGATTGTAATAATAATTATTGTCTTTAAGCTGTTTGAATCTATCCATAACGATATATTATACGATGTAAGTAACCAATCCTTTTTCAGAAAGAAAGAGAATAACCAATACTTATATTAACAATCAAAGGCGTATTGGCAATACCTATTTCTTGGCGATGATGGGTCTCTACTTGATTGGTCACTCGATTAAAATATTCTACTTGATTAGAAGGTAAACTAGAAGCTATCGTGGGCCAAAACCGTATGCTTGGCGCAAGCATAATTCCTTTTAAAAAATTATTCATTTTACGAAAAGGTCTCCAATTAATATACATTCCCAAGCCCAAAGAAAAGGTGGTGTAATCCGTCACTAAATTTCCATTTTCCCAATCTGTGCCATTATAATAAATCTGGAAACGATGCCATTTGGGCTCTAGCCTTAGGTTTAACCAATCATTAAAACGATAACCAACACCAAACCCCGTTGAAAAAGGAATATGAGCAGCTAAATGTTGTTCTTTCATCGCATTAGAAACAACATCGCCTTTTAAATCTAAAGAAATCCCATGCGAATAATCAACCGCTAACCGTTTCCAAAACAGATTGCCCTCAATATTAAATCCCTCAACAAGGATAGGTTGTGTTAAGCCAAAAAGCAAGTGAACATGATTTTCTAACGTCCCTTCTTTCAATTTTTGGGCTAGCCCCCATTGATGAAAGCTCAGGAATAAAAAAGAAAAAAAAAGCAATTTAACGGTATTTTTATACGTCTTCATTATTGTACTATTTTTAGTTAATTCAATAGTACAAATCTCTGATCTTCTGTTCATAACTTAATGCACCCAAGTTAACAAAACAGCAACCTACTTATTTTTTTTCTCTACTTATTCGGCTTCTAATACGACTCAGTGATTGTGGTTTAATTCCTAAATAGGAAGCAATATAGTATTGAGGTACTCTATTTAGCCATTCTCCTCGTTTTTCTGTTAACTTTCGATAATGCTCTTCTGGGGTCAAAATATTAAGATTCGAATTGTACTCTGCCATTTCCATAAAGGATTGTTCGGTTTGAGCAACCTTTATTTGAATTAACTTAGGGTGTTCTCTAAAAAGCAACTCCATAGACTCAATACTCAAGGTATGCACCTTGCAATCTTCCAAAGTTCGAATATTAATATCTGAAGGGATTTTTTGATTGATACTTTTTATATAAGAAACCCAATTCTCTTCCATTGCAAAATCAAGTGCTATTTCTTCTCCCTCTACATTTTTATAATACATAAGCAAACCTTCCTCCACGACAGCAATCTGTGTACAATATTGTCCTTCTCGCAACCAAAAATTGCCTTTAGGTATTGTTCTAAGATCAAAAAAGGAAACTAAGTTGGTTAGTTCTGCTTCTGTCAAAGAAAAATCATTATCATTACTTATTCTAATCAGAGTTCGCCGTATAAATTCACTCATATCCAATTGTTGAATGTTCAATTTTTGTTACAATTCCTTCATTGAGATAGCCATGTTTTCTCTTTTTGGTAAAACGAAAACATAGGTGATTTCTTTATACCCCTGCCCTACTTCTGAGCATAAACAATGCACTTCGTTTCAAAAAACTCCTCTTCAAACAGCTCCTTCATAGGATAAATCTCGGTATAAGCGTTATTTCCCAATGCTTTGGCTTCTTCCTTTGCTCGATCAATTCCCTTTAGCGCCCAAATGCCATTTGGTGTACCGTGCTGGTGTTTGTCACTAATCACTCGGTGGGTCCAACGCACCAATTGAGGCAATACAGCAACGGCACGAGTAACTACAAAATCAAATTTTTCTTTAAGTTCTTCCGCTCTTATTTGTTGAGTTCTAACATTTTTTAATCCAACAGCCCGTGCAACTTCTTCTGTCACACGTACTTTTTTACCAATAGAATCTACCAATAAAAAATCTACATTTGGAAATAAAATAGCTAGAGGAATCCCAGGGAAACCTCCCCCTGTTCCCAAATCCATAACTTTGCTCCCGTCCTTGAACTGAAAGATTTTGGCTAAACTCATAGAATGCAAAACGTGACGCACATAAATATTGTCAATATCTTTGCGAGAAATCACATTAATTTTGCTATTCCAGTCAGCATATAATGCCCCCAACTGGCTAAGTTGATCAATTTGAGTGGGATTTAAATCAGGAAAATATTTGAGAATGGTATTCATAGTTATTTTTGGTATTTTTCGTAAAGATACATTATTTTCTGAGCTAATAAATGATCTTTTTCTGTTATCGTATTTCCCGCATCATGCGTCGTCAATTCAATCTGGACTTTATTGTATACATTGCTCCAATTGGGATGATGATTTTGCTTCTCAGCCCAAAAAGCAACCGCTGTCATAAAGGAAAAAGCGGTAACAAAATCATCAAATTCAAAACTTGCCTTTAATCGATTGTTCTCTTCTATAAACATACTTTAAGAAATTAAACCTAAACAGGCTTTTGCCAAACTCTGTTCATGTGGTGATTCTGCAATGATAAAATGATCTATATGATGCTCCAACAGTGCTTTTGCGGTCACATTGCCAATACTAACGATTTGCTGTCCTTGGCAATAAGGGTACTGCGCAAAATAAGCCGCTACATTTAACGGACTTGTAAACACTAAAATATCAATCCAAGGTAGTTCAAAATCCGTTTTCACACAATTGGTATACGTCAATAAATTATAGCTTTGGATACTTTCCCCCAATAATTGCTGCACAGACTGTTTAGAATACTGAGCTTGGGCAAAGATCACTTTTTTGCCTTTTGCTTGCCTTGAAAATTTCTGAGCGGTCTCAATAGGGTCTCCTGTCCCAATAAATTGAGCTTGGATTTTGTAGTTTAAACTCAAAAAATCAGCAGAAGCTTGCCCCATCACGCCAATAGGAGGCAGTGTATCTAAATCATCCAATTGAGACAAACAATACTGAATTCCTTTTTTGCTATAAAAAAATAGCCAATCTGCACTTGGTAAAGGACCAAAAACTAAGGGCTCAAACTCAATCAAAGAGAGCCCTATTAGATTTGTTTTTGAGTGTAACAATTGATGGAATGCCCCTGCTGGATTCAATGCTCTAGAGATAAATACAGTAGGATTTTTTTTTGCCGCCATTCTTATAAGTCAACTCCTTGAGTCAATTGTTCAAAAACTGTTTCTGCTAATTTGTTAGTGGTACTAGAAGAAAGATTCACTACATTCAAATCCTTATCCAAACCTCCTGATAGAATTGCACAAACATGGTAGTATCCCATGTCATCGGCCTCACAATAAACGCCTAAGGGTAAGTGACAGCCTCCATCCAATAATTTGAGTACCTTGCGCTCTACATTGGTGCATTTAAGTACGTCTGAACGGTGAATTTTTTGTAAGATTCTACGAACGTCCTTATCTTCTGTTCTCGTCTGCCAAGTTAAAACACCTTGTGCTGGTGCAGGTACAAATTCCTTAGGGTTTAGGCGAATGGTTTCAAAATTACTCATGTCCAAGCCTAAACGCTTGATTCCTGCCATTGCTAATAAAATAGCGTCAAACTGTCCCTCTTCTAATTTTTTCAGACGAGTAGGAACATTTCCTCGAATATCTTTTAGCACCACATCTGGGCGAACTGACTTGATTAATGCTTTGCGCCTAGCTGACGAAGTTCCTACAATTGGGTTCTCTGGCAACTTTAGCAGCTTGCCATCAACTACTGCATCCTTTCGAATAACCAAACAATCCGCAGGATCTTCTCGGTAAGAAATCGCCGCCAAAGAAAGCCCTTCGGGTTGGGTAGTTGGCATATCCTTCATAGAGTGTACCGCCAAGTCAATAGAACCCGCCAATAATTCGTCTTCTATTTCTTTGGTAAAAAACCCCTTGCCTTCAATCTTGTCAAAGCTCAAATGCTGGATTTTGTCGCCTTTTGTTTTTATAATTTTTAGCTCAGATTCAATACCGATTTCTTTTAGTCGATCTTGTGTATAATAAGCTTGCCAAAGGGCTAATTTGCTCCCTCTTGTTCCTATGATTAGTTTGTTCATTTGTATTGTATATTGATTGTTCTATTTTATTTAATGTGGTTGAATTACCTCATAGGTAAATTCTTTTATAAAGCTTTCTGTTTCCCCTGTTAATGAATTGGTAACCGCAACCCTAGCGGTATAGTTTTGTTCTCCTACCTTTTTGGGTATTGTTTTATAGATTGCCTTTCCGTTTTTACTCTTTATCGTTTGTCCTTGGATTGAAACCGTAAAATTCGCTTGTGAAGCATACTGCCCTAAAAAAAATTCAGTTTCATAGCTTTCCCCTAAGACAATAGTACGCTTCATTGGTTGCTCAAACAATTCATAAGCATCATAAGTACATCCAACAGTCATTTTGCTAGCCATAAAATTAACAACAGCAGCTTCTGATAACTTTGCTTGATTCTGAATAGCACGAAGTAAAGGATAAACAGATGCAATAGATTGTTGTTGGAACGTAAAATTTGCCCAATCTTGTACTTTAGAAGTCAAAGGATAAGCATTCTTTGTGGATAGAGCAAGCTCCATTTCAAGTGCTTCTAATAAAACCTTTTTGCGATCAGAAACAGCAAATACAGTCCCTTTTATTCCGCCATCCTTCCAAAATTGCTCCACCAATAAAAGATATGCATCTTTTAGTTTTTCAATTCTAGATCTTAGAATTTCTCCTTGAGGCGCTTTTCCTTTATACCCCGTCAAAAAGATAGCATTTATAATTTTTTTATTATTTACTCCTTTGGGTTTACCTTCTAAAGTCGGTATTCCTAAGGCGCTTGCTTCTTTAGGAGTATAAAAACCACCTGACTCCATCACCATAAATTCCCTAAGTTCATCAATTTGGCGGCAAAAAGTATCGGTTAATGCCCTTAATACTATTGTTTGATCAACTAAAAATTGATACTTAGGATGTTCATAGCTCATTTCTCGCATATGATAAATCGTGTTATCTGTCGAATAGGTAATCAAGCGATTACTTTGCTTTAAGCGCTCATCCAATCCAAAAAACTCAGCAATAGCGTTATCTGCAAAGTTGTTTTGCTCACAACTAATGGTTAGAACAGAAAACCCAAATACAATAACTACCCATCGAAAAGGAGACAACAGCATATTTTTTACCTTTAATACCAAACTGAAACTTCCTCCAAACTCTTACGATGAATATCTGGAACCATTGCATCTTTGGCAGGATAACCTACTGGCAAGAGTAGAACCGCTCGCTCATTTTTAGGACGCTCCAAAATTTGTTCTAAAAAGTTCATAGGGCTAGGCGTATGCGTCAAAGAGCACAAACCAGCCTGATGAATAGCCGCAATCAAAAAACCAGCCGCCAATCCAATGGATTCATTGACATAGTAATTTTTGCGCTTCCCTTCTGGATGTATTTCATACGCTTTTTTGAACACCACAATCAAATAAGGAGCTTCCTCCAAAAAAGGTTTGTGTTCATCCGTTCCCAAAGGAGCCAAATCTCTTAGCCATTCTTCGGACATTCGACCGTGATAATTTTCTTGCTCTTCTTTTTCGGCTGCAATTCGAATCTTTTTTTTCATTTCAGGAGAGCTAATAACCGCAAACGTCCAAGGTTGCTTATGTGCTCCAGAAGGGGCTGTAGAAGCCGTTTTGATAATATCTTCAATGACTTTTTTGGGAACAGGACGATCGGAAAAATGACGAATGGTACGACGAGTATCCATTGCTTGATAGAATTGCTCAGCGTTTTTAATTAGTTGTTCATCAGAAAGGATGGGGCGAGAATGAGGAATAAATGGATAGACAGTCATAATCGTATATTAAGGTTATTTAAAATTAATGCTCCGTTGAGTTAACTGCATTGCTTATTCGAGGTAGCTTCGCTGCTACTACGTGGTAACCACGTTGCTTGGCTAGCTCATTATCACTCATGGGTCAGCAGGCTGGATTCGTGAGGTCGCAAGCTCTGTTTGGGTTTTAAACAGAGTAATATAAAATGATAATTGGCTATAAAAATAGCACCTTATGGCTAAGCCGAACTAAACAACAAATAAGCAGAAATAGCAATGTCTCTACAATATCAAAAGCTAAGTACCATTACTTAGCTTATAATTTTAGCCTCCACCATTAACTCTTCTTCATTTGGTGCAAAATCCAATAGTTCAACAGGTATCAATTGATTAATTAGTTGCTCATCGTAATCTACAGCAACTTTTATATAATTTTCAGTAAAACCAGTCATTTTACCGTCAATGTTTTTTCCCTCTAAAAGAGCGACCTGTTGACTGCCTAAATATTGGGTATAAAAATGGCGTCGTTTTTTCTCCGATAAAATACGAAGCATTTCATTGCGTTCTCGGCGAACGTGTACAGGAACAACATTTTCCATTTCTGCTGCTGGAGTATTAGCTCGCTCTGAATACGTAAAGACATGCAAGTAAGAAATATCCAATTCTTGGATAAATCGATAGGTCTCTTTAAAATCCTCGTCTGTTTCTCCAGGAAAACCAACAATAACATCTACTCCAATACAACAATGAGGAATGTGTTGACGAATCGTAGCTACTCTGTCTGCATACAACTCTCGTTTATAACGGCGACGCATTTCCCTCAATTGTTTGTTATTTCCAGACTGTAAAGGAATGTGAAAATGTGGTACAAAACGATTGGAATTGGCTACAAACTCTATAATTTCTGTTGTTAGCAAATTGGGTTCAATAGAAGAAATACGAAAACGATCAATCCCTTTCACTAAATCTAAGGCTCGAATTAAATCAATAAACAGTGCTTCTTTTTTAGGTTTTAATCCTTCTATAACCTCTGTTCCATTTCCAAAGTCACCAATATTAACCCCAGTCAGCACAATTTCTTTAATGCCCATTGCTGCAATTTCTTCTGCATTCTTAACAATACTCTCAATGGTATTGCTTCGGCTTGCTCCTCTTGCTTGAGGAATGGTACAAAAAGAACATTTGTAATTGCAACCATCCTGAACTTTTAGAAAAGAACGGGTACGATCGCCAAATGAAAAAGCATTTACAAATTCATTGGCTTCTTTTACATTACCTGCTTGTACCATTCCCTTAGATGGCGCCTTACTTAGATCGTCTACGTAATCTAATATTCTAAATTTCTGAGCCGCTCCCAAGACCAAATCTACCCCTGGAATTTCAGCAATTTCATCGGGTTTGAGTTGAGCATAACAACCGACCACGACCACAAAAGCATTGGGCGAATTGCGCAACGCTTTCCGAACCGTTTTGCGGCACTTTCGATCTGCAAAATCAGTAACGGAGCAGGTATTAATAACATAAATATCTGCCGCTTCTTTAAAAGCTACTTCATTGTAACCAGCATCTTCAAATAAACGCCCAATACTAGAAGTTTCAGAGTAATTGAGTTTACAACCTAGGGTATGGAATGCGACTGTTTTTGGTGTTGCCACTATATTTTATTTAGAATTGGATTGAACAAATGGTTTATTAGAACCCCTGTTAACCACTAATTAAGCAAACTGCAAAAATACGCTTTTTTGGAGAACTCTCCTAATTTGTATTTATTGGATTACAGAAGTAACTAAAGACTAAACCTTCAAGCGATCTGTCATTGCCAACAAATAATAATCTAGTAGCACTAAGGCAGCCATTCCTTCCACTATAGGTACTGCTCTAGGCACCACACAAGGATCATGTCTTCCTCTTCCTGTTATCGTTACCACTTCACCTTTCAGATCTACCGATTGTTGGTCTCTCATAATCGTTGCAACAGGTTTAAACGCTGTTTGAAAATAAATATCCATCCCATTAGAAATTCCTCCTTGGATTCCTCCAGAATGATTGGAGCTTGTCTTGATCCGTCCATTGTCATTAACAAAAGGGTCATTGTGCTCTGATCCTCGCATCGAGACCCCTTCAAAACCAGAACCATATTGAAATCCTTTACAGGCATTAATACTCAACATGGCTTTCCCTAATTCAGCGTGTAA
Source organism: Aureispira anguillae (assembly GCF_026000115.1). GTDB lineage: Bacteria > Bacteroidota > Bacteroidia > Chitinophagales > Saprospiraceae > Aureispira > Aureispira anguillae. The sequence continues at coordinate 5,441,002 of NZ_AP026867.1, forward strand.
GCGATCAAAAACAGGCTCTCCCAATCCCACAGGGCAGCCCTTAATCACGCAACTCACGACTCCTCCAGTGGTGTCTCCTTCTTTTTTTATTGCCTTAATATAAGCCTCCATTTCCTTAGCAATAGCAAGATCAGGACAACGAACAGGAGTTTTTTCGACCAATGAAAGATCAAGGCTCTTATAATCCGAACGAATCGACAAAGGTCCCACCTGACTCACATAAGCAGTAATCTGAATGCCTTTTTGAGCTAATATTTGTTGTGCAATAGCTCCTGCTGCTACTCTTGCCGCAGTCTCTCTAGCTGAAGAACGCCCCCCTCCCCTATAATCTCTATTGATGTACTTTTGGGAGTATGTAAAATCAGCATGAGAAGGTCTAAATCGATCTTGAATATGAGAGTAATCTTTGGTTTTTTGATTGGTATTAGCAATGAACAAAGTAATTGGCGTTCCTGTTGTTTTCCCTTCAAATACCCCTGATAAAATATCAAATTCATCAGCCTCTTTTCGTTGGGTAACAATTGCAGATTGTCCTGGTTTTCGTCGATTTAGTTGGGACTGAATATAAGCTCTATCCAACTCAATTCCTGCTGGACAACCATCTATGATTACCCCAATACCTCGACCATGAGATTCGCCAAAGGTGGTAATTTTAAATAGTTTCCCAAATGTATTGCCTGCCATAATGTTTAAATCTTAATCCCCTGAGTTAATTGATTGTAATAATTTAAGGCTTCTAAAATAAGTTCATCTTCTGCATGAACATTAATTTTAAACGTCCCTATTTCTTTTAATAAAGTAAAGCAAATTTGGTTGTGCTCATTTTTTTTGTCTTGTCGAATAAGCGCTAAAATAGCTGTCGGGTCTAAATTTGTTAAATCATAGCTAGGATACAACCGTAATAAATAGGTGGTAATTTGGGCTAAATCTGTTTCCAATAAACCTGTTAATTTCCAACTCAGATAGCTTTCTGTAAGCATTCCAATAGCAACGGCCTCTCCATGTAACAATGGTAACTTGGTTTCCCAACTCAAACTTTCTACAGCATGCCCTATGGTATGACCAAAATTAAGGCTTTTCCGAATATTTTGTTCAAAAGGATCTTGTTCTACAATTTTCTTTTTAATCGACAAAGAATGCGCTATAATAGGTTCCCATACTAAGTTTGCCAAATTGGAAGAAGTCAACAATTGGCTAAAATACCTACCATCCTCAATCAAAGCATGCTTAACAATTTCTGCAAAACCACTGTATAATTCATTTTGAGGCAAAGTATCAAAAAAGTCGCTTAACAAATAGACGGCTTTGGGGTTCTTAAATAAACCTATGCTATTTTTAACCAGCGCAAAATCTATCCCTAATTTACCACCTATAGATGCATCCACTTGTGCCAGTAAGGTCGTTGGAATTTGTATAAAATCCATTCCACGCTTAAAAGTACTAGCGCAAAAGCCCCCCATGTCGCCAATCACCCCTCCGCCTAAGTTAAGTAAAACAGACTTACGATCGGCTTGCTGATTCATCAATGCAGTCCATATTATTTGGCAAGTTTGAATATTTTTGTGTGCTTCCCCTGCTTCAATTGATATGATATTTAGCTCATAATCCATCAACGCTTTTTGCAAAATTGGTAAACAATACTGCTCTGTATTGGTATCAACTAATACAAAAATTTTGGAATAAGCTCCTGTCCTTAATTGTTCTTTTAATTGAATAAATCCTTGATCCTGAAATTGGATGTTATAACCTTGTAATGAAATCATTATGCCTTTATTAATAATTCATCAAAATTAAATTTCTGCCCATCTGCAATGATGATTTCCGACTCTACAGCTTGCTTTATCCGCTCTTCTAACTGGGGCAAACTATGGTACAATTGTTCGTAAGATGCTGCCACAAAATATTGTGCCTGAAACTTGTCCTTAATATAAGGGGTCTCCAAGATACGATCCAAATCAAATGCAAAATGCTGTGGCTCTGTCCCCAATGAATAAACCGATTCTCCTGGAGAAGACAAAATCCCTGCGCCATAAATTTTAACTTGGTGGTCTTCTTTAATTAATCCAAATTCTACCGTATACCAATAAATCCTAGCCATTAATTCTACGGCTGTTGGCGAGTCTATATATTTTAAAGCAATTTGGCTCAAACCATTCAAAAAACCAGCAAAATAAGGCTCACTCAACAAAGGAACATGACCAAAAACATCGTGAAACATGTCTGGTTCCTCAATATATTTTAATTGAGCCAAACTACGCATCCATGTGGTAGCAGGAAATTGTTTTTGAGCTAATAATTCAAAAAATGGTTTGTTATCAATAATCCCAGGAACAGCATAAACTTGCCATCCAGTCAATGCTTTTAGTGCTTCATTGACTACGGTAAAACGAGGAATTCGATTGGGTATAAATTGAACCGTTTTGATTCCTTCCAAATAGTTTTTTGTTGCACGGGTAGCCAGTATTTCTATTTGTTCATTATACATAAGCTCCCATACTTGATGGTGTTCGGAGGTGTATTGATCGTACTCTTGTCGCATCATGTTTTTTGTATTTGTGTTAATTAAACAAAAAAAATCCTAGCCCAAAAGTGGACTAGGATTTTCAGATTATGTATACCGTTTATTATTGAATGGTTAACAACTACATAATGCGTCCCTGTCCACTTGGTCGAAAAACCAGTAGAAATAAGTAGCATTATAATAATATAAGTGAGTTGTATTCATTGATTTATTTTGTTCTCAAACAAATGTAGGCTAGCTAATATAAAAAAACAAGTTTTTGAGTCGATTATTTTTTTTTCTCCAATAGATTAAACCTTTTGATTAAAAACAGCTCTAATAAAATGAGCGCTCAAAACAAGACAATTGATCTTGAATTGGAAGTTGAGATTAAGCTTCCTACTTATAAATTTCTAATAAAAGCAACAAATAAAAATATGAAAAAGTTATTATGGGTAGTAATGGGTTTGTGTTTTTTAATTAACCAATCTCTAGCACAAGCACCCCACCAAGGGCGCAAAGATCACAAACCTTTATTGAGTAAAGAGGCTAAACAGGAACTACAAGAGTTTCACAAAAAAGAAATTTACCCCATCAAAAAGGCAACTCACGACCAATTCCTAAAAAGTTTAAGTCAAGATGATATTGCTTTTTTAGAATCCAAGCGTGCAGAAAGCAAAACCTTGCACCAAGAGGCTCAGGCATTGCGCCAAGAAATGAAAGCATTAAGAACCAGTGGAAAAGATAGAAAAGAAATACGAGAAGAAATGAAAACTGCTTTTGAGCCCATTAGAGAAAAACGAAAAGCCTTTATGGAATCTATGAAACCTTTTATGGAACGAAATATGGAGGTCGTCAAACAATCAATGGAAACTCTAAAGTCGCATCGAGAAACATGGAAAACTCAAAAAAGAGAAATTCTAAAAAAGTACTTATCTGAGGAGGAAATAGCAAAAATGGAAGCGCACAGAAAGAAAAAGCAAGAACGACATGCCCAACATGCTCCAAAGAAATCGGCACACAAAAAAGGAGGAAAAGCGGTAAAATTTGTCTTGTGGGATGGGGAGTTCAAAACGCCTAGACATGGCAAAAGAGGGAGAAAGGAATGTAAAACAACTCAGGAGAAAGGAAATCAATCCGAAAAATTGTCTACCACAAAAATCGACAAGAACATAACTCTGAGTAATTATCCAAATCCTGCGATTACACAAACTACTATTTTGTTGACCACTAAAGAAGAAGCTAAAACGGTAAAAATCATCATCAACGATGCAGATGGAAAACAAGTTTGGATGAAACAATATGCTAAGCTAAATGCTGGAGAACATAAGATAGATGTTAATTTGCGTAAATTTGCGAGTGGACAGTATTTTTATACGGTAAGTATTGGAGAACAATCTATTACAAAAACATTGATCGTTAATCAGTAAATAATCCATTTAATAAATTGCCCCTGTGATTGAAATTATCACAGGGGCAATTTTATTGACAGGAAGATACTACAAAGTTACTTCATACATAAACGTTTCGCTTAAAACACTATTGGTGCTATCGGTAGGTATCCAAAAAATAGGAGTCGTACCACCATTACCCGTTGTAGCTTGATGATCAATTGTTGCTTTAAAATCCATAGAATCACCAGGAGTTATGGTTACACTTTCAGTTATAATAGCAGGTGTATAACAGACAGAATCTGATCCTCCCTGTGTACAAATTGCAACCTGCCAAGCAGCAGGATTTGATGTTTCATTGGTTCTAGCCCATTGCACATCCAAAGGAATTGTGTTATCATTAATGATCCAAAGGTGATAATCGGTAGCAGGGGCATTCATTCGAACACTTTGAGAAGTAAAACCCTGTGGGACAATTCTAAAATAAGAATTAAGTGTTGTCAACGTATAAGAAAATACCTTTGAGGTAAGAGAAGGATCCGCAGCATCATAAAAATTAAGCGTCCCACTCCCCGTTCCTAAAGTTCCATTTGGCGTTACCATTAGAACAACTTCTTTAGACGTATTCGCAGGAATCGTTAAGGTACCTGTAGCAGCAGCACTGCCATTTACATCATAGGTCCAACCTGTTACAGCTTGGGTTTCTGCACGATCCCACTGGATTGTCGCCTCTTGATCTGTCGCATTTTTAACAATGACTCTTATGTGCTTGTCATTCGTAACTAAACCAAACTCTGTAGTGGAAGTTCTAGATAGCTCAACTGTCACTGTATTTTTTACTTCACAAGCAGAAAACAAAAGAACAGTCAGCATTAGTAACATTAATATACTTTTCATAATATTTATTTTAGGAGATGATTATTCTTTTATAAAAAAAGCTACTTAAAGGATTGTCCCTTAAGTAGCTTTTTTTTCAAAACATTTCTAAATGACTATAACGTTACTTCGTGAGTAAGCTCTTGGCTAAGTACGCTATTAACGCTATCCGCTGCTACCCAAAAAATAGGAGTCGTACCACCATTTCCTGTAGTCAATTGGTGATCAATTGTTGCTTTAAAGTCTACAGAATCACCAGGACTAACGGTCATACTTTCATTCATAATTGCAGGAGTATAACAAGTTGCATCTGTACAAATAGCAATTTGCCAAGTACTTGGATTCGTTGCTTCATTGGTTCTAGCCCAATTTACATCTACAGGAACAGTATTGTCATTGACTACCCAAATGTGATAATCGGTAGCAGGATCATTGCTACGAACGCTTTGAGAAGTAAAACCCTGTGGAGCAATTCTAAAATAAGAACTCAACGTTGTCAAAGTATAAGTAAAAGTCTTCATTGTAAGCGCTTGGTTAGCTGAGTCATAAAACTTAAGTGTCCCAATTCCCACACCTACAGTACCATTAGGTGTCACGATTAAAGTAACATCTTTAGATGAATTAGCAGGAATTGTCAATGTACCCGAAGCAGCAGTACTACCATTTACATCATAAGTCCAACCTGTTACGGCTTGAGTTTCTGCACGCTCCCACTGAATTGTTGCTTCTTGATCTGTTGTATTGCTAACTGTGATCATCATATGTTTGTCATTCGCAGCTAAGCCCATTTCTGTAGCAGTTGTTTTAGATAAGTTAACTGTTACAGGATCAACAGTAACATCATCAGGTTTACAAGCCGAAAACAAGATAGCTACAAGCGTCAAAGCTACAAGTACATTTTTCATAGAATTCTAATTTTATACTGAAAAAAATAAATTTTTATTTAAGATAAAGATATGAATAAATTACCATATATCCATATTATTTAACAACTTACTTACAAGTTTAAGCTAATTTGTTCATTTTTGCAAGGAAAAAACTTGACCGTAAGAACTTTAACAAAAAAAGAGAATGACAATTTCTGCCATCCCCTTCTTATATTAAAGTATACAATCGGTATTATTTTTCTACTACAAAACGCTCTGTTTTGATTCCTTTTGAAGAAGTAATATTCAAGAAATAAACACCAGCAGATAAATTACTTGTATTTACAGAAATCGTATTAGCTCCAACAAAGTTTTCAGTAGCAACATGCTGTACTTGTTGCCCTAAAGCATTGTGAATAGCAATGGTTAAATCATCTGCTTCTTCCAAAGAAAATTCAACATTCATGATGTCTCTTACTGGGTTAGGCATGATTGCCAATGCAGCAACAGATTCGATCGCAGTAACTGAAGACAAAACATCAAAGTTAATGTTATCAATATAAAGATGATTAGCAGAAGTACCTTTAGAAAATGCAAATTTAACCGCTACAGAACTTTGATTAGCATAAGCAGTCAAGTCAATATTAGCAATAGCCCAATCACTAGTATTTGGTGCAGGATAAAAAGAACCAGTACTAATAGGCGCACCTGTTGCTAGAGCAGTACCAGAGCGAGCCCATACAGAAGTCCAGTTTGCACCACAATCTGTAGAAATAAAAATTTCTAAAGCACCATCACCAGAACCTGCATTAAACAAGGCATGAGCATAGTCAAATGATAAACCAGGAGCAGCATTATTGGTTAAGTCAATGTTATCAAACACAACAGCACCTGAAGCATTATTCCAATCTCCAAACCCAAATCCTGCACGGATACAATTACTTACATCAATAGAAGAAGAGTTCTCTCCAAATACACCAAAGCGACCTTCTGGTAAGTTGTCTGGGTTTTCGAAGATAGCACCTGCCAATGTTTGGCTATATTGAAATGTTCCAGAAGGCAAGTTAGCATTTTGGAAATCTTCTGTTAGTGTTGTAGCAGTAGGAGCAGCTGTCAAAGCAGCTACAGTACCTTCTAGTCCATTGTTATTAGAAGATAACAAATCTGGATCTGTACCATTTAGCGTAACAATACTATAAACAATATCATTACTACCAGCAGGAAGTGCAACAGCAGGGAATGTTACTGCTGTAGATTGCCCATTTGCAAGTGATAAACCAGACATTGTAACAGGAACAGCAGCACCACCATTTACAGTATATTGAGCTTCAATAGAAGTAATGGTATTAGCCGTTCTATTTTCTGCGGTGAAAGAAGGAGTCCATGCTGTACCATTTGCACAATAATCAGCAGAACCAAAAGCACCAGCAGAAGTAGCTACATCGTGTGCATTGGGTGGCATCTGAATTGTCATGTTAGCTTCAGCACCAGTAACAACAGCACCTGTAGAAGCTCCCTCGGTTACATAAACAGCAACTTTTAAATCTTCCATGTTTACAGTGATATTATTAATATCAGCAGGGAAGGTATGTGTATATTGATTTGTATACAAAGAGGTAGCCGTCAAAGTAGTAATATCATCTCCAGCATTCGGTGTTAAATTGTGACGTACCATGTGTTGATGGTTGTAATCACCATTAGGAAGAATAGCAGATGGATTTCCAGAAGCTCCTGATTGAGGTCCAGGAATGTTATCTTGAGTAACAATTGCATGGAACTTGTTGCTTGTTCCAGTACCAGCAGCTGTGTAATATGCCTCTACATCTACTGTAAGAACTCTAGAGCCTAAATCAATTGTACCAGCTCCTCCAACATTGGCAGGAGATGCTTGCCCCATTACAGTACCAGCATTAGCAGCCCAGTCCCCTCTAGAGTGCATTACACCTGATCCAAAGTCTGTACGATTTACAGCACCTGTAGGATAACCTGTTACATTAAAAAGACCACCCACATAATCACCCCAAGCAGTTCTATAATTGGGAGTACCAGCAGCATAACCACCTGTATGGATATTCAACAAAACAATACGGCCAGGGTTGGCATCATAGAGTTGCTTGGCTCTTCTGTGACCATCTGGGCAATAGCCACATGTTTTACCTGTCAATTCCTCCAATATGACATTTTTATTAGTAGGAGTCGTTCCGACTATCGTTTGAGCACTGACTATTCCAGCGCTGAAGAGACAGCAGGCGAAAAGGAATAATGATTTCATAATTTTGGTTTGTTTTTGTTATAAAATAGCGATTTAAGTAAAATAAGTTTTAATATCATTTTAAGAACTAAGAAGTCCTTTATTTTATTTCTTATACCAATTAGAGAGTTCTAATAAAGACCAATGCATTTCAAAAATATTGGTTATTATCTTTTAGGGTATGGGTAAAAAAAAGGATGAAAGTATAACTTCCATCCTTTTTTTATGAAGTTTATTTTCAATTGGATTTATTTTTCTACTACAAATCGTTGAGTAGAAGTACCTTTTGAAGAAGTAATGTTCAAGAAGTAAACACCAGATGCTAAGTTATTTGTATTAACATCAATCATATTTGTTCCTTCGTAAGAATCGTTAGAAACTTGTTGTACTTGTTGTCCAAGAGCATTCATAATGCTAATGTTTAAGTCACTCAACTCAGCAACTGTAAACTCTAATGTCATGTTGCTATGTACAGGATTAGGAGTGATTTTGATTGCGTCAGCACTTTTTCCTAAAGCAACAACACCTACTACATGATCAAATACAAATTTATCTCCACCTGCACTAGTAAAGCTACCACCAGTAGATAAAACAGTACTTCCAGCAGTCAATGTAAAGCTACCGTTACCATATTGGCAGCAAATACCATCACCATAAGCATCAGTTACTTCTAGTTTGTAGCAGTGACCGTCTACGATTGTACCTTGGTCTGTATAAGTTTGACCACCACTTACATCAGGGTACCCTCCACCAGACATAACAGTAGCACCAGTTGTTTCATCAATCAACGCCCAGTCTGTTTCAGAACCATAGTTATCTGTAGTAATTGAAAAATCAACCGTAGTAGTACCAGCACTTACAGAAGAAGCGGTAGCAACAGTCAAACCATTAGAAGTATTTGTATTTGGATTTGCACTACCATTCAACATAGTGATAGACAAGTCAACAGTACTTGTAGCGCCATTAGGTGACAAACCTGGAATAGCTGGAATAGTTACCGTCTCGTACTGTGCAGTTTGCAAAGGATTTGTAAAAGTATGTTGGTAAGTACCTGGAGTACCTCCATTTACAACATATTGGAAAGTAACTGTACTTAATGCAGTACTACCTGTGTTGGTAATTTTCATATTTGCATCAACAGAAGTACCACAAACAGATCCCAAAGAAGCATCTAGCGTACCAGCAGCATTAGAAGCTCCTAGAGCTGTAGCTGTAGTAAATGTCAAAGCAGCTTCTGAACCTGTGATAATAGCACCAGTAGAAGCACCTTCAGATACATAAACAGCAACTTTTAAATCTCCTAAATTTACTGCGATATTGTTGATATCAGCAGGGAACGTATGCGTATATTGATTCGTATAAAGCGATGTAGCAGTCAATGTAGTAATATCATCTCCAGCATTCGGTGACAAATTGTGACGCACCATGTGTTGGTGGTTATAATCACCGTTAGGAAGGATAGCAGAAGGGTTTCCAGCAGCTCCAGATTGAGGACCAGGGATATTATCTTGGGTAACAATCGCATGGAATTTATTGCTAGTTCCAGTACCTGCTGCCGTATAATAAGCTTCTACATCTAGTGTTAATGAGCGATTATCTAAATCGATGGTACCGCTTCCACCTACATTTACAGCTGATGCTTCAGCCATAACAGTAGCGGCGTTAGTAGCCCAAACTCCTCTACTTGTCATAACACTAGTGTTACTTGGATTAGATTGTGTTGGATTAGGCATTACTCGACGATTCACAGCACCTGTAGGATAACCAGTTACGTTAAAAAGACCACCTACATAATCACCCCACCCTGTTCTATAGTTTGGAGTACCAGCAGCATAACTACCTGTGTGAATATTCAACAAAACAATACGACCAGGGTTCGCATCATAAAGTTGCTGAGCTCTTTTGTGACCATCTGGACAGTAACCACAAGTTTTGCCTGTTAATTCTTCTAAAATTACATTTTTGTTTGTAGCAGCCGTACCAACAATGTTCTGTGCACTGACTGTAGATGCACCTGTTGCTAAAGCAAGAAGGGTAAATAAACTTTTAAGTTTCATAAGACTTGATTTTATGTTAAGTTAAACGTTTTTTACATGAAAATATTAATGAATGTACATAAGTTGTTATCTCAAAGTTAAAAAAGTAATTTTAAAAAACAATCTTATAACTGTAATTTTTTTGCGCAAATACAACTTTTGACAAAACAAAATTCTGATTTTTAGAAAAGTGTTCCAAAATTGATTGAAACTTTAGTGTGCTATTCTTTTTTGAAAAAAATACAGCAATACCATATCTATACTGAACTTTTAGCTATTATTAAGTGTTCAGTTCTAATAGGTTATTTATTTATTAAATTTTGCTTTTTAACTTAAAATAATAAAAAAGTAGCATAAAAACTGTAAATTTACACGATATTTGTTTATATTAAATAGTATTCCCTTCTCTATCCAACATAATTTAATGAATGTAATACTGTAAGAAGTACTTTAGCAAAAAACTATGCCTATGTATAAAACTATACTCACATCTATTTTTCTTTTATTTGCTGTTGTTTTGATGCAAGGTCAAAGTACATTTCGTACTTCAACATCGTATGCCACCAAACAAGGACAAATTAATAAAGAGGTTTCGCCTACTATTATTTTACGAAATCTAACCTCTAAGACAATAGAATTACGCTGGGAAATAAAGAAGGTAAATTTATCAGAAGGATGGCAAGCTATTGTTTGCGATCACCAATGTTATACTTCTTTGGTAAATAGCAAAACATTTACCTTAGAACCGAATGAAGTGCTCCACGACTTTAAAGTTTCTTTTCGTCCAAATGGAAAAGAGGGAATGGGCAACTTAGAGCTTGTGATTTATGACGTTAATCGCAAAAAAGAAACAGAACAAACAATTACTTTTAGTGGTGCTGCTCAAAGTACGCATACTTCAACACATAGTTTTTCTAAGGAAATAGCAGTACCTAAGGTCTTTCCTAATCCAGCTATTGAGTTTATTCACCTAAAAGATGATTACAATCAAGTAAAATTGATAGAAATTTATAATGTAGTAGGACGAAAAATGCAAAAGTTTTCGGTTAACTATGCTGGTGAGAAATACGACATTAGTCGCTTACCAAGAGGCATTTACATGGTTAGAATGTATAATTCTAATGGGAACAACATCCGTACTCAGCGTATTAGTAAGTACAACCCTTAAATAGGGGGTAGAACTACTAAAAAAGGACCGCTTTGAACCAAGATTCAAAGCGGTCTTTTTTTTATCTTAAAAGCAGTTGTTAAGACTCCTCTATATTCTTTCTCAAGAAATCAAGTACATCATCATAGTTAATCTTACCTTGTGCAATTTCTTGGATAAGCCCTTCCAATATCCCTACAACGGTATAATTAGACGTTTTGGGAATCAATTGATCTCGATGAATGGCAACATAAAGTTTATCTTTCAACTTACAATCATTCAAAAACAAAAAATAATTCATTGTTTTTAATGCTGTTCGTTTGTTCCCATCATTAAAGATATGATTACTTGTAATTTTAAATAAAAACAGTGCTGCTACATGAGCAATAGAAGGATATTGCGCTTCTCCAAAAACAACATTATTTTCAACGATGTCCAATAGATAATTTAAAGCATCCTCATTTTTTAAATTTTTAGGCTTAGAAAAAGAGCCACCATACCGAGTAATGATGGCTTGATTCATGCTTATAATTTCTTCTTTCTTGACAAAGTTCATAACTAAGAAAGCACTTTGTATACTTCATCATATTTTTCAAAATCGTCCTTCATAAAATTTTGAAATTGTTTCTGTCGTTTTTCTTCTGCTAAAGCCTTTACCTTAACCTCATAAATACCTTTTATTGTTCTATTTCCAAAAGCAAGTATGGTATCTAACACATGATTATCCAATCTCCTCCAATATGGGTTATCCTCTTGATCTTTTATTATATCTTCTTCAAGTAATGAAACACAAGCCGCTAAACAAAGTGTCAAGTACTGATAAGCATTAATTACATTGCCTCTCTTATCTACTGCTTGGTCTACTCCAAAAAGCAAATCTGCTCCATTTACATAAATAGAAGTATAAATAATACCAAGGAACTCCGCTAAATCGTTTTGAGCAATTTCAGCCAATTCCTTTTTTATAAGATTAAAGTCCTTTTTCTGAACCACTAAGTATTTTTTCTCTTCGTCCATCAACAAATTATACCTTCTTCTCCTGGCATGAAATCCCAATAATCGGTTTAATAAGGTTTCCAAAAGAAGAAAAAACACCTTAGCATTAACTCCCTTTATTTGTTCAATAAATGATTTTTCTGTGATATAATTAAAGGCGAGTAATAGTGCAAAAGTAGAATCCTCTTTGAGGTTTCGTGTCTTACCTTTAGCCAATAGGCGCACTTCTATATCTCTGAAATAGGAAAAATCAATTGTTGAGATTAATATATTATAACTCATATCAACTAAGCTGCTCCCATCTAGCAACATAATCTCTTCTAACCTTTTGATAAGGTCTTGATTATTTTTTCTTACTTTCATTGATTAGCCTATTATCTTTCATTTTAATATTGGACGCTTTATTGTTGTAACGTTTTTTTAGCCGTTATGATTCACATTTTGCCATTTATTCTTAAGAATACTAATGAGCTTCCAACCAATTGGCTCCCGTATCCATTCCAACTAAGATAGGAACCTGAAGATTTTCCAATGCATTCTTCATATTTTCATTAATTAGATCCTTTACCTGTTCCAATTCATTGGTAGGCACATCAAAGATCAACTCATCATGCACCTGTGAAGTAATTTTAGTTTTTAGCCCCTTATCTTGGATTGCCTTGTATATTTTTATCATGGCCAATTTAATCATATCTGCGGCAGATCCTTGGATAGGCGTATTAATGGCATTTCGTTCAGCATGAGAACGCACCATAGAGTTCTGCGATTTTAAATCTCTTAAATAACGGCGCCTTCCCTTTAGAGTAGTAACATAACCGTTGGCACGAGCTTCCTCTACAACCGTCTCCATGTATTTTTTCAGCCCTTGATACTCATTAAAATATTGATCGATCAATGCTTTTGCTTCTGCTCGTTTAATGCCCAAGTTTTTAGATAAATTCGTAGCTCCTGCACCATAAATAATACTAAAGTTTACAGTTTTTGCATTATAGCGCTGTTCTTTGGTCACTTCGTCCAAACGAACACCATAAATTTTGGCAGCGGTCGCCTTATGAATATCCAAGCCATCTTGAAATGCTTGGATCATAGCTTCATCACCACTTATTTGAGCCACCAATCGCAACTCTATTTGAGAATAATCGGCTGCTAATAAGATATGTCCAGTATCTTTTGGAATAAAAGCTTTGCGCACCTCTCTCCCTCGCTCTGAGCGGATAGGAATATTTTGCAGATTAGGATTCTGAGAACTCAAACGTCCTGTTGCTGTTAAGGCTTGATTAAAAGAACTATGGATACGCCCTGTTTTTTTACTGACTAATTTAGGCAAAGCATCTACATAAGTAGACTTTAACTTAGCCATAGAGCGGTAGGTCAACAAATCTGCTACCACTTCATGATTTTGAGCTAACTCCGAGAGTTTTTCTTCATTCGTTGAAAATTGCCCTGTTTTTGTCTTTTTCCAACGATAAGGAATTTCCATTTTATTAAACAACACCTCTCCTACCTGCTTAGGAGAATCCAAGTTGAACGTGTTTAGCCCAGCAGCATCAAAAATTTTCTTTTTGATTGCACTAATGTCCTGTTCTAAAACTTTAGAATACTCTTCTAAAAATGGCACATCCAAATTTACCCCATTGTATTCGATTTCAACCAGTACATCAATTAAAGGTTCTTCTATTTCATTGTACAAGTTGAGCAAATCACCTTCCAGTAATTTATCCAATTCAATTTTTATTTGCAAAGTAATATCAGCATCTTCTCCAGCATATTCTTTGATTTTTTCGGGAGCGACATCCCGCATAGTTAACTGATTCTTGCCTTTTTTTCCAATCAGTGTTTCGATAGAAACGGGCGAATAGTTAAGATACGTTTCTGCTAGATAATTGAGATTATGGCGATTCTGTGGTTCTAATACATAATGCATTAACATTGTATCCCAATACTTTCCTTTGACCTCAATTCCATACCATTTTAACATCAAAATATCATACTTGATATTTTGTCCTATCTTAGCAATAGTAGGATTTTCAAACAATTCTTTAAACTCTTGAAGAACAGCCTTAGCTTCCTCTTGATTAACAGGAATAGGGACATAATAAGCTTCATGTGGTCGAATGGAAAAAGCAATTCCTACCAACTCAGCTTCACTAACATTCAAGCCTGTTGTTTCTGTATCAAAACAAAAAGCGGCTTCTTTTTCTAGTTTTTTAATTAAATTTGATCGTTGTTCTGCTGTTTGTACCAAGTGGTACTCATGTGCTACATTATCTATACTTTTATCTGCGATACTCTCCGTTTTTGTACTTATTTTTGCAGACGACTCTTTAGTAGTTATTACATTTCCAAAAAGATCGGTTTGCACTCCCGAATTATCTACAGCCGATGCTCCTAAAATTCGTTTGATTAACGTTCTAAACTCTAATTCTGAAAATACTTTTTTTAGAGCATCTCGATTAAAGGGTTCTACTTTATAAGTATCAGCATCAAACTGTATCGGGCAATCTAATGCAATAGTTGCCAATTTTTTAGACAACAAAGCATCTTCTCTACCAGCCTCCACTTTTTCTTTTTGTTTTCCCTTAAGTTGCTCTGTATTTGCCAGAATACCTTCAATGCTATCAAATTGATCCAATAATTTCACAGCCGTTTTAGCTCCTATCCCCTTTATTCCTGGAATATTATCAACAGCATCTCCTTGTAGTCCCAATACATCAATAACTTGATCTACTCGTTTGATTTGCCACTTCTCTAGCACCTCTTCTACCCCCATGATACTCACTCCATTTCCCATTCTAGCAGGCTTATACAAAAATACTTTATCAGAAACCAATTGTGCATAGTCCTTATCTGGCGTCATCATATACACATCGAACCCCTCTTTTTCAGCCTGTTTCGCCAACGTTCCAATCACATCATCCGCTTCATATCCTTCGCAAAAAGCAACAGGAATATTAAAAGCTTCTATAATTTCTTTAATATAAGGAATGGCCAATGTAATATCTTCTGGTTGCTTCTCTCGATTGGCTTTGTATTCTACATACATATCGTGTCGAAACGTAGGCGTCGGCAAATCAAAAACGACTGCAATATGGCTTGGTTTTTCCTTTTTAAGTACATCCCACAGTGTATTGGTAAACCCCGTTATTGCAGAGACATTCAAGCCTTTAGAATTGATCAATGGTCGTTTGATAAATGCAAAATGAGCTCGGTATATTAATGCAAAAGCATCCAGCAAGAATAATTTTTTCATAAGTGTCTTGGCAATTTTTTGCCTTATTTAGTAAGTACTTTAAATTATGCAGAAAAGAAGAATAGCGTACTATTTTTTTATCGCCCTAGAATTGAAAAGTCTAAAAAATCTCCTAATTACAATCCTATTAAAGCAGACAAAGCTACAAAAAAAGCACAGGAAATAAGTAGATAACAAAAGAAAAAACAAAAGATCACAAACGCTACCTAACCATATTTATTAACACCTGATAATCATCGTATTTAGCCCTTCCTTTTTTCATTTCTAACAAATCTAAAAATTCTGCCGAATCCATTGTTCGTTCCTGCATCAACTCCTCTAATTCGTCAACTGTCGTTTCTGTACGCACTTCTATCTCTCCGTTTTTGATTTGTTGCATTCGCCACTGGTAGGTTTTCTCTATCCTTGTCCAGATCATTTGATGAATTTCTTTATAATCAACATCAGGAGCAACTGTTTCTGCGCTGTCAAAAGCAAGGTTATTTCTAGCAATTATTTTCCCTGACTCAATAATAAAATAAGCTGTATGTGCCCAACTTTCATGCTGTTCCAATAATTTAGAATAGATGACCAACTGTAAGTCCTCCCCATTCTTAAATTGCTGTTTACGATAAGTAGCGCCCCCCCATTTGAGGTCTACAATTGCTTTTTCAATAATCAATTCATTTCCTTTTTTTCTTTGGCGTTGCAATACTAAATCAACAATTCCTTTTAGCTCCTGTCCCGCTACTTTGCCCACAATAGGAAGTTCAGTATCTACAATCGTCCAGCCATTTTCTTGAATAGCCAATACCAATGCCCAAGCTGCTTGTTTTATTTTATTAACCAATCCAATTCGCTCAGCCTCTTGCCCATACATTAACAAAACAGCACCTTCTCGCTCAAATAAATCAGAAACATTAGCACTCACCCAATCTACAACTTCTTTTTTTGACCAGACTTTAGAAGAATCCTTTATCGCATTAAACAACTGCTCAAACACACTATGCGCTATATTCCCCTTTAACACTCGATCCTTTACAACACTTAACATAGAGGACTTTTTAAACTTAACTTGATATCGAAAAACCCATTGATAAGGATAATAGAGCAAGCTATCCAAACTTGAAAAAGATTCCGTCTCAACCTGCTGGATATTTTTATCCTGCGCAACCGCTAAATAAGGTCTAGGTTTATTTAACACATTAGGCATAAGACGGATAAAAGTAGGCAAGGCATAAGATTTAGCCAAGAAATCTATATTTTCTTGCGTATCTAAGTTCACAATAATCCGTTTTAATGCTTTGTCCCCTAATGCAGCATTCAAATCTCCCCAAAGGGGATGCGGCAACTGTTCCTTTCCTTCTATATATTGAGGCATCACCAAAACCAGTCGTTTTTGAGCCCTCAAAACCGCTTGCATTCGTTGCCAAAGCATCCTTGCATTTTCCTCTACAGGAGTTTCTACAACAACCGTTTGAAGCATCAAATACGCTTGTTCTTTTTTATACCATCGAGCAAACCCCGTTTCTCGTTCTACATCTACAAAATTCCACCAAAAGACCTCCTCTGTAGGTCGTACAATAGCACTTCCTTTATGCACATAAGGCAAATGCCCCAATTCTGTCGATCTAAAACGAATCGCAGCAGGTTCATTTATGGTACGCACCAAACGTTCTAATCGAAGATTTGAGAGCTGAGTATCTTGGTCAGGGAGCGCTTCCAAAACCTGAACTATGTTATTGGATTGCACTCTCAGTCCTTCTAAAGCAGGAAGTCCATTTTGTAAATCTTCTTTGTAATGTTCAATTTCTTGAATTTTTTGATGGGGTGTACTGGGATTATCCAGTCGTTTTTGAAGATTTTCAATTTGTTTTTTATGCTCATCCTCCTCTTTTCTTGCCCAAATAGAAACATAACGGTACAGCTCTATGACCTCTGATTTGGGAACTGATTTAGCAGTATCATAACGCCTTCTATTGAACCAAAACCTATATTCTTCTTGCGCTTCTTCCCTTTCCTTTTCTAAGGCTTCTTTTTCCGTAGGTGTTTCGGCTATTTTTTCATCGTAATAATCAAAGAATTGCCGTACCATCGCATTCCAAGCACCGCTAAAAAGCCCTGGTTTTTGAGCCATAATTTTAGCAATTCCTCGTGCTAAAGCTGGGTGAATTGGCGTATTGGGCAAAGAAACAAATTCTAATATTTTATAAGGATTAATAGGCTTCCACAAAAAAGCACTGACCAATTTCAAAATTTGCAACGTTGGTCGAGCGATCGAAGCAGAAAGGATGCCCAAACTAGGCAAGCCCTCCTCTATAAGCGTATTGTCTAATGCTCGGTTTTTATCTGGAATTAAACAAACAGGGCGATACGTTTTATTCTCAAGAAAAAGTTTAGCCCAGTACTCTGCTGCATAAGTTTCTCGTTTCGCTTGAACAATCAATAAAGAACCATCTGCTTTTACTTGATGTCGATTGTAAGGCTCTTTTAATAAAGCTTTTTGGAAATTTTGCAAATCACCTTCAGCAGGAGCAATTGGCTGCTTTGTTTGTACTAAAGAAATTTCCATCTCCTCCAACGTAGCAAATAATTCTTGCAAATAGGGAGGCAATAACTCCAATGGTTCATTCAAGTAAATCGTCTTAATTGGCAGAGGCAGCAAACGAACAAAATGCAGAACACGGCGAAAACGTTCTGCAAAACCATCAAATAATCCAGTTGGTTCCCCAGCTTTTACCAATGCTTCTACTTCTGCCAACGTTCGCAGTCGAGTAGGCATACCCTCTTCCAATTCAAAATCCCAACCTCCCATCAATAACTCATCCCTTCTATTTAATAAGGCAATTGCTGTTGCCATCTGATCCGCCTTAAAAGAAGCAGCATAAAAAGCAACATTATTTTTGCTACTCAGATGTACCAATAAAATTTGTCGATATTGCTCAAATCTTAAATAGTCGTGTCGCTCTGGATAACTAATTCCTAAATGCTTTTCTAGATACGTCATCAAGCCATTTACCCCACAAGCCAAACCAACCTCCTCTGGAACAGTGATGTATTCAGGGAATGTCCGCTCTTCTATTTCTAATCCAAATTGTATAACCATAGCTCTTGATTTCCTTCTCTTAATACAAATAATCTTGAAGATAAACAATACCTATAGATTCTCCAATTTCGCTTGCTTATCTGTACTTATTTTTAGGAGTTGCTACAATACAAAAAGCGCAAGCCTCCTTAACTTGCGCTATATAAATTGGGTGAATGAATCAAAAAATTGCCTATTATAAGAAAATCAAAAAATTTCAATTACCAATCAAAGTAGTACGAGGCTCTAATCAATAAAAAACTTAAGAACACTTTCTATTGTGAAAACCTATGGGCAGTATTTCGGCTTCACCTTCATGAAACATTTCTTCCTTTAGGTATTTAAACTCATCTATGTTCACAATATTTCGGTTTTTAAGCCAATCGAGGTTGTTCATTTTTTGATCGTAACAATCTACACAATCCCAGTATTTTTCAACTAAAAATACCTTTTGCCGCTCCAACAGCTCAGCCACAAATTCATCGGCTTGTTTTTTATTCCCCCCATCTCTAAAAAAGCCAATTGTACCATTATCCAGTGTATCTAAAAACAAAACCTCTTGCGCATTACGATAAACAATATAAAATAACAGAGCAGACATTAATACCCCCAAGATCGGTGGTACAATAGCAGTTATAAGCCCAGCACTATAACCAATAAAATTAGTTATAGATAACCAAAACAACACCGAAGCCGCTCCAAATAAAAAATAATTAGGTTGCCGTTTGGTTCTCTTTTCTCCAATAATGTCTTCGTATCGTAATTCCAATTCATAGCCACTCAACAATCCCATTTCTTTGAGGTGTAAAATACCATCCTCCAATCTGAATTCTTTTTCTTTCCAAAGTCTTTTTTGAGTCATCTTTCGATTTTCCATCATCAACGTTTTTGTTTTTAATAAAAAAGGATTGCATTAAGTATATTAGATCAACTTAAGTTTTTGTTTTTCAAAACATTTACTTAAACACCATACAACATTGATAAATAAAGAACTTCACCTAAACATTTGATTCTTTATTTTTTGTTTGTGAATACCTTATTTGGTTGCTTATTGTATAGTTAGGTATACGTTTTAATACATCTTTTTGTTTCACCAAAAACATTCAATTTTTCATTTTTTACACTTTTTTGTTAATTATTTTCAACTTGCTATCAACAAAAAAATGAGTCAGCAACAAGTACTGACTCACTTTATAATAAAAACGCTAAGATTTATTGGTTTAGGTTATTCTTTTAATAGGTCCAAAGATCATGTTCAAAATGAAAAATACCATCTTTTATTTTATCAGATTCTAACAATACCGCCATAGGGTCTGATCTATAATCCTTGATTCTACGATCATAAACATTTGATTCCTTAGTAATATAACTACCAAACAGACGAGCTTCAAAAACATCCTCCCAGCTCATTCTAGCAGCATCATTATGCGTATTAAAAGCCTCAGAGCGAGCAAGGGTTTCTCTCAACTCTGGATAATAAGTCCAAAACATTGGGCCAGAGTTTAAATAATTTCCATTGTCATCTTTACGATCAATAATAGGGGCAATTCCTAAAATTCGTACATCTAACTTTGAGGTTTCTTCATCAAAGAAGTAAACTTCCTTTACTCTATATTTCTGAATATCTTCATAATTTAACTCATTATGAACGATCTTCATTTCTTCTGAAAAATCTTCTGGTTTAAAAATAAAAATGGTGTCTGTTGTCACTCCTACATTAGCTGCTTCTCCTTGTGTCATTGGCTCAGAAAACTCTCCTCCAAACGAGTGGTGATATAATGTAATATCCCCTGCCTTAGCAGCATCTAACAAAATGCTAATAAAAGGCGTTTTTTCATCTTTGAAAATGTGATTCCTTTTTTCACGAATATCGATCAACCTCCAAACACGTTTTTCCCAGAATACATCTTTTTCATGAATAAAATCATAAGCAAGAATCTTTTTTTCCTTGTGCAAATAGCGATCATAAAAACCATCTCTAGGGGCTACACGCTCTACTTTTCCTGATTCTGTTACATTGGAATTTTGAGCATAGCTAACTGCACAAAACAAAAAGCAAAAACTCCAGACCAAAGCTGGTACTATTTTTTTCGTCATCATTGTTTTTAATTTTAATTTTAAGACAATGAGAAGTTCATGAGTAAAAGGCAAAGAAACTCTAGACTACTCTTTGCTCCCATAATACAACAGACAAAAAAGGTTACAGTTTTTTATTTAATCAATGCAAAATAAAATCAAAACTACCGAATAGTAAAGGTTAATCCACTCAAACGGCGACCAGCTTTATCGCCTGGGCACCTTGCTTTTACATTCGTAAAAATATATTGATCCCCTGGTTTAGCTCGGTCTATTACATTTCGAATCATGCCTCTAAATAAAGCCCCCTCTCCTTTTAGTTCAATTGGGTCACAACGTTTACAGACATAAAATAAGGTATAAGATTGCAGTTGGCAACTGATATCCATATCCATATTATCGGCCTTGGTTGTCAATCCTGGCTGTGCCCGAAACATTCCTGATTTCATTGTGCCATCACTCTTACCACCTAAACGAAGAATTGGATCGGGGAGCCGCTTGATTCTAAATTCAACTGCTTTGATTGCCCCTGTCTTTTTATCTTTCACCCTTATTCTAGCCTTTCCTAGCTT
Organism: Aureispira anguillae; assembly: GCF_026000115.1. Lineage (GTDB taxonomy): Bacteria > Bacteroidota > Bacteroidia > Chitinophagales > Saprospiraceae > Aureispira > Aureispira anguillae. The sequence goes on from NZ_AP026867.1 coordinate 5,462,027, forward strand.
AGAACAAACAACAACATATTGCCCCTCGGTCGTCCTCTTATTAATTGTTATCCCTTCCTCTGGCAGCAATTCCAATTGATCATTGGGGATTCCCGAAGCAGCAACAGTAATGGGATTATCCACTCCAACATAAAATACATTCATTTTATCTGCTGCTACAGCAACGGTTCCATTACTAAAATCAGATTCGGACATTTCCAAAATGGTTCCTCCAATATTAAATTGCATACGATCGGTTCCAACTAATAAAAACCGTTCGACAATCATCCCAAAATTACTGGCTAATAATAAGATCAAAAATAGTGACCCACCTATTGTTTTTAGCGTATTCATAGTTTTAATAATTAGTTATTTGATAAATTTACATGCAATAACCACAACTAATTTATTGGAATAAAATAGGAATTTAGAACTATTTAATCTTAAAAGCTAAACCATTAACCCTTCGGGCAATTGCATCACCAGAACAACGTACCCTCACATTCGTAAAGGCATATTGATCGCCTGAATCTGCTCTGCGAATAAGATCCAATATATCTCCAATAAACTCTGTTCCCTCTCCTTGTAATTCAATAGGGTTGCAATTTTTACAAGTATAATAAAGTGTATAAGACTCAATTTTACAATTCACCCCCAAAAGATTTTCCCCTACAGTCAGCCCTGGTTCTGCACGAAATTCTTCTGACCCCATCAAACCATCCTTTCTTCCGCCTAAGCGTACTACAGGATCAGGAATCTGTCTGATTCTAAATTCAAAATTCTTTGTTTTTCCTGTAATTTTATTCTTAACAGTGATCGTTCCTATCCCCAATTTAGAGCAGGTAACCATATATTGTCCTGTATCATTTTTTTTGCGGATCGCAAGCCCATCTCCAGGTATCAATTTTAATTGGTTTTTTTTAACTCCTGATGCAACTACTGTAATAGGATTATCTATCCCAACATAAAGTACATTCATTTTATCTACGGAGATGGTCACCATTCCCTCTCCAAAATCAGCCTTAGGGGCATCTAATATTATTCCTGCTATATTAGATTGAGTGCGATCCGTCTCCACCCAAATAAGTCGTTCTATTATCATCCCCAAATTGCTGGCTAATAACAAGATCAAGAGTAATGATCCGCCTGTCGTTTTTAAAGTATTCATAATTACAATATTTTTATTTAATAATATTTTCTTAGCACCTTCAATACTAAATATAATTATACATAACTAAAAAAACAAAAACGTAATCACCTAAAAAACAACACAATAAAACAAGCCACATAAGAAAAATTGCCCAACAGTTCTTCTACCCAATTAAAACACCTAAAAGTTTTGTCACTATTTTAGTAACAAAACTCTTATTCTAAAGCTGAAATTAAGTAAAATGAATAATTGTAAATGTAACACATAATCCATTCTGCTTAATTACTCAACTTTTATCTTATTTTAAAATATAAGCTATTTGCTTTTCTGCCGACTTGATCTCCTGGGCATTTCACTTTTACATTAACAAAAGCATACTGATCTCCTGGCTTTGCCTGTTTAACAATTTGATTAATTTTTCCTTTAAAAGAACCTCCCTTTGCTTTTAAAGTCACAGGATCTTTTCTTCTGGGAGTATAATACAAGGTGTAAGAATCAATAAAACATTTTGCATCAAAATCAAAATTATCTAACCAAGCAATCAAGCCCAATTGTGCCTTAAATTCTGCGGCTGTAATATTTCCAGTTTTATGGTTGTTGGGATGAAAATCACTATTGATACTAGTACTAGACATCAATATGGTACTCAAAATCAACAAAATACCCAACGCTATTTTTTCTAATGGTATCATAATTAGTAAATTTTAAACAAAAGAAGGGCGATGCTGTTTGTTCAACAGCACAACCTTCTCTCGACATTCATTATTAAATTTAAAGGTCTATTAATGACCAACTATTTATAACATTACTCCGTTAAAAACCACATGACCCCAGCTATGCTGGCGCATAAGCGATAATGCCTAGCCCCCTAGGTAAAAGCAAGAAACTATCTCATGAGCAAAGCGCATTAACTAATCCACGGAGTATTATTATAGAAAAAGTCTTATCTAATGGTAAAAGACAATCCATTTACACGACGAGCTACCGTATCTCCTGGGCACTTAGCCTTCACTTCTGTAAACGCATAAGAATCCCCTGGTTTTGCTTGTTTTATAGCTATTGCTACTTTACCAGAAAAACGACCTCCAGTACCTTTTATTTCTGTAGGATCTTCTCTTTTTCTAGTATAGAACATGGTATAGCTTTGAATCTTACATTTAGCTCCAAAATCAAAATTTTCTAAGATTGGCAACAAGCCCAACTGAGCTCTAAACTCACCAGAATTCATAAGGCCATCTACTTTTGTCCCCAACTTTACAATTGGATTAGGAATGCGTTTTACTCGAAATTCAAAATCGGTTTTAGCCAAGCCTCCACCTGATAACGAAACGGTCGCCTTGCCTGGTCTTGACACTCTAATGGTTCGTTTAGCTCCAGAACCTGTCATCGTTCCTCCACTACAAGCCACCTTTAGTTGTGCAGAAGGTACTCCTGCTGCTGTAACCGTAATTGGATTATCCACCCCAATATAAAATACATTCATTTTGTCAGCAGACACCGTTGCGGAACGCATTCCTACCTCATATTCAAAAACACTAGTCCCTGTTTTTACTTCTCCCGTCAAAGGATTGGTCACTTTACAGCCCAAGGTTAATTTTTTGCTACCTGTAGCAGTTGTATTTTGAGTCAAAATAGCTTTTCCATCTGCCCCAATCTTCAAAGGTGAACCATTAACGGTTAGTTGAATATTTGAAGGATCAAGCTGCGAACTATAAGAACCTAAAGAAATTTCTGCTTTAAATGGCTCGCCTTTAATCACATAAGATTTTTGAGCATTAATCACAGGAAAAAATTGATCTATCTCTATTACCTTTCCTCCTGCCACAGCTGTTAAATCATTAACAATAGCCGCCTCTGTACTTTTAGCATTCGATTGAATTTGACTCAACAGGGGTAACACCGCAGCCAAAGGCATTTGTCTAAATTTAAAATCAGCCCAACTTTTTTTATCACTATGCTTCCATTCTTCTCCAATTTCTAAGGTAATGTTCCTTTCTAAATTTTTAATCTTATTTTCAATTTCCTCTGCACTTAAGTCAAAATTGGTTCCATGCTCTCGAAGCAACTTAATATAAACCTCCAATAGATGTTTTTTGGATGTCGTAATTTTTTGCTCTAATTCATTTCCTTTTCCTCCATCAACTAAAATACGAGTCGTAATGTCTTTATTTTTTTTACCCTTAGGAACTTTATGCCCATGGCTATCGATATAATCGCCATCGTCATGTTGACCATTCATATCCCCACCTTCGTCAATCAACAGATCTCTGATTTCATTGATATAAGCAATTAATCCTTTGGTCGTATTACGAATGTCATCAACAGCAGGTGCAATAGGTTGAAATCGCTGTTTGGAGTCATCTTTTAATAAAGCATCCAAACTATTTTCAGTGATATTCAACTGTTCATTTACAATGTCCATAGAATGCTGATTTCCCTTATCCAAAGCAAAAAAAGCATTTATTATTTCGGCAGATACATTAAGTGCTAACATTGCCGTAAGCACTAAATACATTAAGTTAATCATTAGCTGTCTTGGTTCTTTCGGTATCGACATAGTTTTTTGTTTTTAATGAATAAATCGATGGTTTAGACAGCCAAATATTTCCTTAGAAGTGATTCGCCTCAAATAGAAAGACCTATTTCATGAATAAAAATCACTACGGTGTAACACCTAACTTTTATAGATGCTCCCAATTGCTTTCGTACAAAAACGCAACAATCAACAAACTAAACACACGTATCTTAGGTTGTAGGGTTCCTGTTAATACATTTCAAAAACGAATTGTTTGTTATTTATTTTTCATCCTTGTACAATCTCATAATGACATTTCAACAAAAGGTTACAGTTTTAAATAAAAAAAAATTGCCAACTTGTTAATAACAAGTTGGCAATTTTAATAAGTAGTTGCTTATTTATACTAGGCTATTACTAACCCATATCGTGTCCATAAGCTATTTTAGTATGACCAAAGATCATGCTCAAAGTGAAAAATTTGCTCTTTGAGTTTATCAGATTCTAATAACATATCCATTGGATTTGTTTTATAATCTTTAATTCTTCGATCATAAACGTTAGATTCTTTAATAATGTAACTAGCAAACAATCTTGCTTCGAATACATCCTCCCAACTCATACGTGCAGCATCATTGTGAGGATTAAAAGCTTCGTGGCGAGCCAAGATGTCACGCAACTCAGGATAATAAGCCCAAAACATTGGTCCTGAATTTAAGAAGTTTCCGTTATCATCTACACGATCAATAATTGGTGCAAGACCTAAAATACGAACGTCCAAAGTTGAGGTTTCTTCATCAAAGAAGTAAACTTCCTTGATACGATATTTCTTAATATCTTCAGGGTTTAAATCGTTAACTACTACTTGTACAATCTCCTCAAATGTTTCAGGATCAAAAGTAATAATTGTATCTACAGAACTACCAATATTCTGCATTTCTTCTTGAGTCATTGCTTGAGTAAACTCATCATCAAAAGTGTGATACAACGTAATATTGCCAGCTTTTGCATGTTCTAAAAGAATAGAGATAAAAGGCTCTTTTTCATTTTTGAACGCATGATTCATTTTTTCACGAATATCTATCAAACGCCAAATTCTTCTCTCCCAGAATACATCTTTTTCATGTATAAAGTCGTAAGGAATAACTCGTTTTTCTGTATATAGATAACGATCATAAAAATTGTCTCTTGGTTTAACTTGATCTGTATTGCCAGACTCTGTTACATTAGGATTGTTTTCATCAACTTGAGCCCAGACAGAAGTAGGTGTTACTACTGTTAAAACTAGTCCTAAAACGAAGAATCGTAAAAGTTTAAGATTCACATTCATCAGTTTAATCGTTTTGAGTATTACCGAATAATAAAATTACAAAAAGTTGGTTGCTTACGTGTTCTTATAACGCAAAACAACCAACTTGTATTTTATCAATCTCAAAAAAATCTGAAATTATTTTACTTTAAAAGCTAAACCATTCACACGGCGACCAGCTTTATCACCTGGACATCTTGCTTTTACATCTGTAAAGGCATATTGATCACCTGGTTTTGCTTGACGTATAGCCGCTGAGACTTTACCAGAGAAACGTCCTCCTTTTCCTTGTATTTCTACAGGATCTTGACGTTTACGAGTATAGTACAAGGTATAAGATTGAACTTGGCATCTTGCATCAAAATCAAAATTATCCAACCATGCAGCCAAACCTGGTTGAGCTTTGAACTCTCCAGATCCCATCAGACCATCTGTTTTCTTACCTAAACGAACAACAGGGTCAGGAATACGTTTAACACGGAACTTAAATGGAAATGATTTTCCATTCTTTGTATCTTTTACAGTAATAGTTGCCTCACCTGGTCTATCTGCTGTAACTGTATAATTGGTACCAGACTTTTTAGTCAATTTACCACCAGTCATAGAAACCTTCATAGCAGAAGTAGCTACACCAGCAGCTGCAACAGTAACAGGGTTTGGTACACCAATATAAAATACATTCATTTTATCAGCAGATACGTTTACAGAAGGCTGTCCTACTTCGTAAGAAAACTCCTTTGTAAAAGTTTCTGTTTCACCAGTTAATGGGTTGTTTACAGAAATCTTTGCAGAATACGTTTTTTGTCCTACAGAAGAACCTCTTGCGCTATATTTAGCTTTTCCATCAACAATTTTTAAGCTAGAACCACCTACAGAAACAGAAAACTTAGCTTGAGAAGAATAAGCACCAAGTGCAATATCAGCCTCATAAGTTTCGCCCAACAAGATGTATGGCTTAGAAGATTGAGAGAATACGTCAAATTTATCGTAGTTCAACTCTAGTTTACCCATTTGCCCAGCCAAGAAGTTAACAACAGCAGATTCTGAAGTTCTAGCATCGTTTTGAAATTTACGAAGCATCGGATAAATTGCCGCTACTGGCATGTGACCGAATGTATAATCTGCCCAAGTTTTGTTTTCGTGAGCTTCTGCATTGTAATTTTCAGAACTAGTTAGCGTCATTTCAGCCTCTAGTGTTTTTAGAGCTCCTTCTTTTTTAGTAGGATCGGCAAAAATAGTTCCTTTGATTCCTTGACCTTCCCATAGTCCTGCAACGAAATCTAAATAAGCCTTTCTCAAGTCCAAAATCTTTTGCTCAAGAACTTCTCCTTCTGGTTGTTTTTTACCTTCACTACCATAGTCACCAGATACAAAAATACGTTGTGGCGTATCTTTGTCTTTTTTACCTCTTGGTTTTCCAGCTAATTCTGGATGACCTTGGTCAGCAGCTTCTTGGTCAGTATAAGCTCCACCAGATTCTTCTATCATACGCTCTCTCAAAGAGTTGATATATTCATCAAAACCTGTAGTAAGCGTTTTTGCCTCTTTCGCTTTATCTACCAATGGTTGGTATTGAGTTTTTGTTTTAGCAGTTTCTTCCATAGAAGTGATAACACCACTTACAGAATGTTCTACAATTTTATTATTTTTCTTTATACCCTTATCAAGCATAAAGAACGCATTTATGATCTCAGCTGATACATTTAACGCTAACATAGCTGTCAAAACCAGATACATCAGGTTAATCATCAGCTGTCTTGGTTCCTTAGGAATTGACATGCTTTACTTTTTTTGTCTAATTAATATTGTTTTTTGCCTCTAAACAGCTCTATATTCATTGGGTAAATATCAATTGAGCACAAAGCTGTTTGAATATCAACTACTGCTTAAAAAAGAATCAATTATCCTTTCATAGCAGATAGCATACCACCATATACTTTGTTGATGCTAGCTAAGTTAGCATTCAATGTTTTAACATTTGCTGAGTATTCTTTGATAGAATCAGCAGAATCAGCAACAGCAGCAACACCTTCCATAGCATTTACAACACCACCATATACTTTATTCATATCAGACAAGTTACCATTCAATGTTTTCAATTCTTCTCTGTAAACGTTTACATCTTCAGCAGAATCAGCAACATTTTGAATAGCATTAGAAAGAACAGTTACAAATTTACCAGTTTCTTTAGTTAATTTTCCTACATCATCAAAATCAAGACCAGCAAAGATATCCAAGCTCTTCATTGTTTTAGACATAGTTTGTAGCTCAGAAACCATTTTAGTTTGTTGAGATTCCAAAGGAGAAACAGCTGTTTTCATTCCATTAACGGCTTCAATCAATGCTGCATTTTGGTCAACTTTAGAAGGACTATTTACTGCATCAACATTATCTGGCAAGAAAGCAGACATATCAGCTCCTGCTTTATCCAAACCTGGGTATAATTGTTCCCAATAGTAATCTTTGTGAGGAGGTAATACCCCTAGCATCAAGAATAGGCATGCCTCAGTAATTAGACCTACTGTTAACATTTCAGATGCATATGGCCAGCTTTGAATCTTAAAAAGTGCCCCAACAAGTACTACTGCTGCTCCACAACCGATAATAAGATTCTTTACATAAGCAAAGCCTGAAGAATGTATGAAACTCATGTTTAAAAAAGTTTAAAAAGGTTATATAAAATATAAAATAAAGGGTCTCTAGAAAGAATTCGGGTGGTGTAATTGTTCTAGTGATAGAACATCACTTTCCAAAAACTTTCGTAAGTATAACACTATTTTATATAAAGGTTACACTTTTTGAAAAAAAAAAAAGATTTTTTTTTTCAAAAAAATCATGTAGGAAACACATTAGACCTTCGATTTATAAATAGATCAAGCTATTTATCCAAATAATATTCCGCAATTTTTATTCTAAAAAGTTTCTTATCGTTTTATCTTAAAAAAACACTTGCAAATAGTTTTTTTTTCAACAAAAAAAGAACAAAACATAACAATAAGATAACCAATATTTTACATATAAAAACAGAACAACATAAGAACATGCATCTGATTTACCAAATAAAAATAGTCCTCAACTCCCGATCTTCATTATGTTGTTTTTTTTGTAATTAATCGCAAAAAATTAGTCACTTCTCTGAATCACTAATCTTAAAAAATGAACGAAAAAAACAAAGACTAATTCTGATTATTCTTCGTTTTTATCTTAGAAAATTGCGACAAGCAAGCCCATAAAAAACAAAAAGCCGTATTGCTTACTAAAAGGCAATACGGCTTTCTATTTAATGCATTTAATCCCTAGTTAAAGTCATTCATTGAACGACCTAAGAAAGTTAAAACATTACGGAAACCAATGTATGATTTTGTAGTATCTTGAAATTCGTAGTGACGAGTACCTGTTTGGATATAATACATAATATCTTTCCATGAACCACCACGTATTACTTTACGTTTCCAAGCAGTAGGATCTTCGTTTTCAACATCAAAGCGAATATCTGGTTGCAAATCATGCAAGAAGGCATAAGCGTTTTCATAATAAGCAGAAGAAGTCCACTCTGCTACATTTCCAGACATATTAAACAATCCATAATCATTTGGAAAATAAGCATCTGCACGTACTGTATACAATCCACCATCCGCAGGATAATCACCACGTCCAGGCTTGAAGTTTGCTAACAAACATCCTTTTGCGTTACGTACATAATAACCTCCCCAAGGGAAAGGTGCCATATCGTGACCACCTCTAGCAGCATATTCCCACTCATGCTCTGTTGGCAAACGGAAATCTTCTGTATTTACATCTTCGAAATTATTCCAAAGATTGGTACGCCAATAAGAAAATGCATTTGCTTGCTTCCAAGCAATACCTACAACAGGGTAATCATCGAAAGCAGGATGCCAGAAATAATTACGAGTCATTGGCTCATTGTAAGAATATGAGAAGTCACGAATCCAAACCAAGGTATCTGGATAAATTCTAGTTGCATCTTTTTTGATATAGTCAGAACGATTGTGCTTTTCTTTTGAGTGTCTATTGTAGTCATCAGACCAAGAGAAATCTTGTGCTGCTGCTTTCCAATCGTACCACTGATAGTCAAATACTAGTTGGCGAATATCTAGGTTTCGAGAACTACCAAACTGCTCATCACCTTGATAAAACATTCCATCTAATTCTCCACCAGCTTCATAACTCAATTCTTGCTCCCAATCTACCCCTTGAATTCCACCAGGATATTCTTTAGTATGTCCAAGTTGAGTATGAGCAATAGAATCTCTAACCCACTCTACAAACTGACGATATTCATTATTGGTAATTTCAGTATCGTCCATAAAGAACCCTTGTATAGAAATTTGTTTTGGGCGTTGAACCAAAGCGTGATTTACGTCTTGATCACTTGGTCCAATATGTAAAGTTCCCGAAGGAACATATTGCATACCATATGGTTGGATAGGTTTCCAGGTTGGTCTGTCTAAGATACCCGTCAACTGACCGCTATCTACCTTTGCACATGAAGCAAAGAGTAGGGTAATAAATAAAATAGCTAAATTTTGTTTTTTCATGTTCGCACCCGTGTTTAAAACCGTTTTCTTAAAAAAGCACTAACTATATTTTTTTGGAAAGGCGACCGTAAATATAGCTGTAAAAAAGTTAGTTATCAAATAAAAGGCTTGTTTCTTATCAGACAAGGCAATTTCTGATATTTATTGTAGAAACGTGTTTTGATTACTAACGGAAATAATAGTCTTCTTATTATCTATATTCTTAAACTTTCAGTATTTTTTTTTGTGAAATTATAAAAATCTAGGGTTATAGATAATTTTTGAAGGGATTTCTTTGCCAATTTTTTTGTTAAGATTGTAATTTAGGACTACTTCATGTGATCCACTATTGTAAGATTGTAAACTTCCAACAGACAAATCGTAAGAATAAGCCAACATTATATTTTTAGTAATTTGCATCCCTACAACAAAGATCAAAGCATCTGCTGTATGGCTATCATACCCTCTAAACGCCAATCCTCCAAAAATATTGTTGTTCCATTTTAAAATTACAGCAATTTCGGGTTGAAATTTCACAAAATCAGCTTTTAGTAAAAAAGAGGGGTGCAAATCAAACTTATCTGACAACTTGATATTGCCTGTAGCAGTAAAAAAATAAGCTCGACGGTAGGTCACAGATGCATCCGTAGCCAATTTTAAGGTAGGTTGTGTTAAATTAATGGCAGACAGTCCTAGTTCAAAAAACTTATGTTTATAATAAATAGCTGCATCTAGGCTAAATGAAATCCCCGATTCTTTTATGTTTGGCACATTGGGGTCATTGTGATTGACTCCTTGTTCGTAATTCCCATCGGGTGTCAATAATAGGCTCCCATCCAAATTCTTTTGCAAAAAGCGTCCTGCTGCTCCCAACGATAATTTTCCAGCCTTTCCTAAATCAATAATATAACTATAAGATCCTCGAATAGAAAGATCTTTATATGCTCCTATGGCATCGTATTCAAACCCTAGTCCAATTCCACTGCTAAGGTATTCAATTGGTAAGTGTGCATTAAAATTAACACTTAGGGGACTTCCTTTAAAACCAACCCACTGTTTGCGAAAAACACCTGTCATACTCAACGATTCATCCAGACCATTATAAGCATTGTTATAAGCGTATTTATTGAGCATATAAAGCGAATATTGTGCAGGTTGTTGTGCCCAACTCAATGTTATCCCGCCCAATAAAAAGCAGCTCAATAAGATGTATCTAAGTCTTTCCATAGTAGTCTATTCTAATCATTTAGCCTATTAAATATCCCAAGCAGGCAGCCAACAAAAAAAGCAATACCACCTGCCACCAAACAATGGGCTTATTGGGTTTGCGTAAAACACGTCTAGGGGGCTCTGTTTTTTCGGGTTCTGTCTTATTCTTTTCAGTAGCAGGAACAAGGCTTGGTTGCCAATTTTTTATGACCGCAATAATTTCTCCACAATTGTTCCAACGCACTTCTTTTTTTCTTTTCAGACATTTTTCGACAATTCTCTGATAAGGTTGAGGGATTTGATCCATCAAACCCAATTCCCAATCCTTAGTTCCAATTATCCGTTCTTGAATTTTTGCATTAGGCAAACTAGCACTTTTCTCCCCAAAAGGCAACCTTCCTGTCCACAATTTGTACAACAAAACACCATAAGCCCAAATATCTGAACGAAGATCTAAAGGCGCTTCATCCTCTAATTGTTCTGGCGCTAAGTATTCATAGTCCACAAAAAAAGCCAATGGAATTTTTGTTGGACTCCCATAATTGATAAACTTAGGCACATAATTACCAAAGTTTTCTTCTAATAAGATGTGTTGTGCGGATAAGTTTTGCCAAACTACCCCCTGAGCATGTAAGTAATATAAGCCATCTAGTACCTGATCGGCAATTAATTTTTTATCCTCGTCTGACAACGCCCAGTGCTGATTCAAACTCCCCATTTTAACCAAAGGCATGACAGCAATATTCGTAACCATCCCCTCAACAAAGCGATAACTCGTCTCATAGGGTAGCAAATTAACATGCTGCAATTCTTTAGCCTTCTGATAACGTTCCTCAAACAGCCCTTTATCAAAATTAGGGTGTACTTCACTACACTTGATGGCCCATTCTTGATTGCGCTCCTTTTCAATACCTTTATAAACGCTCCCGAATTTTTTTTGGTCAAGTGATTCGGTTTGATCTATTTCATATTTTTCAAAAAATTCCCTTAGGGTATTTATTGACGCTTGTTCCTTCATCAATCTTATTTATGTAATTTAGCCCAGTCCCCTGTAATCGCTAATGTTAGTCCTGGCACTTGAATATTAACAAATAACGTTTGCCCAGAAGGCGAAAAGCAGACTCCTGCAAACTCAGATTTATACCCTATATTTTCTGCAATTTGGTAAAACTTACCCGTTGTTGTAATTCCAAAAATTCTAGGTTTAATGCCATCTTCACAAAAAACGACATCGCCCCAAGGCGCTACCGTCAAATTATCACAATATCTCAAGACAGAGGTATCGTTAGGTTCTGCGTATAACTCTACTCTAGGATAATACTTTTTATTGTTTTCTTTTGAACTCCCTTCATACGGACTAGGAATGTATTTAAAAATCTGTCCTGTTTTGGTCTTCCCTCCATTTGTACAAGCAAAATAAAGTTCTTGATTGCCAAACCAAATTCCCTCCCCTCTTGCAAAAAGCGCACAGCCTTTAGCATGTCCTCTAATCCTTAAATCATCTTTTTCTGTATCTACATCTTCTAAATCAACCCACTTCACAGCATATTTTGTCCCCTGCTTCAATGTAGTTTCCGTCCAATTTCGGGTATCCATTCCTTCTTTCCAAACAAATGCCAAAGCTTGGAGTTTACCTCTTTTGTGCAATTGGCCTTTTACTTTAGGAATAAATCGATAAAATAAGCCATCGTGTCTATCTTCGGTTAAATAAACAATTCCCGTTCTTGGATCAACGGCTACTGCTTCATGGTTAAACCTCCCCATTGCTCGCAAAGGCACTGGATATTTAAGCTTTATATCCTCTGTGGCGGGCACTTCAAATACATAACCATGGTTTTTAGCATGTGTATCATCCTTGGTATGTACATATTCTTCACAAGTCAACCAAGAGCCCCAAGGCGTAACTCCTCCTGCACAATTTCGAGCAGTTCCCGCCAAACTCATAAAAACCTTTTCTACCTGCTGTGTTTTTTCGTTATAAATACTAGTAGTCGTTCCCCCTAAATGCGGATACTTACCATAGCCCATATCAAAGACTCGCTTTTGATTGACTTTATGCAAATGTTGGTTGCTATAGCCAAAAGGCGAATCTACCAAATACCCTGGCGAATTTTCATGATTTCTAATCAAAATTACTCGACCATTTTTTCCTTCAAAGGTTCCCATTCCATCACCTCTCCCTGGCAATAAAAGACCATCGTGCATGGTGGCTCCTTTTTTTGCTATAATCTTAAAAGAAAACCCTTTGGGTAATTTAAGAATTCCTTGCTCCTCCAACTGCCCATAGCCATCAATCAACAAATCATGTTTTAATTCATGCGCAAATGTTTGCAAGCCCGAAAAGCCCAAACTTACAGCCCCCATCATTTTTAAAAAATGTCTACGTGTCGATTTCATTTATTTTGTTTTTCGCTTAGTTTTTATAATACTCTGTTGATTTTAAATTCTATATGCTTTTTTAGCACTTTCTATTTGTTCCTCTTCTGTTGTCTCCTTGTATAAGATATATTTAGGCGCAACAATAGGTTTTACTTCTTCTACAGTAATTGCTGTGATTGTTGCAAAAGGAAACATTCCTCCTGTCATCTCAAGCAATATTTTTTCCATTGTTGGAAATTCAGCATCCATTTTTTTAACAATCCTTGCTTTTCCTTTGACCTGAAATCCTTTTTGTACCAAAATATCAATAAAGCTCACACAAACATGGTTGTTTTGCTTGATGTTTCAAACGGTTTGGGGCGAAGCGATATTTGCCACAATGATTTGATTTGTTCCATAATAATTGAAAATTTCTTTTGGTGAAACATTCGGGATGCTTTCTACCGATGTAGTAGCAAGCCAGCACAACACACTTTTATCGATGGACGCTTTATGTTCGGTTGTTAGTTCCATATTTTTCGATCTTCTTTTTCTTAAAAAAAAACTTCCTTATTACAAAAAGGAGAATGGCTAATACCATTAAAGATAACAATTGAAATTTCCACCTCCAATTACCAACTTGTTTTTCTGCTTCGCTCAAGTCAATTACATTTGCCCAAACAATAAAAACATCGGCAATCGGTTCCAATCCAAAAACATATTTTTTTTGCTGTTTATGCGTATAAGCAACCCCAAAACATTCAATGCTATTGCGCAATACTATGGCTGTTTCTATGTCCTTATAGCGTGCCATTGTTCGTTGACCTACTAAAGAAGCAGCTCCTCCAATATCCAGTATCACGGGACCTGAATCGACATCTTCAAGCCCTGTTGTATCCATTCTATATTCTCTAATGCCCACGAGCCCAAATCGATTATCTAGAAACTGTTTTTTATACTTTTTAAATTGTTCCTGTGCAAACTTAGCATCTATTTCCAACAAAAAATTCAGCATTAAGCTTTGAGAACAGCCCCTTGCGCCTTCTCTAACTGCTGCGTTTTCGTATTCTACTTCATGAGGGATTAATTGGGTGGCAGGATCTAACTTTTCCTTTACCTGTTGTATCCATTTTTTTATGAATAAATCATATTTAGGCTCTAAATTTCGATTATACAAAGCCAAGGAAGCCACCGCTACCATATTATCTGCTGGCCAAGCTAAATCTACATAAGATGCCAAATAAACTTTTGAAGTTGTTTGATAAGCGGTATAAATAGCAGCGCACTGCTGTTCAAATTGAATGCGATCTACGGATTCCCAATTTTCAGAATTCTGAAGCGCTAATTTTTGACCCAACAAGTAATTTTTCCAGCCCAAATAAAAAATTCCTCTTTGGGGTTGAATAGTATGGGGAAACAATTCTTGTGCATAACTGCGCTCCAATTCCTCCAATGCCCAGTCTATTTCCTGCAATCCTTCTAATCGGATAGGATGTCCTGTTGGCAGGTTGGCAATAAAATCGCACCAAGCCAAACCATACAAAGCATTAATAAAAATAAACCCTTCGGGATATTGATTTTGCGCCTTCTCTCCCCCATCTTTGTGCAGGTAATTTTTAAGATAATTGAGCTGATGTCGTACGTCTTCATTAATAGTTGCCGTTTCATTTTTGACATACGTTGGCGTATAATACAATCGAACATTGAGATAAGCAATCATTCCGATTAGCACAACAAATATAACATAAGAAATTAGTTTACAAAGGGATAATAATGGTTTTAGGAGTTGCGTCATTGGTTCAATTGGGTTGAGTCTATTCTATTATAATAGCTAGCTATTCTAGTTTTAATATTTTGCTTTATATTCTGATAAAAGAAACTATAATCGTAGAGGTGATAATTTCCTTTTCCCATTGGCATTTGCAACGCTACTTGATTGGCGGGTTCGTTTATCCTTAGGGCACCATCTCTGATTGCAGCATCGCAATAATATAAGATGATTTCATCCTTTTTGGTATGCTTGTTATATTGCAAAGCGCCCAAATTTTGGTTTTTGGAAACATACGAGGTATCGGTTTTCCAAGACAAAGGATTTACGCATATAATTTTTTTGCCTGCACTGACCTTTTCAACCAAACTTAGTTTTGGGGCTTGCCCCTCTGTATTCCAAGAAACAATACATCCCGTTTGAGTAGCCGTAGAACAAATCTCAATAACATTAGAATTAAGAACATAATCTTCGGGAATGGGCCAACCTATCACATAGCCAATTACCAATTGGGTTCGAATAGCCGAATCTTGTAAAATTTCTGCCAACAATTTTTGACTGTGATAAGCGCCTTGGCTATGCGCTGCAAAAATAAAAGGACGACCTTGGTTGTGGTGTTCCCAATAATAATAAAAAGCATTTCTCACATCCTCATAAGCAAGTTCCAAGGCTTTTTTTCCATTGTCTTTTTTATCGACAAAAGAATAAAATATAGCTTGCCTATACTTAGGTATAAACATTCTACCCGCATCATAAAAGACACTTGCCTGATAATTAATGGGTAAAACCTTGGTTCTCCAATTAACATGCGCATCGTCAAGGTCTTGATTCCAACCTTTGCCTACAATATAAGTTGTTGGATGTAGATAAAAAACATCAACCTTTTTGTCAGCATCTCGCCTAGCCCATTGGTGCCAACTTTTATTTTTTTGATAGTCAGGAGGAGCAGGAATTTTATGTTCATTAAATTTCTTGGCTGGTTTGATAAATACCAACAAAGATAGACGACTACAAGAAGTTAAACACCAGCAACTCCCCACGAACAACAGTAGTTTTAAGATGAATTGTGTCATAGCTTTTCTTTCAATTAAGTACTAGAATACTTTTCTCTCATTTCAATTCTTCTTATAATAAGAAACGAAAATGTTAAATTCTTTAAAACTGTCAAAAAGAGTACTCAATAACCTACTCCTTAGATTTATAATTTTTGTTTATTCCATTACTCCGCTAGAAACCCGAACCCAGCTTGCTGGCTCACGAGTGATAACGAACTATAAGTGAAACGCTCACGACCGCAGGGAGCTAACTGCATGGCTTGGTACAATGTACCAAAGCTAAGCCCACTAACAGAGCCGCACGATCATAAGCAAAGCGCACTAACTAAGCAGCGGAGTATTATTATTTGTAACCTTTATTTTAAATAAAAAAACATCTAATCTTATCCAATACTTTCAGGTGATTAAATATTTTTGTTGAAATATTTAATATTTTTTTTGTATCTTCCCGCTTAAAAATTAATTCAATTTACATTACTTTTCCTCTAATTTCTATTATTATGTCCTTCTATCAAAAGATCAATCAATTGATTAACCAATGCACAGAATACCAAAATCACGTTGATCTTCATGAGTTGTGGTTTGTAGAACCTTATCAGTCTACCTACTTAGCCATCAATAAAGTGCTAAAAATTTATACGGATAAAAAATTAGATATTGAAGCACTAGCAGCAGGAGAACAAAGTGCTCCAGGGATGCCCAATCTAACGCCAGCACGAGCAGAATACTATCAACTAAAGGAAAAGGTTCCTGCTTTTTTGGCAAGTGGTACAAAGTATTATTATTATTTACAAACCTACAAGATTGCCTGCATGCACCTCATTAAAACCTTTAGTTATTCCAACTTTAAAGGGGATTGGGAAAAAATACGAACATTGGGCGATTGGATGCATGCTATACGTGGACAACAAGAGCAACACAACGCTGCATCTTCTATCCAAAAAAGCATAAAGGACATTAAAGAGCTTGGGGATTTTGAAGCACTTGATGAGCAAGGTTTACAGCAATTAGAAGAAGAAGTGCGCAATATTCAAGCCTTATTAGCCAAAGAGCCAAACTTGCAAAGTGAATTGGACATAGATGATCTTCAATTGTTCAAAGAGGCAGCAGAATACATCAAAACCAACGAAGAATTGTTACAAGGGCTTCCAGAACTAGAGGAGGAATTTTTATTTGATGAACCTCCTGTTTTAGAAGTGATTGCTTATCGTTGTAGACAATTAACCGTTTTAGTCGATGATTTTCCTGAAAATTATAGTTATGAAACCGAAGTTGTTGATTTAGCCGCTTTCAAAAAAGAACTAAAAGATAGTTTTGATCTCAACATCAATGTTTGTGAGGATATTTACCTATCCATGCTTCAATCATTGGGCTCTTATCAAAATCCAAGGATTAAGACCTTTTGTCAAATGCTCCATCAGGCATTAATTCCTTTTGCAGATGAAGATTTTTTGTTAAAAAAGTACGGCGATGCTATTTTTGCCAATTACTTAGAAATAGATCAAGGCATTCCTGATACCATTGACCTAGAAATGCACTTGATGATAGCCGTTGGTGATATTCAAGATTCAATTTAACTAATCAAACAACCTCCAAGAAATCCCCAAACGAACAACAAAATTAGTCACAGGATGCCGATAAGCTGTAAAGTAATTGCGCTGATACACAAAGTGCAATAAGTTTTCGGCTCGAATAAAAAATCTAAATTGCCAAATTCTAAAACTTACATAAGCATCTAACCTTGGGTCAAGGCTTGTGGTAAAACTATTTTGATTGTAAAATGCTCCTGTCAACGGTGCATATCCATCCGCTTGATAAGGGGTATGGTAGTAAAATGACAGCCCAACTTTTGCCAACATTGCTCGTTTGAATACATAACTTTGTAGATATAGATTATGCTTAAAAAGAAGCTGAGGAATTCTAAAGTAATCTCCTCCTGCCAATACGGGTTGCCAAACAACTTGGTTATCTAAGTGCACTTTCCATATTTTAAAATCCCCCTGTAGTTTTACCTGTAAAATATTAACAGACTCTGTTGCTTGATGTACTTCGCTAGAATCGTAATACGTCCAATTGGTTAAGGTATGATTGAGTACTTCGCCTTTAAATTGTAGCCCCCATTGCTTTTTATCAATCTTATAGGTATAACTGCCTCCAAAATTAAGCTCTTGAATTTGCCTAAATAATAGATTGTTGTCCCAGACCTTATCCCACGAAACATACAGTTGGCGATCAATAAGGTTGGGCTGATAACGTTGAAATAATGCTTGCCCCTCCAAATAACCTAATTTTCCCATATCGTAACCCACTCGCCCTTTTAAAGAAAAATCTAACTGCCGCTCTGCCCAAGTTAATTGACCTTCTACCCTGTATTTAAATTTAAATTGAGGGTTGTTTTGGGCAACCAAACCGACTGATATATTGTGAATATTAAAATCAATGGGTTCTTGATAAACGGCATTCCAACTATGTTTCACATAGGCCTTTACCCAAAGTGGCGCCGAGGTCAAGCTCCCCCCTATTGCCTGTCGAAAACTCAATTCATTTTCTAATAATTGATGTCGAATAAAATGCCGTATCCCTCTTGGATTAACACTCGCTAGCCCATACCAACTTCCATCTGTTGGAGGATTGGTATCAAAATACTTGTATCGGTTAAATTGATACGTAATCCGATGACTCCATTCGTTACTAGCGGCTGTATTCGTTCCCAAAGAATCTACCCTATTGTTGTACAAAAAATGAGTATAACTTACTTCTGTTAGATTGTAATGGGTACTGGCACTTGTGCTTCGAACATCTTGATTTGCCAAAAAATCATCCGTCAGCCCACCCAAGGTATCCACTATTATTCCACCATTATTTTCATGCTTAACAGCATTGGTTATAAAGTTGAGATAACCATGGTATTTTGACTTATTGGAAAAATAACGCAAGGTAAAACCTACATTCTGATTGCGGAGTCGTTGATGTTTAAAAAAGCCAGTTTGATTGGATAAATTATATTGTAATGCCAAATAAAAATTGTCGCTAAACTTATGAGCAAAATCAGCTTTAACTAAATTATTTTTCTGGTTAATCTGAGAATAGTACAAATCGGTATAAGGGCGATTATCTTTTATGTTATAGTATTTAATATCCTCCCTATGCAATCGATAATTATCAAATTGATCCAACCCCACTCTAAAACCTCCTTTTAATTTAGGTTGGTAAAGAACATCAAAACTAGGGGTAGCCAACAAGCCTCCCAAACTAATATACCAGCTTGCATTATTCCAAGTTGGATCAACCGTTTCAAATTCATGTAAACTAGAATCTACCTGCAATAATTCTGTTGGATTGGTTAAGTAAGAATAATAGACTTTTGTCGTATCTCCTATAATCTTAAATTTGTTATTCCTTTTAGAAGCAATTTTTTGTTGTGCACTTAGAAAAGAAGTTCCTGCCAAGAAAAAAAGCAAACTGGTAAGTACAATTATTTTCAAGCTACTCAATAAGTTATATGTACAATTGATCAATGTTCGTCTAGATTAGATTATTATCCAAAACCCCAAATTACATAGTTTTCAATAAAATCTAGCTTTTTTGAGCAATAGCTAACATTACTTTAGTAGATTTTAACAATGATTATCAAAAAATAAAGGCTCGTTGAAAACTAAATCTATTTTTTTTCAAAAAAAGCAGCTAAAAACTTGTTTGGTAATAAAATAATTCCGTGGTTTGTATTTAGAAATGAACAAATTAACTCCACATATCATCTTACCCACACAACGACCTCGACGACGCTAGTCCTTGCAGGTTTCCTACATCGTTTGTTCCATTTTTTCTACCTTCTTTTTCTTTACTACCATCATATAATCTAACGTCATGCATCTGTATGTTACCACATACCAAACTCAAGCTACCCTAAGCGAACTTTGTTGTGTCACTCGACGACAACGACCGCAGGGCCGACGATGCATTTCTCGACGATAGTACCACCTAACAGTGTTGGTTTCATTCACCTGCCACAATAAACTTACCAATAAGTTTGTTGTGCAATTCCTACAACCTAAGATCAACACACAAGATTTTCAATTGGTACATAATCAAATCAAAATAAGTATTAATTAAATTTATATTTTTAATATCATTTTAAAATGAACCAGTTTGTCATCACACTAGCAAATAGCCAACACTATCACTATGCTTCGGATATTTGTAACCTAATTCAAGAGTCCTCAAAAGTCCGTGGTACAGGAATTGCAGGGCGAACGCCCCAACAAGTTCTGCAAAAGATGCAGGAGAACAAAGGAATTATTGCATTAGCAAACGGGCAATTAGCTGGTTTCTGTTATTTTGAAGTTTGGGAAGATAATCAATTTGTCTCTAATTCGGCATTGATTATCCATCCTCAATTTCGACGAAAAAACCTAGCACGCCTGATCAAGGAATTCGCCTTCAAAACAGCAAGAGAGCGCTATCCAGACGCTATTTTATTTGGCTTAACAACCAGTTTGCCCGTTATGAAAATCAACAGTGAATTGGGACTCAAACCCACTGTATTTTCTCAGCTCCCACAAGATCAAAACTTTTGGGAAGGTTGTAAAAGCTGCGTCAATTTTGACATCCTATCTAGAACACAAAAGCAACATTGTCTCTGTGTCGGGATGCTTTTTGACCCTAAAAAAGAACAACATTCTATTTCTAATATCAAACAACCATCAACTATGAAAGTCGTACTTGCATTTAGTGGAGGATTAGACACGTCCTTCTGTGTTCCCTACCTCAAACAGGAAAAAGGACTTGAGGTCTACACCGCCACTGTTAACACAGGCGGTTTTGACGATTCAAGTCTAAAAAAGATTGAAGCACATGCTTATAAAATTGGGGCAAAAAAGCACAGCACACTTGAAGCCACTTCAACGTATTATCAACAATGCATTAAATATCTCATTTGGGGCAATGTATTAAGATACAACACCTACCCACTTTCGGTTAGTTCTGAACGTTTTTTTCAAGCCATAGCATTGGTAGATTATGCCAAAAAAATTGGCGCAGAATACATTGCCCATGGCTCTACAGGAGCAGGAAACGACCAAGTAAGGTTTGATTTAGCCATTCAAATATTAGCTCCTGATATAAAAATAATTACCCCGATTAGAAGTCTCCAACTCAGCCGTCAAGACGAGATTGATTACTTAAAAAAACAAGGCATTCAAATGGATTGGGAGAAAGCAACGTATTCCATCAATAAAGGCTTGTGGGGAACAACTGTTGGGGGTAAAGAAACCCTTACTTCTCATCAGAATTTACCAGCTAGTGCTTATCCTTCTCCGCTTACTAAAACAACACCTGAAACCCTCTATATCCATTTCAAGAAAGGAGAAATAATAGGCATCAATCAACGTTTTTTTGACAACTCTATTGCTGCTATTCAAGCCATTGAAAAAATGGCTAGCGCATTTGCCATTGGTCGAGATACTCATATTGGAGATACTATAATTGGACTAAAAGGAAGAGTAGGTTTTGAAGCTGCCGCTCCACTCATTATTATAAAATCACATGAATTGTTAGAAAAACACTGTCTCACTAAGTGGCAAATTTATTGGAAAGAGCAGCTTGCTAATTGGTATGGAATGCTGTTGCATGAAGGGCAATATTTAGATCCCGTTATGCGTGCAATTGAAGCATTTATGGGAACCACCCAAGAGACTGTTTCTGGAACGGTAGAAGTGCAATTGCATCCCTATCGCTTTGAATTAGTTGGAATCCAATCGGATCATGATCTCATGCAAGCCAAATTTGGTCAGTACGGAGAAAGCAATCAATTATGGACCAGCGATGAAGCTGTCGGTTTTATCAAATTACTATCCAATCCAATCAAATTTTATCACCAAGTTAATGCCTCTGCATCCAAAGATATTATCTATGAACACTAAACCAATTAAAATAGGCATTTTTGGTGGAGCTGGCTATACAGCAGGAGAACTACTGCGTCTATTAATTCATCACCCTTTGGTTCAAATTGAATGGATTCACTCCAACAGTCATGCAGGGCAAGCTGTCAGCACGGTACATCGTGATTTATATGACAATATTCAGCTCCATTTTTCAACAGCCATTACTCCTCAGGTAAATCTTGTATTTCTCTGTGCAGGGCATGGTCGTTCTAAAATGTTAATCTCTGAGTATAAACTGGATCAATATCCTATAAAAATTATTGATTTAAGCGCTGACTTTCGAATGGCTTCTGCTCAACATAGTTTTATCTATGGTTTGCCAGCATTAAACAAAAACCAAATTAAAAAGGCTGACTACATTGCTAATCCTGGTTGTTTTGCAACAGCCATACAATTAGCGTTACTTCCATTGGCAAAAGCCCAATTATTATCAAAAAAGGAAGTACATATACAAGCTATTACAGGATCTACTGGAGCAGGACAAGAGCCCAAACCTACGACTCATTTTAGTTGGCGACAAAATAATGTTTCTGTTTACAAGCCATTTGTTCATCAGCATTTAGCAGAAATAAAACAAAGCCTTCAACAAGAAGCAAAAGAAAGTGATCTAACGATCAATTTCATTCCCATTCGAGGGGCTTTTAGCAGGGGAATTTTTGCTAGCATTTATTTGGATAGTAAGCTAACAGAAGCAGAAGCACAACAACTTTTTGAATCCTATTATGCTACTGCGCCTTTTGTCTATCTAACAACGCAAAATCCAGATTTAAAACAAGTCGTAAATACCAACAAATGCCTTATCTATCTACAAAAGCACCAAGATAAGTTATTCATCATTAGCGCAATTGACAATCTATTAAAAGGCGCTTCTGGGCAAGCCGTTCAGAATATGAATTTATTATTTGATTTCCCAGAAACAATGGGGTTGCAACTCAAAGCCACTGCATTTTAAAACTATAGTATTATGAACTTATTAGATGTTTATCCATTATTTGATCTAGAATTGGTAAAAGGAAAAGGAGCCTATATTTTTGACAAAGCAGGTAAGCCTTATTTGGATTTTTATGGCGGGCATGGCGTTATTTCTATTGGGCATAACCACCCCCATTATATTCAAAAAATCAACCATCAATTGTCTCAATTGGGTTTCTATTCCAATTCTGTACACAATCAACTCCAAACTGATCTAGCAGATCAACTCGGTAAGGTTTCTAATTGTGAGAATTATCAACTTTTTTTGTGCAACTCTGGAGCAGAAGCAAATGAAAACGCCTTAAAACTAGCCTCTTTTTTGAATCAAAAATCAAAAGTAGTTGCTTTTAAAGGTTCGTTTCATGGGCGTACTTCCCTAGCTTTAGCCGTTACGGACAATTCTGCGATAAGTGCCCCCATTCACAAAAACAACACAACGACTTTTTTAGATTTTGGCGACTTGTCAGCACTAGAAAAAACCCTATCCAAAGGCAACATTTCAGCAGTAATTATAGAAGGCATACAAGGAGTTGGTGGGGTTCAAATTCCTTCTAAAGCATTTATGCAAGCACTGCGTTATTATACTCAAAAATACAATTGCTTGTTGATTGTAGATGAAATACAATCTGGTTATGGAAGAACGGGGCATTTCTTTGCGCATCAATACGCCGATGTCCAACCTGACATCATTACTGTTGCCAAAGGAATGGGAAATGGCTTCCCCATTGCTGCCATGTTGGTGCATCCCAACCTAAAAGCCCAAAAAGGAATGTTGGGAACTACTTTTGGTGGCAATCACTTGGCTTGTGCTGCGGGCTTAGCTGTGCTTGATGTCATAGAACAAGAACAACTTATTCAGAATGCCAATCAACAAGGTGCTTACTTATTAGAGCAGTTATCATCTTTAGAAGGCATTAAAGAGATTAGAGGCAAAGGGTTAATGATTGGGATTGAATTCGAGCAGTCTATCGTAGATTTACGGCAACAGTTACTTTTTGATTATGGTATTTTTACAGGCATTTCTAAAAAAACTATTCTACGGCTTTTACCCCCTTTAACCATTAGCAAAAACGAGATAGATTTATTCCTAACTCAATTTAAACAAGCACTTCAAGAATTTACAAAAACCTATTATAAGACCAATTGCTAGTTCTAGAATAGCAACAATATTCTAATTTATTTCAAAATCAAAATCATGCAACACTTTATCTCCGTCCACGACTTGGAGCAACCCCTTGCTATGCTATACCAAGCACAAAAGTTTAAAAAAGACCCTTTGATGGCTAGGCAATTCGGGCAAGGAAAAACCCTTGGTTTATTGTTTTTTAATTCCAGTTTACGAACTCGATTGAGTGTACAAAAAGCGGCACTTAATTTAGGTTTATCTGTAATGATTATCAATGTAAACCAAGATTCTTGGAACTTAGAATTAGAGGACGGAAGCATTATGAATATGGATCGAGCAGAGCATATAAAAGAAGCCGCAGCAGTTATTGGTAGCTATTGCGATTTTGTTGGCGTTCGAGCATTTGCAAAATTAGAAAATAGAGCATTTGACTATCAAGAAGTCATCCTGCAAAAGTTCAAACAATATGCAGGCGTTCCTATCCTAAATTTAGAATCTTCCAGCCTACATCCTCTACAATCTTTTGCGGATTGGTTGACGCTAGAAGAGCATCGTCCTAAACATCGCCCCAAAATAGTAGTGACTTGGGCTCCCCATCCCAAGGCATTGCCGCAAGCGGTTGTTAATTCATTTTTAGAATGGACACCACTAATGAATGCAGAAATAGTCCTTACTCATCCCAAAGGGTACGAATTAGCTCCCAAATTTGTCCAAAATTGCACGATCGAATACAACCAAGAAAAGGCATTTGAAGGAGCCGACTTTATTTATGCCAAGAATTGGTCTTCGTTCAAGCACTATGGTCAGGTTCTAAATCAGGATGCTAGTTGGAGGATTACCACTAAAAAAATGCAGCTCACCAACCAAGCAAAATTTATGCACTGTCTCCCTATTCGACGCAATGTAATAGCTGAGGATGCCGTTTTGGACAGTTCTTATGCACTGCACTTACAACAAGCAACCAATCGCTGTCCTACAGCACAAGCGGTTTTATTTCAATTATTGTCAAATCTCAAAAACAACCACTGATGGAGCTCTTAACAATTGTCAAAATAGGAGGTCATATTATCAACTGTCCCGACTTATTAAACCAATTTCTAAATCAATTTGCAGCATTACCCACTCCTAAAATTTTAGTCCATGGAGGGGGCAAAAAAGCAAGTGATTTAGCCCAACAATTGGGTATAGAAGTCAAAATGAAGGAAGGAAGACGAATTACAGATCAAGCAACTTTAGACATTGCAACCATGGTGTATGGTGGTCTAATCAACAACCAAATTACGGCTCAACTGCGCCATTTAGGATTGCATCCTCTAGGTCTTAGTGGAGCTGACTTGGGCATTCTTAGTGCAAAGAAGAGAACCGCTACTAGTATTGATTATGGCTATGTTGGCGATATTACCCAAATTGATGCCCTACAAATCCAAACACTGCTTCAACAGCAAATTACCCCCGTTTTTGCTCCCTTAACGAGTAATACAAAGGGGCAACTGTTCAATACCAATGCAGATACAATCGCCGCAAAACTAGCAAGTGCTATGCAGGGTTTTTATACGGTTAAATTGCACTATTGTTTTGAGCATAAGGGGGTCTTGTCCAATCTAGATGGTCAAAAAGTTGTAATTCCTGAACTCTCTCCCAATCAATTGCTTGTCTTGCAAAACAATGGAACCATCAAAAATGGTATGATTCCTAAGTTGCAAAATGGTTTTTCAGCATTAGAGGCTGGCGTAAAAGAAGTCACCATTTGCCACTTTTCAAGCATTGGAATAGGAACCCAGTTAGTCCATAATCTCCATGCCCCTCAAAGGCTTTCTTTAAACAACAAACCGCTTTCTAAAATTGCAGAAAGTATATTGAGGCAACTCATTAGAATCCCATCGCTGAGTAGAAAAGAAGCCCAAACCGCTCATTTTTTATCCGATTGCATTCACCAACTTACAGGCGTTGTACCTCAACAAAAGCACCATAATTTATGGATTAAAAACAAACATTTTAATCCTGACTTACCTAGTATCTTGCTCTGTTCTCATCATGATACCGTAAAACCAGTTAAAGGATGGAGTAAAAACCCATACCTCGATCAATTGGAGGGAGATCGACTTTATGGTTTAGGCAGTAATGATGCAGGTGCATCTTTGGTCTGTTTATTAGCAACCTTCTATTATTATTACAATACTCCTAAACTTCCTTATAATCTAATTTTTGCAGCCGTAGCAGAAGAGGAAATTTCTGGAGCGAATGGAATTTCTGCTATTCTAGAAGAATTGGGGACAATTGATTTGGCAATTATAGGAGAACCGACACAAATGCAGTTGGCCATTGCAGAGAAGGGCTTAATGGTATTGGAAGGAATTGCGGAAGGTAAATCAGGTCATGCTGCTAGAAAAGAAGGCATTAATGCAATTAGTATTGCACAAGCAGATATTGCTTGTCTAGAATCCTTAGCCTTAGATCGAGTTTCAACCACTTTAGGTGCAGTTAATATAGCGGTAACACAAATCCAAGCAGGTTATCAACACAATATTATTCCTGATAGCTGCCATTTTGTAGTAGATGTTCGCACCAATGAATGTTATTCCAATACTGAGCTTTTTGAGCTGCTTCAAAAACAACTCAAAAGTAAGCTCATTGCCAAATCTTTCCGCCTAGGTCCCTCCAGCATTTCTTTGGAGCATCCTATTGTCAAAAAAGCACAGCAAATAGGTTTAGCAACATTTGGCTCTGCAACGCTTTCCGATCAAGCCTTAATTTCTTTTCCAAGTGTCAAGATTGGGCCTGGCGATTCTAAACGCTCTCATACTGCTGATGAATATATCCTATTATCTGAGCTAAAAACAGGCATTCAAACTTATATCAATCTATTAAATAAGCTAACATTATGAAAACCCAACAACAAACTGCACTATTGACTTTTGAAGATGGTACTACCTTCGAAGGCTTGGTATTTGCCAATGGAAATGATGCCATAGGAGAAGTGATTTTTAATACTTCTATGGTTGGGTATCAAGAAATTTTAACCGACCCTTCTTACAAAGGTCAAATGGTTGTTTTAACCTCTCCTATGATTGGAAATTATGGAATCATAGACAAAGACATTGAGTCTAACTGCGTACAAATCAAAGCACTATTGGTTAAAGAATATTGCGACTATCCCAATAATTGGGAGGCCAGTCAAACCCTCAAAAGCTACTTAGAAGCAGCCAATGTACTTGGTGTTGAGGGCTTAGATACTCGTGCAATCACCAAATACATTCGAAAAACAGGTGCTAATAAGGCGACATTAACTCGTTCAGAATCAAACCATAAATTATTAACAGAAGAGAAGGATGTATTAAAAGCAGTTTCTACGCCTACGATCAAACATTACCCCTTAAAAGACAAAGCCTGTTTTAAAGTAGCGGTAGTGGATACTGGTATCAAGTGGAACATATTGAGAATACTACAGGAATTAAACTGTGAAGTAGTGCGTTTTCCATACACCATAACCGCTGAAGTCTTGCTTTCAGAAGGATTTGATGGTGTCTTATTGTCCAATGGTCCTGGGGACCCTCGCAAAGCAAAAAATTTAGTCCAGATGGTTCAACAACTCATTGGTAAAATCCCAATATTTGGCATCTGTATGGGGCATCAAATTCTGGGAATGGCATTGGGGGGAACTGTAGAAAAATTAAAATTTGGGCATCATGGCAGCAATCATCCGATTAAAAATTTAGAAACGGGGCGTGTTGAAATCACAGCACAAAACCACAACTATGTTTTAGCCAATGACTCCTTTGCCTCAAAATTGGTAAAAGTAACCCATACCAATTTGTTGGATGATTCTATTGCAGGCATTCGACATTTAGAGCACCCGATATTTTCTGTACAGTATCATCCTGAGGCCTCTCCTGGCCCCAATGATTCTGCTTATTTATTTCAAACCTTTGTGAGTTTTATGCAAACTCCAACCAATCAACAATAGATTATGCCAAAAAGAACCGACATTCAGAAAATATTAATCATAGGATCAGGCCCTATTGTAATTGGGCAAGCCTGTGAATTTGATTATTCAGGTACACAAGCCTGCAAAGCATTAAGAACAGAAGGCTATCAGGTGGTTTTAGTCAATTCTAATCCTGCTACGATTATGACCGACCCTAGCGTTGCAGATGTGGTATATATTGAGCCTTTGGACCCAATAGTTTTGGAAAAAATTATTGCCAAAGAACGCCCTGATGCTCTGCTCCCTACATTAGGTGGGCAAACGGCTCTAAACTTGTGTATGGAACTCCATCTAAAGCGTATTTTGGAACAATACCACGTAGAAGTTATTGGTGCCAGCATCGAAACAATTAACAAAGCAGAGAGTAGAGAACGTTTTGCTCAATTGGTTGATAAAATCGGGCTAAAAACCTCTGTTGCTCGCAGAGCTTCAACGTTAGAAGAAGCCAAAATTATCCGTAAAGAACTTGGCTTTCCTTGTTTGCTAAGAGCATCTTACACCCTTGGAGGAAAAGGAAGTGGTGTTGCTTATGACGATACTACTTTTTTAGAAATTGCTCAAAAAGGCTTGGAGGCTAGTTTAACTTCTGAAATTGCCATTGAAAAATATTTAGGCGGCTGGAAAGAATTTGAATTAGAAATGATGCGAGACAAAAACGATAATTGTATTGTTGTTTGTGGTATGGAGAATTTTGATGCCTTGGGTGTGCATACTGGAGACTCAATTACGGTGGCTCCGATCCAAACGTTAACCAATCATCAGTATCAAAAAATGAGAGATGCGGCTATTGAGTTAATGAAAATAGTTGGGGTAGAAACAGGTGGAGCTAATATACAATTTGCCGTTTGTCCTCAGACGGGTGAAATGCTGGTGGTTGAAATGAACCCTAGAGTTTCTCGTTCTTCTGCCTTAGCTTCCAAAGCTACGGGTTATCCCATTGCAAAATTTGCCGCAAAATTAGCCGTTGGTTATACCTTAGATGAATTACAAAACGACATTACCCAAAAAACAGCTTGTTTTGAGCCTGCTCTAGATTATTGTGTGTTAAAGTTCCCTCGTTTTAATTTTGAAAAATTTGAAGGCAATAATCACTTAGGGACAACCATGAAAGCACTAGGAGAAGTTATGGCAATTGGTAGAACATTTAAGGAGGCACTCCAAAAAGGGATTCGTGCCTTGGAAATTCCCTCCATCAATGGTGGAAGCCAAGAAGAGGTCTTAAATCAATTATCGATTCCCAATCCTCAACGAATTTTTTACTTATTTGAAGCGTTCAAGATGGGATGGAATGTCGATACCGTTTATCATTATTCTAAAATTGACAAATGGTTTTTGCATCAAATCAAACAGTTGGTTAATACTCCTAAGCCAATATACAACAATCCTCAATCCATTCGCACCGCCAAACAACTAGGCTTTTCGGATGCTGATTTAACCCAAGCTTTAGATTTTGAGCATGAAAATGCCTTTAGAAACTATAGAAAAGGGCATAAAATACAGCCTACTTATAAACTGGTTGATACCTGTGCCGCAGAATTTGAAGCCTATACCCCCTATTATTATTCCACTTATGAACAAGAGGATGAATCCGCAGTCTCTGACCGAGCTAAAATTATGTTGGTCGGTAGTGGCCCTAATAGAATTGGACAAGGCATTGAATTTGATTATTGTTGTGTTCATGCTGCCCAAACCATTCGCAAAATGGGCTACGAGTGCATTATGGTAAATTCTAACCCTGAAACGGTTTCAACCGATTATGATGTTTCGGATAAGTTATATTTTGAGCCCATTAGCTTTGAGGAGGTCTATAACATTTATGAAAAAGAACAGCCACAAGGTCTAATTTTACAATTGGGTGGACAAACTCCTTTTAATCTAATCGAATCCTTAAATGCAGTGGGGGTTCCCATCTTGGGTACTGCTCCTATCAACATTGCCAAAGCAGAAAACAGAGCCCAATTTAGTAATTTATTAAAACAGCTCAACATTCAGCAACCCCAACATGCCATTGCTCAAAACGCTTCCGAAGTTT
This sequence comes from Aureispira anguillae, assembly GCF_026000115.1. GTDB lineage: Bacteria > Bacteroidota > Bacteroidia > Chitinophagales > Saprospiraceae > Aureispira > Aureispira anguillae. The sequence continues at coordinate 5,491,965 of NZ_AP026867.1, forward strand.
GGAACAAAGCACTTGAAGTTGGTTATCCGATTTTAATACGTCCTTCCTTTGTTATTGGAGGCAGTCAAATGGCAATTATTTCAAAAAACACCGAACTCCAACAATATTTAGCGCAGCATACCCTTACTTATCCACTTTTAATTGATCAATTTTTGGGGGATGCAATCGAAGTCGATGTGGATTTAATTTGTGATGGTACGGAGGTTGTTATTGCAGGAATTACCGAACAAATACAACCTGCAGGGGTTCATTCGGGGGATTCAGCTTGTACTTGGCCTACCTATACTATTGCCCCATCCATCCTAGAGCAAATCCAGCAAATAAGCACTCAATTGGCTTTAGAATTAAATATTATTGGTTTATTAAACGTTCAAATTGCCCTTCAAAAAAATCAAATTTATATTTTAGAAGCCAATCCTAGAGCCTCTAGAACCCTTCCTTTTATTAGTAAAATACAGGGTGTAAATTGGCTGGAGCTGGCAACCAAGGTAATCTTAGGAGCAAAGCTAAAATCCTTAGAATGGACAGCAACTCCTATTGTTGGATATGCCGTAAAAGAAGTCGTTTTTCCCTTTTCTAAATTTGAAGAAACGCCTATTATTTTTACTCCACAAATGCAATCAACTGGAGAAGTAATGGGCATGGCAACTAGTTTGGGCATGGCGTATTACAAAGCAAAATTAGCAACAGGTATTAAGCTTCCTACTCATGGGAAAGTATTGGTAGATCGTGAATTTATAGCCCCTGATTTTTGCGCTAAATTAGGCTTTGAACCAACCACCAGTTTAGAACAAGCAGATTTATTAATTAGCATTCATTCTCAAAAACCCAAGCCCAATAGTTTGGCATTACGTCGAATGGCTTGGGACAAAGGGATTCCCATTATTTGTTTTGAGCGAGAACTGGATTTATTCCAGCAGGCAATTAAAGCCTTAAATTCGCAGCCACTAGAGGTTTGTTCTTTATAAAAGCAGCGGTTAAAAAAGTCTAATTTGCGCATAGACAGATTTTATTATCCCACGGTACAGATCTGTACCGTGGGTATTATCAACGATCGATTTTATTCCCTTGCAGGTCTCCAAAGCGGTCCTACCAAAATCAACAGTAAAAATATATTGACAATAAAATTATTAAAATTACCCGATAGTATTGAACCTAAACTGTCTACCAAAAACCAGCTTAATAAACTGGTCAATACAATTTTTCTTGTTTGTTCAGGGGCTTTCTCATAGATTTCTGAGGATAATAACCATATCAAAACAGCCCATCCCAATAAAATTCCACCAAGCAAAGCAGATAAAAATACAGTTGTAGGAGCATCGTAATTCTGATTACCATCCAATGGCCAACTTGAAAAGTCTAGCACCAGTTGAATCAGTTTATTTGTTTTTGTAATGGTTCCTAAAAAGAATAGAATGGCGTAACAAAAAATAGCTACTGCTGTAACTTTAAGCCAAAGTTTATGCATTGTTTTACTCATCATAACAATTGTTTAATTAATAAATTATGAGCGTAAAACTAGCCGTAATGCTTAGAACATTTTAGTCGGTAGCGTACAATAGAAAGCTACTCAGGTAAGTCGATTGATGATACGACTCAGGTTTTGAAAATAGCTCTTGAGGCTATTATAACACAGGTTATCTTTATTGATATTCATATAAAAGTCGTCTGTTGCCAATTCAAATAGACCTTCCAGTTGGGTTGTGTTCAATTTTAAATTAATTTGCTTTGCCCAAAGCATTGTCGCATAATTACCTAAGATTTTATTTGCTTTAGAAAGTGCAATTTGTACGGAATCATAGTGTCTATGTATCCTTAATTGTCTATGAAACAATAAGTCCACCTTATGCGCTACTAGAATATTAATTAGATCAGGGTAAATTGACGCACAGTTTCTCTCTTTTTCAGCAAGTATTAGACACATTTTAAAATGATGCTCAAACAGATGATCTGAGAAACATTCTAAATCAGCAAAGTGATGATAAAATGAAGATTTGCTAACCCCTACAACTCTAGCAAGAGACTCTATTTTTAAGCGCTTGTATCCCGCTAAAGCATAAGTCTCATACCCCTTTTTTATCCATTTTTGTTTACTACTCTCCATTATTTAAGCTATCAATTATAAATATCAAACAGTCAGATCGTCCAAAAAATAATCAAATCTAATTATTTTTTGGACTTTCCGACAGCCTATTTATCTCATACTCTAGAAAGTATAACGAGCAGAAATAGCAACTTGGTCGTACCAAACGCCCAAATATTCAACAAAATGAATGCTTGGTTTTATATCTGCTTGTAAAGTCAATGGAATCTTAGAAAAGGTATATTCCACTCCACCGATAACGTCTAATCCTGTCAAGAAGTAAGGACGATCTTCATCCAACCAAGGATGTGCTGTATAACCGCCCCATACGCCAATATGAGCTCCTCCTCCTATAAACCAGTTGAAACCTTCTACCCTTCCTATTGGAAAGTGCCATTCAACTAGAGCTGCTATATTGATACCTGGCGTAGAATTCCAATGGTTATAATGGCTTTTTCCTCCCAGTCTAAAATCGCCAAAGTACCGACTTGTTACCAAGCCCTCTATGGCGATCTTTTCGCCCAAGAAGTGTTTTACAGTAAAGCCATAGCTTGGTCCTATTCGTCCTCCAATTGCTGTATTGTAATTCTTTTGAGCATCAATAGTTTTACTCCCAAACAACATAAGTGTGGCCAATAAAATTGCGATTGTGTATTTCATAATGCGATAAATTTGTGTTTTAATATGGTATTATAAATCAAATATACAAATATAACGCACTTACAAGAATTAGTCCAATCACAATCTTATTTAACAGAATGTACGGGCACTATTCGAGGCATAGTTCGGCTATTGATACCTAGCCTAAGGTAGATAAATTCAGTAATGTAAAACCTTGATGTAAATTCTAAAAAGGTGAATTTTATTGTTAATCTTCTTGTTTATTTTGATAGAACAACAAGACTTCAATTAAAAACTATTGACTATATGCCACCTATTAAAGATTGGAGATTTAGGTTGACGATTATGGTTTGGGCTATCCTGAAAAATGAAATTGTTCTTAGTTATTTTTGAGCTGGCACAGGTGTTAAACTAGGAAAAGGAACAGCTTCTTTCTTTTGATCTTCTGTCATTAATTCATAAAGATGCATCAAACGCATTAATTCGTCCCGTTTTACAATCTTATTTTTTCCAGCTGAGCCACTGTATTTTTTAGCAATCGTATTGTATTCCTTAACCATTTTGGCATTAGCAGGAGGAGGTGGTGGTGGCACTCTCATCGCTCGTTCAGGAAATGCTGGTGGTGCTGGCGGTGGTGGTGGTGGTGGAATAATAGCTCCATCTCTAGGCAGTTTGATCGTTATTCTTTTGTCCTTATTGATATAGACAGCTGTTCCCTTTGGCAGCGTAGCATTATTTCCATCTGGCTCTGGTATTCTTGGCAAGAGCGCTTTCTCTTTTTCTTGTAATGCCGTATAGGGCTTATAAGTTTTGAGGTCTGATTCTTCATTATAATAAACAATTGTTGAATGCTTATAATAGGCATCTCTTAATTCTTGAGTTGTTTTGGGTGATGTATCCTGCCCTGTCACTGCCTTACTGAAGAGTAACAGCAAACCGAAAAATAAGGGCAAAGTCATAGAAGCCAAGGAAATGCTCCTACCCCAAGAGGTGTTTTTGGTCATCATTTTTAAACGTTTTTTAGTTAATAAAAAATTGAAATTACTAGTTAATAATAGGCTATTGTTTGATTTGATTTTATCTAATAACAAATGTTGATAGACCTTGACCTTTTGATGTGCTTTGATAACCTTATCATCTGCCAAAAACTCGTGGTTTAGCTGAATCGCTTTTTTATAAAATGGTAAAAATGGGTTGATCCAAAATAGAGTTTGCAGCAACTCAACCACCAAAACATCAAGAGTATGCAATTGATTGGCATGGGCTAATTCATGCGTATACAGCTCTTGTTCAATCTGATTATTTCTATAGGCATCTTCACTAACAAATATGTAATTAAGAAAGGTGTAAGGCAAGCCATTTTCTTTTAGCAACACCAACTTTGCCCCTTGATAATTGATAGAACCATTCCCTGAAACTTGTTTTAGAAGCGTTCTTAAATGGTAAAAAAATCGACCGCCTAATAACAAGGTAATGAGCAGGTAAAGAACACCAAATAGCCAACTCCATTGATCATAAAAAGTAATGTCATTGTTAACATTCATTTCCGCAGTTTCTGCGGTTTCTAAAAGAGGGATGACATTCACCACCTGCTTATTCACAACTTCTATTGATTGCCATTCTAAAGAAATCAAAGGCACGATAAAAGAAAAACATAGACCTGCTAACAAGAACCAACGATTAAATTGAAGCATCTTTTCTCGCTCCAAAACCAATTGGTAGCCTCCCAAAACAAGTCCTAAACAAAGCCCTGATTTAATTAAATAGATTATCATTTTTGTTTCTTTTTAATTTCTTCATCAATAACTTGACGCAATTCTTCCAATTCGCTAGTTGATAAATCGGTTGCTCTTGTAAAAAAAGACGCAAAGGTCGAAGCTGAGTTGCCGAAGAAATTTTGTAGTAATCCACGGAAATGCTTCCCAAAATACTCTGATTTGCTAATCAATGGATAGTACTCTCTTGATTTGCCAGATCGTTTGTAATCAATATAGCCTTTGTCTCGAATACGTTTTAGTAAAGTGGCAATTGTAGTAGATGCTGGTTTGGGATCATCATAAGCTTCCAAAATATCTTTTAGGTAAGCTTTTTCTAGTTTCCAAAGATATTGCATCAACTGTTCTTCCGTTTTGGATAGTTTCATAAATGGTATGGTATTTAAATCATTCTTCTACAAATGTAGAAGAAAAAATTAACTTCTACAAGTGTAGAACAAAAAAAGCTACAAATAACTTTAATAATTATTTGCAGCCTTCAATAGCTATTTAACTTATAATAAGAAACTTAAAGCATTCCTAGAAATTTAATTTCCCAAATTATTTCCTGTTCATCGCCAAATTTTTTTTCAACTCGTTCAAGCAAAAAATCTATCTTAATTGCTTTTGGGGTAGCCATTTTAGAAGGAGTATTTTTTATTTTTTGGGTAGCAACTTCTTGCTGGTAGAGCAGTTGTCCCCTATAATTTCCATCTGGCAATTTCTTTAAAGGCTGATTGATACGAACTGTTTCATAGTTTACTTTTATTTCATAATAGGCAGCAGCAAATAATTCTTTTAGCATTTTAACAGGGGTACAACTTGCCCCATCTTTTGCTTGTTCTAAACCATTATTCAGCACCCAGTCACAAGAAACTCTTGCGGTTTCATCAAAATTAGCTAAGACGGTTTCCATTGCTGTTTCTCGTAAAACATCGTTGTATTGGCTACTCCCGATAAGTGCCATATAATCTAGCATATCTTGTAATTTTAAAATAGCTTGTTCCTCATAGATCACAAGATTGTTGCTATTTAACTCGATGCCCCTTAAGTTGTCTAATGCGTAATCCTGTACCTGAGCAGATTGCCCAATAAGCATTTGGGTCAAGAGCAAAAAACTACTGAGTATAGCTAGCGTATAATTCATATCAATTCTTATTTTGCACAAAACGTATTTCTACAATTTGATTTCCTTCATATTTTGTTTCTAGAATAGAAATATTCTTCAAACTTTTAATTGGCATTGTCATTTTATTAATAAACTCCTCTTTGTTATACAAAGCCATCCCCCCACCTGTTTTGCTATGGATTTGTATAATTCGAGCATTGTCACTCAACATTAGCCCCAATTGAGCCCTCCGTTTTTTCCAATCTTCCATTTTATTCATCGAAAAATAATGGATCATCAAAGCATAATCGTCTTTTGTTAACTCAATGGTTTCCCCTTCTTCCTGACCGTTCAAAAATCGGCTAATAACCAAAGGTTTATAATAAAGTGCCTGAACTTTAAGTTCTATTCTCCTATTTTCTCCATTTGGAATTTTGATACAGCCTAAACTGTCCACTACCAGTTGAAAGGGAGATTCATTGGGTCTCAACCAGAATGCCTGTAAAGTAGTATAATCAATAGGCGTTCCATCATCTTGATCTACGACACAAAAACGATAGGTCGTTTCTTTATTTAAAGAAGATAAAAAGAAGACAATCCCTAACATTCCTAGCACTCCACTCAATATTCCCCCTATTTTAGGATAAGAAGCAGAAATCTTATTGTTCGTTTTTTCTTCGTCTATTAATGGCTCAGCGGCACTCGTTGCCAGAAAATCATCCCAACTTTGGGCACCTACATATTGCGCCAATAAATTAAGCATATCAATACGAGGCAATTTTTCATTTTTCAGGACTTTTAAGTGCGTATAAAACCACTTTTCGCTCACATAGCCCCCTACCGTATTGCCCAACGACTCTTGAAATAGAGCGATCTGTTTTCCCTTCCATTCATGGATTGATTCCTGGCAAGAAACAACCTGTTGTTTGAAAGTAGTTTCTACCTTTTGTTTGAGCAACTCAAAGCTTTTTAATTTTTCTGGGGTCATATTTTATTCATTACAACAAGCACAAAAGTAAGCTAAACCACTACTAATCTGCCTAGTACGTTTTGCAAAACAATTGTAAAACAATTTACAGAGGCTTTACAAATTGTTTTTAAGGTTTCTTTGAGCGACTAACCTAACTTTGATTTTGACAAAATTAATCTACTAATTAAGAATAGGAATCACCCCCTATCTTTTTATCAATCTTCTAAAGTTATGTATGCACCAAACCAATATTTAAAGAATGTAATCTATCTGTTGGGAATCCTATTAAATACATCCCATGGAAGCATTGCTCAAATTGCAGGAAATGCGATTTATACCAATCCCAACAGTCATAAGATAACAAAAAGCAATGGAACCAATATACAAAACAATAAAACTTTTTTAATCTCATCAGCAGTAGTTTACCATGCCAAAGCAGATCGTTATGTGGCTGTATTTGGAGTTGTACAAGAAGGCAAAACCATTAAAAATTGCAGTGATTCTATAACGCAACGGATTCGTAATTTTAGCAATTCTGTCCAACGCTTAGGGATTCCAAAATCGGCAATTATTTTAGATGCTATTACACAAAATAGAGTTTATGAATATGAATTGGATGAAACTAAAAACATTGCCCAAGAGCGACTCAAGGGATTTGAAATCAAAAAAAATATTATTCTATCGTTCACCAATAGAACCTTATTAGATCAAATAATGGTCTTAGCCTCCCAAGAAGGAATTTACGACCTTATCAAAGTGGATTATATCATTGATGATACCGAAAAAATTTATGCTCAACTCTACGACGAAGCCTTAAAAATTATTGAACAAAAAAAGGAACGCTATCTAAAGCTCACCGATCATAAGTATCTTGGGCAACCTCAGATTGTTCTCTTCGAAAAGGATCAAATTGCTCCTGTTCAAGCTTATAAAACCTATACCGCCCACGAATCGAATACCATAACACTGCCCAACCATCGCAACAGTAATTTTAAAAAGATTAGCGCACATCGCATTTCTACCCATTATTTTGAAGCAGCCCCATCTATCAATTTTGATAAAATCATTCAGGAACATCATTTAATTCCTTGTGTGCAATTTAGCATTCGCTTACAACTTCGTTTTCAAGCCGTTTAATTCACCATTCTAAAACAATTTTTATGCATTCTAATATAATATTTTTAGTTATTGCTCTAATGCTACAGACAATAGCACCTACCGCCGCTCAACAAGGCTATTCTTCTGCTTCTGTTACAATGAATCGATCTAATGGTGTTTTTACTCCAGATCAAGTCGTCATTGAAGAGTATCTCAATTATCATACGCACAAGCTACCATTTCCCAAAAGAGGCGAAGAAATTGCCTTATCAATGGACTGGAACCATCAAACAGAAGAAGAAGTCATCCTACAAATAGGAATTACCACCCATGAAATATACGATTTCAGTCAAATGCCCAGCATTAATACCAGTATTGTCATTGATAAAAGCGGCTCTATGCAATCGGATGATAAGCTCAAAAAAGTAAAAAGAGCTTTATCAAAATTTGTCAAAGGATTAAGACCTGATGACATTGTTTCTATTGTTGTGTACGACACGGATGCCCAAGTCATTTTACCTGCACAAAAAGCAGAAAAACAGGCTAAAATTTTATTAGCAATAGAAGGAATTTATCCCAGTGGGTCAACAAATTTAAATGGTGGGTTAGAATTAGGCTATCAAGAAGTGCTAAAAAACTATCGCCCCAACCAAACTAACCGAGTTATTTTACTAACAGATGGTATTGCCAATGTAGGTGTTGTTGATCCTGAAGAAATTGTAAAAATTTCAGCTTCTTACAATAAAAAAGGCATTGATGTATCAACCATTGGAGTTGGTGGCGATCTCAATCACACCTTATTACAACAAATTGCCCAAACAGGTAGAGGAGCCAATTATTTTGTAGGGAACCACCAAGAGGACATCACCAAAGTATTTGAGGATGAATTAGAGAGTCTACTCGCTACCATTGGTAGAGATGTAAGCCTAGAAATTGAATGCCCCGAAGCATTGCAAGTAAATGAAATATTAGGTTATGCTCCTAAATTTGCTGGCAATAAGATTATTTTTTCGCTAAACAATATTAATAGTGGCTTGACGCAAGTCTTTTTACTAAAATTCAAACGATTAGATATAGAACAAGCCGTCCCTATTCAACTAAAATTGAATTATTATTCCCCTCACGCCCAAAAATATACCTCGATCCTAGCTGAACAAACTATTGTTGCCTCAAAAGAACAGGCTTATTTTTTGAACCAAGAAATTAAAAAAAATTATGCTATTGGAAAAATGGCGCTTGCCCTAAAAGAAATGGGCGAATATGTGAAACATAAAAATTATGCTAAAGGAAAAGCAACCCTAGAAAATGCAATACTTCATGTTGAGCAAGAATTCCCACATTTAAAAGACAAAGATATTCTTCGAGTCAAAAATATTCTTCACCAAAATTATGCACGTTTTAGGGATTGGATGGCAAAACAATCCATCAACCATTAAGGTCTAAAAAGTGCTTTTTTAAAATGAAAAAAGGTTAGAATGCACGAAGCATCCTAACCTTAGAAAACTAAACCCTAAAACCCATGAGTTGCTAATATAGAAATAAAAATCTTTCAGCACAATTTTTTATGTTTTTTTAACGCCAAATATTCAAATAATTCCAAATTTTAACACAAAATGCCCTATTTCATCAATAAAACGGTTAAATAATTTAATCTAATTGAATGACTTAAAAGTTACTAGCATTTAGCTCAAATTAGGATATTGCTCCCTTTATTTTTATCTTAGATATTAAACATTAATACTCCGTTGATTAACTGCGTTGCTACTACGGAGTAATGAAACATCATTATCCTAATTTATTGAACGAGCTTATCGCATCATGGAAACATTTGTTGGTATTATACATCGTGTCACTTATCACAACGCCGAAACAGGATGGACGGTACTCAAAGTTAATCCAGTCAAAAGTTTGCATGAACTTCGAACTGTAACAGTACATCAAGCCAATGTCTTTGCGGGTGCTACCATGGAGTTTGAAGGAGAATGGGTACAGCATCCCAAATTTGGAGAACAATTCAAAGCTCAAACTGTCTTAGAACGAAAACCAGCCACTGCTTCTGCCTTAGAAAAATATTTGGGCTCAGGAATGATTCGTGGAGTAGGTCCCAAAATAGCGAAGCGAATTGTTAGCTATTTTGGTGCGGAAACTTTGGATGTCTTCGAATCATCCATTGAACGCCTAACAGAAGTACCAGGAATTGCCAGTACTAAACTCCAACAAATCACCAAATCTTGGGTAGAACATCGAGAGATACGCAATGTGATGCTCTTTTTGCAGGGCTATGGTATTAGTACACTTTTTGCCGTTAAAATTTTTAAACAATACGGCAATAATGCCATTCAAATTGTCCAAGAAAATCCCTATCAATTAGCCAAAGATATTTATGGTATTGGTTTCTTTTCTGCTGATAAAATAGCCTTAAGCATTGGTCTTGCCAAAGACAGTCCTAAACGCATAAGAGCAGCAATTAGTCATGTCCTTGCTGCGAGTAGAGAGCAAGGACATTGCTATTTGGAAATAGAAAACATCCAACTTGGCATTAGAAAATTGCTTCAACAAGACTTTGAGGACTTAGTCAACCATGAAATCATTGGCATGGAAAAAGAAAACGAACTCAAAACTCGACTAAAGTCCGATCTCAAATGCTTTTATTCCAAAAGTCTTTATTTTGATGAATTAACAACTGTCAATCGAGTACAACAATTGGCAAGCCAAGACGTAACCGTAGATTTAGTTCGAGTCAAAAATTGGCTACAACGTTATAATCAAGCACAAAAATTTCCACTTAGCGATGAGCAATATGCTGCTGTAATAGGAGCTGTCGCACAATCTTTTTCCATTTTGACTGGCGGTCCTGGCTGTGGAAAAACCACCACTACAAAAGCTTTGGTTAAGTTGCTTCAAGCCATGCGAAAACGCATTCTTTTGGCAGCCCCAACAGGGCGAGCTGCTCAGCGAATGACGGAGGTAATTGGTGTTGAAGCGCAAACGATCCACCGTTTATTAATTTGGCAACCAGGTACAGGACAATTCCAAAAAAATGAAGAAGCTCCCTTGGAATGTGATTTTATTATTGTTGACGAATGCTCTATGCTAGATATTTCCTTAGCTGCTTCCTTACTAAAAGCCATTCCTTCTTCTGCGCAAGTTTTATTAATTGGCGATGCCGATCAGTTGCCTTCTGTTGGTGCAGGCAATGTTCTTAAAGATTTGATTGAAAGTCGCATGCTGCCTTGTTATCAATTGGTCAAAATATTTCGGCAAGCACAAGAGAGTCTTATCATCAAATATGCGCATCAAATTAACAAAGGGCAAATTCCTAAAATAGAGTCGCCGATCAATCGCCCATCAAGTTGGGAAGAAAGTTTGGACTGTCTGTTTATAGACTCAAACGAAGCAACCAAAGATCAGCTTAAGTTTATACACAAAATCAACAAGACCATGAAGCAGGTCCTTGAAAATGATCGCATTGCTTTTGTTAAAGAAGCCGACCATACTTATAAATCCGTCACGCTAGAGCAAGATTTATATATAGAAAACACCTCTGAACAAGATATTGAAACACTTAGAAAACAAGGTGCCCGTTCTTATGTTTTTACCATTCCTGAAAAATATCTAAAAGCAAATCTTGAAGCATTGCTCCAATCCCCAAATGAGGCAACTGCACTCCAACAAGTCCTTCAAAATATCCATCCTTGGTCTTCCTTAAACTATGGTTTTACAGCTTCTGAAATGATTGTTCGGTTATATACCAAAACCATCCAAAAGCACATTGGCAACAACTTAGAAGTTCAGATATTAGCCCCCATGAAAGTAGGAAGCATGGGAACCAACAACCTAAACCAACTCATTCAGGAACGATTTAACCCTGCCATTGAAGGCAAACCATCCTTGGAAATCGGGAATCGTATTTTTCGGGAAGGAGATCGAGTTATCCAGCGTAGGAATAATTATGATTTAGAAGTTTTTAATGGCGATATAGGCATTATTACTTTTATTAATTCCCTAGACATGACACTAACGGTTACTTATCAAAGTAGCCAAGAAAAAAGAATCATTGATTACAAAAAACAAGATATTATTGACCTTGATTTAGCGTACGCCATAACCATCCACAAGTCACAGGGAAGTGAATTTGATGTTGTCATTATTCCATTGGTATTGCAACACTTTAATATGTTGTATCGAAATTTGATTTATACGGCACTTACTAGGGCAAAAAAAATGGCCATTTTTGTAGGGACTAGAAAAGCCTTTGGTATCGCCGTTAAGAATATTGATAATCGCCAGCGAAAAACAATGTTGAAAGAGTTATTGCAGGAATAAAACATTAATGATGTGGGTGGATTGAATATCCTAAAATTAGAACGATAAAATGGTAGGAACAATATTATTTTTTTTAGCAACATTGGTTTGTTCATTATTGGTTATAATGACTGTTTTAGAGTTCATTTCTATGTATAGACCCCATCATATGAATGAAATTTTATACCAACCTATTGCCCCCAACTATTGGCCAACTCAAAAATGGAAAACATCTTCACCTGAAGAACAAGGCGTAAACGCTGACAAACTCGTTGAAATGATTGCTTATTATCATAAAAAACGATTAAAAAACAAGTCCCTAATCATTGATTCAATAACGATTATTCGCAATGAACATATCATTGCAGATTTGTATTTCAATCCTTTATTCCCAAAAGATAAAAAGCACATTATCAATTCGTGTACAAAAAGTGTTCTATCAATACTAATTGGTATTGCAATTAAAGAAGGTTATATAAAAAATGTTTCTGTACCTATTCTCGAAATTTTTGAGGCTACCAATAACAAAAAGATTGATACACGACTAGAAGCATTAACGATCAAAGACTTACTAACAATGAAGACGGGCTGGCATAGCCAAGATTCATATTTATATCGTTGGGTAGGTTTATTTAAGATGCAAGCAACAGAAGACTGGACAACATATATTTTGAATTTACCTTTTGAAACAAGTCCTAACAAACGCTTTGATTATAGCAATATGGCCTCGTTCTTACTTTCTGCGGTTCTAACAAGGGCGACAGGTATGGATAGCTTGTCTTTTGCTCAAAAACACCTTTTCACTCCTCTTGGTATTAAAGATATTTGTTGGGATCAAAGTCCTAAAGGAATATACATTGGGTTTGCAAGAATGTGGTTAAAACCGCATGACATGGCAAAAATTGGATTGCTTTATCTCCAAAAAGGAAAATGGGAAAATCAACAAATTGTACCTACAACTTGGGTTGAAGCATCCATTAAAGCCCATAGTTTTCCCAAACAGTACCGATATATATATAAAGAAAATCGGAAAATCGATTTTGGCAAAAGTGGTGGGAACTGGGTATTTTCCAACCTTATTAGACCGTTTACAGATGGCTATGGCTACCAATGGTGGTTGGATAAATCGGGAATATTTTCAGCCATTGGAGTTGGTGGGCAATACATCATGGTCATGCCCAAAGAAAATTTAATTGTAACAGTTACCAGCAAACTAACAGGTAAAGACTCTTTTTTACCCGTAACGCTCTTAAAAAACTTTATTATTCCTGCTATTGAGACAAAAAACACACTAGCTCCCAATCAAGTTGCAGGAGAAAAACTTTCCTCTTACTCAACAGCCCCACCCCTTCAATCAGAAGGAACTAAACAAAGCTTTAAACTGCCTTCTTTTGCTAAAGAAATAACTCATAAGGTTTATTCATTAAAGACAAGCATAGCTTCAAATCCTTGGATGCATGATCATTTAATGCTTGAATTTGATTCCAATTTAAATTATGCTGTATTTAGCTATACCTTAGCTCCCAATAAAAGGATTAGATATGAAGTTGGCTTAAATAATCAATACCGAATCAGTAATTGTAAGGACAAATCCTATGCAGCTATTGGGAAATGGACTACACCAAATACATTTATAATAGATTATGAACTCATTGGCTATTCTTCTAGGGGTAAATGGATTTTGGTTTTTAACAAGAATGAAATTGAAGTAACAGAAATAGGAATGACAGGTCAATATAACTATCATGGGCTAATGATAAAAAACAGTTAGCAAATATTAGTCTATTGTCATACGAGATCTCAACCACCTCATCTTCTTGTTTCAAGTCCTCCCTATATCCCCTTTGCACCAACTACCAATCTACCGCAACACATCTTTGAGTATGGCTCCTCGAAATTGACTCCCCGTCAAAACTGCCCCTCGAAAATCAGCACCTGTCAAATTACAATTTTCAAAATCAGCACCCCGCAAATTAGCATTCATAAAACTAGCCCCTTTAAGGTTAGAACGTGAAAAATCAACATTTTCGAGTGTGGCTTCTGCAAAGATGGCACGCTCCAAATTGGCATCGGTGAGCAGGCTACCTATCAAATTAGCATCACTAAAATCCTGATTTTTGGCATAAACACCACACCAACTAGAATAAGGCAAATAAATTTCTTGTAGTTCTATCTCTGAGTCTATTCTTCGCATATCTAGAATAGCCTGCTTCCCCTTACTAATTGCCCCGCTTTTATAGATGCCTAATGTTCTTCCTTGAATTGTAATTAATTGCCAATGCCCCCCAAGCCCTCCAGCGTTTAAAAATTCGTGATGAGCTCTTATGGTTTCATCCAATGCCTCCCTTGTAAACACAGGGCTATGATAAGCTTTTTCTTGCATCTTTAAGCTCTTAATATGTCTTGTAGAACTCCCTAAGCGATCTGCAAGCGCAAATTCTTGACTCAGCACTAACCGCTCCAAGGTCCAATGTTGCTGTAGCTTAGTGGGGAGAAATTCCAACAAGGCTTCTTGATAGCCCTTGGGCTGACCAAAAAAGGTCTTCCGCCTTGCACAAACAGCCTTTGAAGCTAGGACAAAATCTAAATAGGTAGCAAAATTGGTTGGTCTAGAATCTAAATAACAAGTACCCATTTCATCGCCTAAAAAAACTAAAGGTGCCTGTCCTTTTCTTAAAAACAAGGCCATATTGCAATAATAGGAAAAGCAGTCAAACGATCGAATTCCAGCATAAAAATCAATGGGTGAATACTTTTTTTTGTCAATGATAACATCCTGTTGCTCTACATTGGGAGAAACAACCTTTCGCAAGACTTCCTCCAAGGGCAGTAAAAATACACAGCCATCTTCTTTTTCAAAATCATCGGTTACATAATCCCAAGCAACAGGAGCTGTAGAACGATGAAAAGGTGGATATTTAGTGGTCTGATAATAAGGATTGCTTTTTAGCATCCAACGCATTTGCAAACCATTGGTCTGTGTATAAAAAGTTCGAATAGCCTCATCCAATTGGCAATTATATTTTGCTTCTAGTGCTTCTATTTCCTGCAAGTGCAGGGGCGAAAAAGTATGATAGCCCAACAGCTCCACTTTGGAATGACGGGCTAATTCTTTTGCTAGGTTATTAAAGGCTTCTATATAATTCTTAGAGACCAAATTTGGAGTTTTTATTGGAGTAAGTTGTTTATCCTTATATAAAAATACATAGTATAACGAAGGACAAATGTTCTAATTCTTTTTGCAATCATAAGATTAACACCTACTATATATCTTACTAATATAAACTATTTTAACGATTTATACAACCGTTCTATTCAAGCCCCTTATTCTAGCAGAAAACAAGTTTAAAATCTTATAACTTGTGTTTGTATTTTAAAACAAATTTCCCTAATATCGTTGTTTACTTCTTGAAGAAGCGTTTCAGAAGATGAAATGCGTTATTATGAATATAAATTACGCTTTAGTAAACCCTAAAATGGCTATAGTTAATCACTGCGAAATCTTGATTTGCCAGCTTATGTGTTGACTAAAGATCCCAAAAAAAATAAGTTGAATGACGAATAAAAATGATAAAATTAGAATACTAGAAGTTCCTTCTGAATTAGGGGCAGGCACTCGTGGCGCTAGTTTAGGAATTGGAGCAATTAAAGTTGCTGCGCTCAATGCTGGCAACAAGTATTTTTCTAAATATACTTCTACCATAATTCCCAATGAAAACGAATTGCTTTTTGAGGATAGTCCTACCCAATATGCCAACTATATAGATGGTATTGTTAAGGTTTATAACTATGTCTCTCATTATGTTTCTGAAGAGGTGACGTACAACAAACGTTTTCCGATTGTATTGGCAGGGGATCACTCTACTGCGGGGGCAACCATTACAGGCATCAAAAAATCAAATCCAAACAAACGCTTAGGGGTAATTTGGATTGATGCACATGCCGACCTTCATACCCCCTATACGACTCCTTCTGGCAATGTTCATGGCATGCCTTTAGCGGTCTGTCTAGGGATTGATAATATAGAACATCAGCGCAATGATATTCCAAAAGAAATCGCTGAACATTGGCATCGCCTAAAACATATGGGAGATGTCTATCCTAAAATTGAAGCCAACGATTTAGTCTTTATTGCTCTACGGGATACCGAAGAAGAAGAAGATTTTTTGACCAATCGTCTAGGAATTAGAAACTTTGCGGTTGATGAGGTTCGAGAAAAAGGGACTACACAAATTGTAAAAGAAGTCTTATCCTATTTGCACAACTGCGACATGATTTACATTTCGTTTGATGTTGATAGCATGGATTGTCATCTAGTGTCCAAAGGCACGGGAACACCTGTTCCACACGGATTATCAGAAGAAGAAGCAACAGATTTGGTTTGTGGTCTGGTCGCAGATCCCAAAACCTGTTGTTTGGAAGTAACGGAAGTTAATCCCACCTTAGACGATAAATGCAATACAATGGCGGAAACCGCCTTCCGAGTATTAGATAGAGCTACTAATATCGTCAAAAATAGATAAATTATGAATTGCAAATTATGATCTCCCCCCAATAGTTCATAATTTGTAATTTTCCAATACTATATTGTATGAATACGCCATTGCTTTGGTGACTAGAAAATCAAGTCAAGGAATCAACAAGCATTGTCCAAGTGTGAAAACCATAAGAGAATGATCTATAAAACAATCCTAATTAGCCTCTTTTTTTATCTACCATTTTTTGGTTATAGTCAACAACTTCTATTGGTACATCGTCCTTTTTCTCAGAAAGAGGTTACGACTTGGCGTTATGGCAAAGATACTGTCCCTTTTAATTCTGACGATCAAATTTGGGGACTCGTCTACCTTCCTAATATTGAACAGAAAAAAGCTAAAATAACCTTGGCAATTGAAAATGATTTAGGAGAAAAAACAATCGCTTCTTTTTGGCTAAAAAAAGTACTCCCCAACCAGCTCAACTGGCATTCAAGCATTCGGAAATGGCAAAAGCATTTATTAAATAGCCCTCATTGGTATGCTTTTGAAATCACTCCCCAACCTGCCTTTGTAGATGCTTACAATGGAGTTGCTTTTTTGGAAATTATCCATCAAACAGCCAAAGAAAATCGCAGCACAAGGTTTACTTATAACGTAGAAGGGAAATATACAGAACATAGCTGCACGATCAACTTTACTCAACAAGGTGCTTTTGCTCCTCTATGGACAAAACTAACCCATTATCAACAGCTCATTCGAGAGAAAGAAACACTAGAACAACAACAGATTGGTTTAGTGCAACAATGCCAGCCTCATGGCTTTGCACAAGTACAAGAATGGGCTCACCAAGCATCTGGTTTAAAAACAGATTTGGCAACAAGCGATCTAAATATATTTAAAGCGGTAGAAAATCTAAAAATTGTTACAGAGGCCATTCCCAATTCTATATCTCCTTACCTAAAAAGAGAATTAAGGGCGCTATTCTTATTAGACCTTACGATTTTGGAGCTACCTGAAGGGAGTGATAAAACCCAAAAAAATCGCCAAAAAGCAGATTTAATTAAGCAATTATCGTTATATCCAGAACTACAAAATATCTTAACTCAATACACCAATTCTACAGGAACAGCCAATTTATACAAAAAGACAGAAGCCGAACAAAAGAAAGTATTGCAAGATATTATCAAAAAATACCGTCCTTATCAATCCATCTACAACGCACATCAAAAATTACAATTAGAATTGATTGAATTAAAAGCCTTATTAGTAGATTTTGATTAATAAAAACAGTTGGATATAGAAAAACAAAAAGCACATTTATACATATTTGAATGTATAAATGCACTTATATATAAACTAAAGAACAGTAAAGTTCGGTTATTTTATTTTGCTAAGCTACCAACGTATCTAGCCAATTTTCCTTTTAGGTTGGCTGCTTTGTTCTTATGGATTTGGTTTTTCTTAGCCAAACGATCAATCATAGAAACTACTTTAGGCAAAAAGGCAGTTGCTTCTTTTTGATCTTCCATTCCACGCAATCTGCTAATAGCAGTACGAGTTGTTTTTTTGTAAAAACGGTTGTGTAGTCTTTTTTTTGCGTCTTGACGCATACGTTTTTTTGCTGATTTATGGTTTGCCATAATTATCTATAAGTTATGTTTCTTTTCAATTTTTCTTTTTAATTCCTCAAGAACAATTCTTCTAAAGGCATGCAAAGATAATAATAGTTTGAAACAATTCAACGTTTTATGAAAAAAATGTTGCTTTTTTATTCATTCTATTTGCTACTAAGATTGTTTACATTCACCAAACAGCCCTTAACAGCAGCTTTTAATAACGATTAAGACCAATCAAGCTTTAAAGAATTGCCGCTAGCTAAGTGCCAAATTATCCTCAATAATATTCCTTTAAGATTCCACTTAATCCCCTTAAAAAAAAAGAAAACATAAAAGGACAAAGGCTCTATATTCATTTTAGGGAAATAAGCTTTGGAAGTACTCATAACTTTTGTACCTTTATTTTTTAATTTTAGACCATTAATTAAGGGTCTAACAAACATCAATTCAATATAAAAAAAACAAGCTTTTGCTTCGCTTGCTGTCCTTTAAGTTATGATGTTTTTATAAAGGGTTTTGGTTCTAATCAAGGAGGTTCTAAAATTGGTAGTTAAGACTATCCATTGAGCCCCCAACAAAGAGTAGAGGTAAAAATTCGCTTAGAAAGCACCAATCATTTAGCAGACAGTGGTTTACTTAGCTTGTTTCAAAGTGGCTAAACACTCAACAATAGTAACAAAAAATGGACTATTCATTTATTTCAAATGCACACCCAGCCTATATAGAAGGCTTGTACAAACAATACACAGAAAACCCAGAATCTGTTGCAGAAGGATGGAAAGAATTTTTTGCAGGTTTTGATTATGCCATGCAAAATGGTACAGAAGAAGGAAACTCAACGATAGATACATCGTCTTTTTCTTCGCCCAAGGAGACTGCTGTTCTTACGCTTATCCAAGCCTATAGAATGCGTGGGCATTTGGCATCAACAACCAACCCAATTAGAGAACGTAAATTCCGTTTCCCTAGCCTTGATTTAGCTTATTTTGGTCTATCTGAGGCAGATTTAAACAGCCAATTTATTTCAGGAAGTGAGATTGGTCTTCCCAATGCTACACTAGCTGATATTCTAAAGAAGTTGAAAGCTGTTTATTGTAGTAATATTGGATTTGAATTTGCCCATATCGACAATCAGGATAAATACCAATGGTTGCTTCAACGAATTGAAAAAATTGAATCTGGCAATTATGGGCATAGTCTAGAGAAGAAACGTCGTATTTTAGAAAAATTGAATGGCGCAACTGGCTTTGAAAATTTCTTAGGCAAAAAGTATGTCGCTCAAAAACGCTTTGGTCTAGAAGGTGGTGAATCTGCTATCCCTGCACTAGATGCTATGATCAATAAAGCTGCTAGCCAAGAAGTAGAGGAAGTAGTTATTGGAATGGCACATCGTGGGCGTTTGAATGTATTGGCCAATATCATGGGCAAAACATACGAGTATATTTTTAGTGAATTTGAAGGCAATATACCTGAAGATACTATTTTTGGAGATGGAGATGTCAAATATCATTTGGGGTATTCATCGCAAGTAACAACACCTGAAGGATTTAATGTCCACCTGAAATTGGTTCCAAACCCATCTCATCTAGAGGCCGTTAATCCTGTGGTTCAAGGTTTTGCTAGAGCCAAAGCAGATTTATTATATCGTTCTGATTTTGATAAAATTCTACCTATTCTTATACATGGAGATGCGGCTATTGCTGGTCAAGGAGTAGTATATGAAGTAGTACAAATGAGTCAGTTAGAGGGCTATTATACTGGAGGTACGATTCACTTTGTTATCAACAACCAGATCGGTTTTACAACGGATTTTGAAGATGCTCGTTCATCGACCTATTGTACTGCTGCTGCTGGCTTAGTTCAGGCTCCTGTGTTTCATGTTAATGGAGATGATCCAGAAGCCGTATTATTTGCTGCTGAATTGGCGGCTGAGTATCGTCAAGAGTTCAATAATGATGTATTTATAGATATGGTTTGTTATCGTAAACATGGGCATAATGAAGGAGATGATCCTAAATTTACACAGCCTAAGTTCTACGATTTAATCAAAAAACATAAGAATACACGTACCATTTATAGTGAGAAGTTAATTGCCAATGGAGAGATTGAAGGAGCTTTGGCGAAACAAATGAACAAAGAGTTTGATGCTTTGTTGCAAGCTAAATTTTCACAGGCAAAAGAAGAGACTCCTGAATATGAGTACCAAACACCTGAATTAGCTTGGCGCAAACTCAAAACACATACTAGCCCAGAGGATTATTTGACTTCTCCTCAAACAGGTGTTCAAAAAGAGGTAGTGACTTCTGTTTTAACTTCTTTGCAGAATATTCCTGAGGATTTTACACCACTCCCAAAATTCAAACGCCTTTTAAAACGTGCGCAAGAGTTGATTGATAGAGAATTGATAGATTGGTCGATGGGAGAGCATCTTGCTTATGGTTCCTTGTTGTTAGAGGGACATGATATTCGCTTGAGTGGTCAAGATGTAAAACGAGGAACATTCTCACATCGTAATGCTGTTTTGTATGATGCAAAAACCAATCAACAGTACAATCGCTTTAATGATCTAGCCCAAGAACAGGGCGAATTTAGAATTCACAATTCATTACTTTCTGAGTTTGCAGTTCTAGGTTTTGAATTTGGATACTCTTTGGCAAGCCCAGATCCATTAGTAATTTGGGAAGCTCAGTTTGGAGATTTTGCCAATGGTGCCCAAACCATGTTTGATCAGTTTATTTCTTCTTCAGAAAGCAAATGGCAGCGTATGACAGGTTTGGTTATGTTGTTGCCGCATGGATACGAAGGACAGGGACCTGAACATTCTAGCGCTCGATTAGAACGCTATTTACAGAGTTGTGCAGAATTTAATATGACCGTTGCCAACGTAACAACTCCCGCCAACTTCTTCCACCTAATGCGTCGTCAACAAGCAAGACCATTCCGCAAACCATTGGTCGTAATGAGTCCTAAAAAACTATTGCGTCCTAAAGATTTAAATCGTTCCAACGAAGAAGTCTTGTACAGAGAATGTGTTTCTTCTTTTGAAGATTTGACACAAGGTTCGTTTCAAGAAGTCTATGACGATCCTAAAATCACAACTCAACAACAAGCAGAAAACGTTAAACGAGTACTTTGTTGCTCAGGAAAGATTTATTACGAACTATTAGACAAAAAAGTAGCCGATCAACGAGATGATATTGCAATTGTTCGTTTAGAACAGCTTTATCCGTTTCCGATCGAACAGGTCAAAGAAGCCATTAAAAAATACCGTCATGCAGAATGGTTCTGGGTTCAAGAAGAACCTTCTAATATGGGGGCTTGGCAATATATTTTAGCATTTTATCGCAATTATGGTATCCAATTGGTCGCTAGAAAATCTAGTGCTTCACCTGCTACTGGTTTCAAAAAAGTACATCAAGCACAACAAGAAAATATTCTATTGCGTGCTTTTGGCGAAATTGAGAACACAAGCAGTGCTGCTAGAGAGCAAAATGTCATGATTAATGACAAGGCAACAGATCGCAAAAGCAAAAATGGGGATGCCTTAAAAGCCGATGACTTAACGTCTCTTAAAGGACTGGGTAAGGTTGTTGCGGGGCAATTGGAAACAGTTGGTATCACTACCTTTAAACAGTTAGCTATGCTTTCTAGTAAAGAAGTGAACAGCCTAAACAAACAAATTCCTGGTTTTGGAGCCAAATACAAACGTTACGATTGGAAAACGCAAGCAAAAGTGCTGAATTAGTTATCAATATAGACACCTGAACAATTCATTTATTTTAAGTATACATGAAATTGATTTATTCTAACTTATAAATAAAAGTAGTCGCTTAATTAGGCGGCTACTTTTCTTACAAGATTATCTTAATGGACAACATTTGATTGGAATAACTTTTTGTGTAAAGAATCAGTAAAGCGGATGTCAACACTCTTTATTTTATTTATTTTATTGGGTCTTTTTTTTCTAACCATTGTTTTGGCAGGGTTATTTCTACCTGCTTCTTGGGTTGTTGAAAAAGCAGAATTGGTTCATGCAACACCAAAAGAACTATTCCCCTTGATTAATTCATTAGAAAAATGGTCCAATTGGACGGTTTGGACATCTGATGATTTGACGCTGGAGTATTCAGAACAAAAAGAAGGATTAGGAGCTGTCCAAATCTGGAAAAGCAATAAAATCAATGGCAAATTAACCATTACCGAAAGTTCTTTAAACAAAGAAATAAAATATCAGTTTGATATAGCAGAAGGGCAATTAACGCTCTTAGGAACTATTGTGTTGGCGGTTGCTGACACCAATTATACCCAAATAGCATGGCGCTGTCAATTGCAAGAACTAAAAGACAGCAACCCTGTTCGACGTTATCAAGCCTTCTTTTTGAAAAATTACTTTGATACAACTATTGAAGAAAGCTTAACCTCTATTGTTTCCATGTTTAATTCTGAGCAACTATAATGTTGCTTATATTAATCACCAAAACAAAAAATTTAGTTAGTCACTAACAATAGACTTTATCTTAGTAAAAACTTTTTACTCGGTATTCTATTAATGTAGTGTCTATCACAACCATTTTATGAACAACAACAATTATGTAGTTATTATGGCAGGCGGAATAGGTAGCCGCTTTTGGCCTAGTAGCAGAAAAAAAAAGCCTAAACAGTTTTTAGATATTCTTGGTTTAGGTAAAACACTTTTACAATTAACATTTGAACGCTTTTTGGATGTTTGTCCCGTTAGTAATATTTTTATTGTTACCAACATGGAATACAAAAAAATCATTCAAGAGCAACTCCCCGAACTAACGGATCAACAAATTCTTACAGAACCATCTAGGAACGATACTGCTCCATGTATTACTTATGCAGCAATGAAAATTCGCACGATTAATCCCAATGCTAATTTTGTTGTTGCTCCTTCTGATCACATCATTCTTAAAGAGGAGGAATTTATAAAAAAAATAAAAACAGGACTAGATTTTGTCCATCAAAACAAAGCCTTATTAACCTTGGGGATTCAACCCAATAATCCTAACACGGGATACGGTTATATCCACTTTGATCCCAATAGCCCTTCCCCTATTTATAAGGTGCATCAATTTACAGAGAAACCCAATTTAGAAAATGCCAAAAAGTTTGTTGCAAGTGGAGATTATTTGTGGAATGCAGGTATTTTTATTTGGAACGTTAATACAGTCTTAGATGCGATAAAAGAACATGCAAACGCCGTTTATGAGATTCTTAATCAGGGCGAAAAAGCTTGGTGTACAGATCAAGAACAAGCGTTTCTAAATGAATATTACCCAACCACTCCTAGCATTTCTATTGATTATGCTATTATGGAAAAGGCCAATAATATTTACACCTTACCTGCTGACATTGGCTGGTCTGACCTAGGCACTTGGGGTTCTTTGCATGAACAGTTTAATAAAGATGAGAACAACAATGCAATTAGTAGCCCAACTCCAGATCTTATACAAGCCATTAATACCTCCAACTGTATGTTGCGTGCAACAAAAGACAAACTAGTTGTGGTAAAAGATCTAGAAAACTATATTGTAGTAGACGAAGATAATGTGCTTTTGATTTATCCTAAAAATAAGGAGCAGGAAATCAAACAAGTTTCAAAGGAGCTTGCAGCACGTTTTGGGGCAGATTATTTATAATCCATAAGATAATTTTAGAGCTTTTTTAGTCGCTAAATCAACTAATTTGAAGATTTGAAAATGTATCTACAATTTCATTTTCAAATTTTCAAATTAACAGTTAATTTTCCCTTCCTCAACTAGTTGTTTTTAATCTCCTCGTTTTTCCAACCTGTGATTCCAAATAAAAAGAAAGCAATCAAACAACAGGTAATCAAAACAATTACCCCTTCACTATCTTCTCCTGAAGCGGTTTTAGCGACTAATAATAAAGGTAAATAACTAGCCAAAACGAACTGTTGTAATTGCGTTTTTTCGTTTTCTACTCGTTCTTTTCTATAATGATAACTTACCTCTGCGGGAACATGTTGGTATTTTTGCTCTGCTATAAAAACAGTTTGCCGCTGCCCATCTAAGGCTTTCCGATTCATTAAGTAATAAGGGGCTGCGGTAGGATAATTTTCTTGTTTAAACATAATATCTTTTATTTTAATGATAACTATTCTATATTAATATAACCCTTCTAAAAAAATAAAAGTTCACCCACCTACAATCACAACAACAGTAGCCCCCTCCTAGACATAATCATATTTAATATCCATTAAGAAAAGTCCTTGTGCAGGAGCAGAAAGTGCGTTTTTTAGCGTTTCTGTGCGATCCAAAGCCAATTTAACGGCTTCCAAATCCATATTTCCTTTGCCGACATTGATACACATTCCTACAATTAATCGAATCATTCCTCTCAAGAATCGGTTGGCTGTAACCCTATAAACCAATTGTTGTTCCTTTTCATAAAACGTCCATTCCGAATGTCGCAAATCGCAAAGATTCGTTTTGGTATCTGTCTTACTTTTACAGAATGTAGTAAAATCATTATAAGACAATAGGAGCTGTGCCGCTAATTGCATTTTTTCTACATCCAAGCGGTTTCCATATCGACAATAATAAGCCGTTTCTTGACGAAAAGGATTCTGTACCAAATCAATCACATACTGATAACTGCGAGAGACGGCATCAAAACGAGCATGCGCCTCGTCCTCTACTAAAAATACACGATAACAAACAATATCATTTCCCGTCAAACTATTTAGGCGATAGGTAAAATCATCTGTTAATACTTGATCGGTTTCAAAATGTGCAAAATATTGCAAGGCATGCACTCCTGAATCCGTGCGACCACATCCCACTATTTTGGTGGGTACTCGCAATAAAATACCCAATGCCTTCTCAATTGTTGACTGGATTGTTAGTTCTCCAGGTTGTTCTTGATAACCACTAAATCGTGTTCCATTATAAGCCAATTCTATAAAATATCTCATTGATTTTGCATTTCGTTAGCAGTAAAGATCGAACAGAATTACGACAAGGCTAGAATATCAAAACCTGCATCTTCTACCGTCTCAATAACCAAGTTGGTTGTAATTGTATCTTCTCCTTCTATTGTCAAAATTTTATCTGAATGTTCCGTGTCTACCGACCAGTTTTTAATGGCTGTTACCTCATCCAAAAACGGGGTAATACTTTTGATACAATTGCCACAATTAATATTGGTCTTAAATTTTAATGTTTTCATTTTATTACTCAATTTTTAATCAAATTTATACGCTTGGCATAAAAATAAAAAAATCGAAGTTACCACACCATAGTAACTCCGATTAATTTAAAACCCCTAAACTTTCCCAAGCAATGAAAATTCTTCTCCAACAATCGAATTTTCTATTTACTCTGTTGTCCCCTAACATTTCAATCTGTTAGTGCTTGGGCATTATAAAACATCTACTTTTATTTTTGTTTTTTGTTCTTCTGACTTTTTGGGTATTGAAACGATCAAAACCCCAGCTTCATATTTGGCTTTAATTTTATGATGGTCAAATTTATCCGTCAAAGAAAAAGTCCGTTTAAAGTTCAAGTAATTAAACTCTTTTCTACGAACGTTGACATCTTCAGGTAGCTCTTTATCTGTTGCACGAGCAGAAATAGTAAGGGTATCGTTCTCTACATGCAGCTCAAAATCTTCTTTTTTTAGCCCAGGAGCCGCAACCTGCAACTCTAAATAAGTCGGATATTCAAAAGAATTAACAGCAGGAATCGTGTGACTTGCATCTGCGCCAAAAATATCGTTGACTTTTATATTGTGCATAAAGTCATCTACCGCCTTTCCTAAATCGTCAAAGTTGAAACCGAATGTATTGAACTTATAATTGCTCATTGTTAGCTATTTTGTGGTAAGGATATTGGAAACTAGCTTAAAAACATTAAATCATAACCACAGCTAGTTCCAATATCCAAAACCTGTTTGAGTTAATGATTGTGTTGTTGCTTCTAGTAGATCAAGTGCTGTTCCAAACGACAAAAACTGCCATTCAGGCAGTTTTACAATTAAAACCTATGCCTAAATGACAGTTTATAGAATTATTTAAGCCGTTTAGGCTATTTATTTTGCTTTATAAAATGGCAAACCGACTACCTTCGCTTCTATTTTTTTTCCACGAACATCAATAAAAATAGTCGTTTCTTTTTTCGAATACGCTTTTTGAACATAGCCCATTCCAATTGGTTTCCCTACAGAAGGTCCCTTGGTTCCTGAAGTAACCTTGCCAATCTCTTCCCCATCAGCATTCACAATAGGATACCCTTGGCGAGGAGGACGCTTGTCTAACACCTCAAAACCAACCAATCGCTTAGTAAGCCCAGCCGCCTTTTGTTCTACTAAAAATTCTTTATCCACAAAGTCTGTTGCTTTTTTTAATTTGGTAATCCATCCCAAACCTGCTTCCAATGGAGAAGTAGTATCATCTATATCGTTGCCATATAAACAATAGCCCATTTCTAGACGAAGTGTATCTCTTGCTCCTAATCCAATCGGCTTAATTCCATGACTACCCGCAGCTTTCATAATAGCATCCCAAACGGCTGCTGCGTTTTCGTTGGCAACATAAATTTCAAAGCCACCAGATCCCGTATATCCTGTTGCCGAAATAATCACATTATCAAAGCCAGCAAAAGTTCCTCTAACAAAAGTATAATACTTCATTGCTCCCAAATCCACTTCTGTCAATGCTTGCAACGCCTCCGCTGTTTTTGGACCTTGCACAGCCATCAAAGAAGTATCATCCGAAATATTTTTCATTTCTACCCCAGAAGTATTGTGGCTAGAAATCCAATCCCAATCTTTATCCATATTAGAGGCATTCACCACCAACATATATTCCTCTTCTGCCAATCTATACACCAAAAGATCATCAACAATTCCTCCTTTTCCATTTGGCAAACAAGAATATTGAGCATCTCCATCGGTCAATTTAGAAGCATCATTTGAAGTTACTCGCTGAATTAAATCTAAAGCTCCTTCTCCTTTGATAATAAATTCTCCCATATGAGACACATCAAAAATACCAACATGCTCTCGTACAGTTTGATGTTCGTCAATAATTCCACTATAAGAAACAGGCATCTCATAGCCTGCAAACGGTACAATCTTAGCGCCTAAACTAAGATGCTTGTCATATAAAGCTGTTTTTTTCATTGTGAAACAGTATTTTAAGAATTAAATAGTTTATTGGATTACCCCAACCACAATATTTTTAGTGGGCGAGCTTTATAAAAAATACAGTCCTCTGATCAATCGTGTACAATAACTTAGCAAACAATTTATTTATAGTAGTTTGCTCGTTACAACACTATATAATTTGTCAAAGCACAATAAATACTTATAATATAGATAATCGCATAACAAATAATCTAATAAAGTATTTAGCGCTGTGAAGTTAGATTTTGTTTATGACAATTCGGCTAAATTTTTGTGATTAAATTTCTATTTTTTCTGACAATTATAAATTATCAGAAACGGAATTTATAGGAAAAGAATTAAAACGTTTTCAATAAAAAGCCATAGCGCATAATCGTTTGTACTTTGGGGGACAAAAACAAAGAAAAAAAATAAACTGGTCTCCTGATTCCAGCAAAACAAAATTACTTACTAACACCTAAAATTCAACCCTTTGCACACTACAAACAAAATTACAAGCGTTTTTTAAATACACCTATAACAACCTATTTTAGATTTATGCTTATACTTTATAATAATTTTATTACTTCGTAAGAAAACATGCAGTATAGCTCTAATACCTCTAAAATGGGACTCATACTCCACCAAATCAAAGACAGATTTAAAGGCTAAGATTAAAAATTGATTTGTAATAACACTAAATTTAACAAACCTGTGTACAGGACAAGTATTTACGATGCGACAACAGAATGGTAATTAATCGTCTCTAAAACTTAACTGTTGCTGATTTTATATTCTAATAACCATATTTGCACCTTTCACTCCATAAAAGGTAATCATTAAACGATTTGTCTATGAAGCTCATAAAATGGCTGTTACCTATTATTTTTATTGCTGTACTAGCTCCTAATAGTTTCGCTCAGATTTACCCCAATGATTCTACCACTATACTTAATTTGCGAGACCAATTAGGCTTAAGTAATACTGGTGGTTTAAGTTCTAATAACGTATCTAGTTGGGTTCCGACTTATATTGATACAGTCTATGACCCTACTTCCAGTTCTTATAGAATTACACGAATTAATTTTGGGGGGCTCTCTTCTTCTACAAGCCCAAGTATTTTACCTCCTTCTATTTTTGATGGCGATAATTTAACCTTTGTACAAACCCTATTACTTGATAATATTGGGATTGATAGTATTGGCGGTTTTCTGAGACCCAACACCACGGGGCCATCCCCCACTCTCAAAGAAATTGATATAAGTTCTAATAATTTCTCTAGTGGGAATAGTGATTTTTTCCGTTACCTAACCATGAATATTGCTAGTTTAGAAGTACTAAAAGCCAATACTGCTTTAGCCACACCTACAAGTGCCTTTAGTAGTTATACCTTGGTAACCTCCTCTCAATTAAAACACTTAGACATCAGAAACAATAATTTAACAGGTATATTAGATGTAGAGGGGTTAATCACATCAAGGTATCCCAATTTAGAGTTTTTGTATGCGAGCTATAATCCCTTTACAGGACTTCAAGTACCAAGTAGCCCAATTACGTCAACAGCATTCAAAAAACTACACATAGAAGGGTTATTGCTACAAGATTTTAAACCGATTGAGGTTTTGCTTAATACGGTTCCTAGCTTACAGTGGCTCTATGCACGCAACTTGATGGATACAGCAAACATCCAAGATTCGTTGGAATTTACACTTAACAATCCTCATGCATCCATTAGGACATTTGACATTTCCTTCAATCGACTTGTAGGAAAACTGCCCCTAGATATTTTAGAAAAAATGCCCAATATAGAAACGTTGTACCTCAACAACAATCGAATTCGGGGCAGCCTTCCCAATCCCCCCAATACCGTTGGAGCACCATTTAATAACAATGGTTATCTAGGGCTCTCTAAACTAAGAGAGCTTGACCTTAGCAACAACAACCTAAAAGGAGAATTGCGAATCGATTGGTTGTTTCTTGCTCAATTAGCTGAATTAGCAAATCAAGGAACAAATATGCCGCTTGAAGATTTCTATGCGAGTAACAATCATTTTAACAGGGTTACCCCCGCTTTAAATCATATAAATTCTACCCCCATCCTAACCAATGTAGCACTAAATAATCGCTTTGCAGCATTAAAAGAACTCGAACTTCAAGGCAATAAATTTGACTTTAGAGATTTATTTCGAGTTAAACGTATTCTTCGACTAAAACAAGTTTCAGGCACAGTCTACAATCATTATATTCCTCAAAGTGGAATAGACTCTACCGCATTCTTTTATGCTCCTCAAGAGGCATTAGGCATTGGAGGGGTAAGGCGACGAACTCCAGGTAGTCGCATCACTTTTACAGCAGGAATTGGAATTGTAGCTGCCGAGCAAACTTCAACCAATTATATCGACAACAAATATGCTTGGGAGCGAATTGATACAGCGAATATTCAAGGTGGGAGCCCTTCCAATCCTGTTGTACAAACAATTGGTTTAGCAGAACAAATAGGCGGTTTAACAGCTCCTAATTTAGCAGCCAACAATATTATTGGAGATTCTACCTATTTATTAGGCGTTGACACGACAGCAGCCAACATCCATCGATTAGGCGTTCAACATTTAGATTCATCCAATCACCATAAATGGTTATATCGCGCCAAAATTGAAAACGACTCCTTTCCTGCCTTAACCTTATATACCTTACCCAAGAAAATAGAAGTAGGTTATTGTGTAGACAGCTCTGGAGCACCCATTCATTGCCAATCTATTATTGTGCAGTTTCACCCTGACACCTTAGCACTCTATAGCCCACAAGAACAAGACTCTATAAAGCAAGCCCTTAGAACAGAGCTTGGAGCAGAACCAATTGACCAATGCCTCTGTGGTGATATAGAATTATGGAGCATTTCAGACACCGCTAGTACCATGTTAGAGGCCAATGGAAAAGGCACCAAAAAAACCGCCTCCAAAGCATCTGGGAAACCACAATTATTAAGTGCAGATCCTAATTATAGCTTACTTTCAGGAACAACCAACCCTTTGCCTGATACGGTTAACCTTCCAACAGGTTCAGGCAATACAACAGCTAAAACCTTGGTTGCAATTATTGACTCTGGTGTTGATTATGATTATCCTGCACTAACCCCTTACCTATCAGAAGGAGCCTCAACAGCTAACAGTTGCCTTCCCTCTGCAACCTTTGGTTATAATTTTTTAGGAGATAACAATAATGCAACAGACGATCATGGGCATGGAACTTCTGTAGCAGGAATTGTAGCAGGGATTAGCCAACGAAACATCCTACCAGATACAGGAGCGATGCAAACTGATATTGGTATTCTACCTTTAAAATATACCGACAAAGAAGGTTCTGGTTCCTTATTTCATGCCGCTTGTGCGTTTCGTTATGCAGCAGATTACCAACGCACTACCACTACTGGAGAGACGGCTAAAGTTCGTGTAATCAATGCCAGTTGGGGATATTATGGCGACCCTTGTATTGTATTAGAAAATACCTTAACCTATGTTGGGAAAGACTGTGGTATTTTGATTGTTGCTTCTGCGGGGAACGATAGTCGTTTGGTTCAAGGAAATTTAGCCAATCGCCATTGGCCTTCCAATTCTATTTGGGACACAACTGGTTTACTAACCATTGATAATATATTGGCTGTTGCAGGACTTAATTTCACCGCTACTGCTTTGCACCCTGGCTCTAACTATGGCAATATACATATAGATATTGCAGCGCCATGGTATGAGAACACCCCTTTGGCGGGTAGTACCAATGGTTTTATTGCCGTAGAAGGGACTTCATTTGCTGCACCGCAAGTCTCACGAGCTGCTGCTTTATTATTTGATAAATATCCTGATGCCACTTATTTTGCCGTAAAATATGCACTACTTCACGGGGTGGATACCTTACAACATCTAGATAGTGCCAAAATTGCATCTAAAGGACGTATTAATTATCACAAAGCAGATTCCATACTGAATCGTATTGTCAATAAGACCTTGTGTGCTGAAACAGGGTTTGTCCTAAACAACAAACTAGTCCAAATTTCTGAAGTACCAATAAGCATTTATCCTAATCCTGTAATGGATAACTTGACCATAGCTTTTGATTATAGCTTGCATTCAACCAAAATGGAACTGAGCTTATTTAATATACAGGGACAACGCCTACAACATCGTCGTTTACCCTTGGGTACAACCAATACAACAATATCGACCAAGGAATTGGTGGCTGGTGTTTATTTTATACAACTTACATTAGGAGATAAGCAGTATAGTCAAAAGATTATAAAGTTCTAAACACTACTACCTATTGACTATCAAGGATAATTAGTTTATTTTTAATGCTTACGTTTTCTCTAAATTATAAGCGACCAATTTCTATATAGAATAATTGGTCGCTTATATACATTCCTCAACAGGACTTAATCTAGCCTCATTATGAAAGTTTTACTCTTCTTATTATTTTTTTTGGCTTTTAATAATTGGGTATTGAGTCAAGATGGCTCAGCCGCCCAAGTATTTATAAATAAAGCAAACGAAGCTATTGAAGCAGGCGATTTACCTAAAGCAGATCTTTTATTGCTACAAGCTGCTGAGATTTATGATAATACCAATAATTGGCCTGCCTATTTTGATTGTGCTGTTACTAGAGTAGAAAATCATATTCAAATGGGAGAATATGAAAAGGGAATACAAGCCGCCTCAAATTATATAGAAGAAGCAAACCGTGTTAACTATAAAGCAATTTCTATTTCTTTGTTGCACAAAAACATTGGTAAAATACACTATATACAAGATAACTATAAGGCGGCATTTCCTCAACTTGAACAAGCAGCTCTTATTCGGGAAAACATCAACCCCAATGATCCTGATTTAGCACGTGACTATTATAATTTGGGCGTTATTAGTCGTTATGCGGAACGCTACAATAGAGCCATTGAATTTTTGGATGAAGCCGTTAAGCTGCAAGAAGATGAAAATGTTCTAGCTCGCATTTATACGGAACTAGGTAGCAACTATAAACTAATTGGAAACTTTAGAAAAAGCTTAGATTACCAAGAACAAGCCATTCGGATTCTTGAAAAGGAAAAAGACGACTCGGCTATGGCCATTGCTTTATTAGAAAAAGGGGCGACACTCACGGAACTAAAACAGAGCGGCAATGATTTGATTTATCTAAAACAAGCTTTGGTTCTTTTTCAAAGCCCTCAACTGCTAGATTATACCAACCAAGTAAATTGTTGCCAGCAAATTGCTTATGCTTTTTTCAAAG
Organism: Aureispira anguillae; assembly: GCF_026000115.1. Classification (GTDB taxonomy): domain Bacteria; phylum Bacteroidota; class Bacteroidia; order Chitinophagales; family Saprospiraceae; genus Aureispira; species Aureispira anguillae. The sequence goes on from NZ_AP026867.1 coordinate 5,524,425, forward strand.
CCCCTGAAACGAATGAGCTCCAAAACAACCTAGATTCTGCCCAGTTTTATTACAGAAAAGCGTTAGCCATTGCCAAAAAACACCTCCCTAAAGACAACCCTTATTCAATACAAGTTTTATTTAATCTGAGTTCGGTATTAGCAGACCAAGGAAAAATGGAACAAGCAGAGCTATTGTTGGAACAGGCAGAAGCTAAAAGCTCAAATATCTACGCCCCAAAAAGTTTAGAAGCAGTTGCCAGCCTTGCCACTAGGGCAACATTTTATCGCTTACAAGGTAAATATGCAGAGGCTTTACAATATGAACAACAACAATTAATTAGCCTTATTAAAAACTACAATCAAAAGGACATCTGGGATCTACCTACCCTTCAACAGGCAACCAATAGCCTTAGTTATGATATGATTACGGACGTACTAGCTAGTAAAGCACGCTGTTGGTATTTATATTACAAATATGGAACAAAAGAGGTAAAGAAGTTAGAAGCTGCCCTTCAAACGATTCGTCTATTTGACCAAGTAGTCAATCGGATTCGTGCTGATTTTTCTAGTAGTGGTTCCAATATTGCATGGTCCGACTTGACCCTAGATGCTTACGAAAATGCCATTGAAACTTGTATCGCTCTAGCCAAAGCAACTGGAGATCTAAATTACCACCAACAAGCCCTCTATTTTTCGGAAAAAAGCAAAGGTCTTAGCTTGTTAGAGTCTTTTCAAAACACAAAAGCTCAACAAGTTTCAGGGCTTTCAGAAAAAGACTTGATTAAAGAGCGAGAAATGAAATTGGACATTATTGATTTAGAGCAAAAGGTTTTTCAATTGACTCAAGAAGAAAACCCAAATCTACAGGAGACCATAAAAAAACTTAAGAAACAGATTTTTTTAAAACGAGAAACTTATCAAGATTTTTTAAAAAATCTAGAAATCAATAACCCTCAATATTATCAAACGAAGTATCAACTTAACATTCTTAACCTAGAACAGATTCGTAGTTTACTAAAAGAAGATCAAGCTCTTATTGAATATTTTGTAGGCGATTCTAGTATTTATGCCTTTAAAATCACCCAAACAACCTTTGAACTTATCCCTTTAGATGGTCAAGAAAGCATGCTGGATCGTGTGGGGGATTTACGAGAAAGCATCTACGGTTATTTTTTATCCAACAAAGAGCGAGATCGCCAAATGCATTCTAAATTTGCCAAACAATATGCTGAGAGAGCCTATCAGATGTATCAAAAATTAATTGAGCCATTGGGGTCCTTGCCCAAGCGCCTACTTATTGTTCCTGCTGGTCCTATGTGTGATATGCCTTTTGAGCCATTGCTTACCGAAAAAGTCAATACCCCCAACCAATATAAGTCGCACCCTTTTCTATTAAGAAAACACAGCATTAGCTATTGTTATTCTGCTACGTTGCTCCAAGAGATGATGAACAAAATTCACCTTGAAACAGAGCATACTTATGCAGGGTTTGCGCCCTCCTTTGGAAAACATGCAACAAGTGTCATTCGAGGGAAACGCTATTCGCTATCTCCATTAACCTTTAACCAACCTGAGGTTGAAAAAATCAGTGCGCTATTAGGAACAGGAACAGTCTTTAAAGACCGTGATGCAACTGAGGAGCAATTCAAACAAATTGCATCCAACTACAAAATTATCCATTTTGCGACACATGGCATGGCCAACAGTGATAACCCTGATTACTCCCTATTGGCATTTACAGAAATAAAGGATGAACAAGAAAATGAATTTTTATATGTTAGCGATTTATACAATCTAGAGCTGAATGCAGAGATGGTGGTCTTAAGTGCCTGCGAAACCGCCCTAGGCAAAAATTTTAGAGGAGAAGGAATTATGAGTTTAGCCCGTGGTTTCTCTTATGCTGGTGCAAAAAGCATTTTTACTACCTTATGGAGTGTCAACGACCAGTCTACCTATGCTATTATTAATGGCTATTACCATTTTTTGCAGAAAGGTATGGATAAGGATGAGGCGCTGTCTCTATCCAAGTTACACTATATTGACCATGCCAATAACGTCATGGCGCATCCCTTTTTATGGAGTCCTTATATCTTAATTGGCGACACCACCCCTATTGCCGCTATTACCAAAACGCCCAATTGGGTATTGATCAGCGGTGGTAGTGTCCTCTTTTTGTTATTGTTAGGTTTGGGGAATTATTTTTTTAAGAAAAAGCAATAAGTGGGATCGTAATTGGTTCTAGATTACCTTTTGCAGTAGTGAGTTGGATAGAAATAGAAAAGTCGTATGTTATTTATGATCAAAATAATAACATACGACTTTACTTCTAATTTACGACACCTATAGTTTTATACATCGTAGTTCTTACGATCTTAGCACAAAACCGTTAGCCTTGTTTAGCACTGGTTATTGGATTTAAAATCACATCAATACGTTCTATTATATCCTCTAAGTGAAAAATAGAAATATCATCGTTTTGTTTGCCAATATTGTTCTTAATATCTTGTTTTAAACGCTTTAGCATACTGCGTGTAATTGCCTTTACATCCGATTGATCTTTGGGATTTTTCATTAGCGCTCCCATTTTTTCGATATAGGCTCGTTGCAAATTACGACGATAAACATCAATGGTAATACCACTATTTAGTTCACCCCAAATACCAGCTTTAAGCCCCATAAACAAATCTACTAAAGTATAAGCCTTGGCACTACCTTCTGTTGCATCCGCTTCTACCAATCTATTTAATCGACTAGCATCTAACAAATTATTGAGTGTTCTCTTTTGCATATTCAGCAACCTATTCACGACCCCAGTAGATTCTATTCGATCCAAAATAGAAGCATCTATTAACCACTTAGGCGTTTGAAACAATTCTTTATTTAAGAAAACCATTGCCATTTCCTGCTTAACTTTGGGAACATGCGTAAAAATAATTCCCTTTTGGTCATAGGTTTTAGTATGTTGGTAAACACCACCAATATTTGAAGTAACATGCCCCATATATCGGTTAAGTTGCCCAAATATTTGACCATACAATTCTTTTAAGTCGCTATAATCCTTACCGTCTTCTGCCGACCATTCTAGCAACTGAGGTAGAATTCGTTTTAGGTTTTTAATCCCCAAAGAGCTGGCTTTAACCGCATCATCCCCTAGATCTTCTGTTTGAGAAGAAGGATCAATAATACGCCATTGTTGTGCCCCAAAACGATAAGCAGGGTCATTTGCTTTTTCTTTGATCCATTGGTTTAAGGTAGCACGTTCATCGCTTGTATTTTTGGCTTCAGGAATTGGTTTATAACCATAAATAATAGACCAAATATCGTATTCACCAATCTTCGCTCCTAGATTTTTCACCCCATCGCCTGGTTGCGCTACATAATTAAACCGAGCATAATCCATAATAGAAGGAGCTGTTCCGTGTGTCGCCGTAAAGGTTGGAGAACGCAACGAATCAACTGGATAAGCCACACTAGACCCCATATTATGCGGAAGCCCCAAGGTATGCCCTACCTCATGCGCTGCAACAAAACGAATCAATTCCCCCATTACAGCATCGTCAAACTGAACATTTCGTGCAGAAGGATTGATGGCAGCGGTCTGTATCAGATACCAGTTTCGAAGCAAATTCATTACATTGTGATACCAAAGAATATCGGATTCCAAAATCTCACCTGTGCGAGGATCATGTACATGCGGCCCTTGTGCATTCGGTATATCAGTTGTAATGTATCGAATAACAGAATATCGAACATCTTCAGGGCTCCAATCTGGGTTTTCTTCTTTTGTTGGAGGATCTTTAGCAATGATTGCATTTTTAAAACCAGCCGCTTCAAATGCTTTTTGCCAATCGTTAACCCCCTGCTTGAGATAAGGACGCCATTTTTTAGGAGTAGCGGGATCTATATAATAAACAATTTGTTTTTTAGGCTCTACCAATTCCCCTCGTTTAAACGCCTCCATATCTTTGGGTTCTAGACGCCATTTGGTAATAAATCGCTGCGTTTGAGCTTTTTGTCTTTCAGAGCTATAGTTGGTTTGCTGAATAGAAAAATATCCTACTCGACCATCATAAACACGAGATTGCATCAAGGTTTCTGGCAGCAAAATAAAGGATTGATTCATCTCTACCGACAAGGTTTGTGTTAAATAATTATCGGGTAGTTTTTTACCTCTATAGGTTAAAATATGGCGTACTTCTGTATTCGAAGGAAAACTCTTCGTTTCAGTAATCAAACTACGCTTGGCATCCACTCCTGCAATTGCAAATCTTTTGCGCTGAAAATCGTTCAAAGCACCAATCAGCGCAACATCTGTTGTAAAAAATGGATTCACTTCAATAACAATCCCCTCCATTTTCCCTGAGGTATCCTTCTTGTACGCTGCGATCGGAAAACTATGGATAACAGGTTCAAAATTGTTATTTTTCAAAGATTTATAAATAGGTTCTTCTTCATTCGCCACACTATGGTAAGAAACAGAGCGCATCAAGATCTTGTTATCGACCTTTTGCCAGCGAATTACTTGTTGAGGACGAGATTTCATTCCTGCACCACCAAAGCTCAAATTTTTGACATAACCAGAAATTCGGCTAACAACCATAATCTCCTTTTCCAACAGATCTAAAGGAAGCTCAAAGTAATACTTATCATCTACTTTATGAGTGATAATTAAGCCCTTTTGAGTAAGTGCTTCTTTAGTTATAATCTCTTTATAAGGTTTAGGAGCCCCTTTTTTAGGGGGCGTTTTTTTCTTAGCAACAAGTTTTTCTACCTGCTCTTGTTTTCCCTTCTTTCCCTTTTTCTTTTTTTGCGCATGACTATTTAATGGCATGACCAAAGCCAATGATAACAGCCAACAAAATACAATATATTTTTTCATGGTTATGATTGTTAATAGATACATTAATTTCGTACAAACATAACCAAATTATGGAGAATCGAGGAAAAGGAAAGCATAGATTGTACCGATCAATACCTTTTTAAGAGCAACGTATATTTATCTTCGATAATCGTGCTTTTGTTCATCTACAATCACAATTTGAAAACTTGAAAATAGTTTAAATATTTCTCGTTCTTTGACAAATCGTGTGAAATCGTAAACTACCTTGCCTGCTTATTACTTCTTTTGTTATAAATAATAGGTCGTAAGTCGTATGCTTAGTTCCTGTAAATACAGGACATACGACTTACGACTTATTACTTTCTTCTAAAAAAAGTAGTTAAAAGCTTACCCTTTTTAGTATTTACCACACGATTTGTCAAAGAACTGTATTTCTATTTTCAAGCCTCCAAATTGATAGGACTTTTCACAGAAACCTATACTAAAATTGAGAATCATCTACACGATCCAAATACGCTTGAATAGGTTTTACTACATCTTCCAAACAACCCTCTTCAAAAGGTGATTTGAGGTTTGCTAATTCAACCAAATCTAAGAATGATTTTGCTCCCCCAGCTTTACACAAAGTAATATAATCTTTCCAAGCTTCTTCTTTATTTTCTAAGCTACGCTTCCAAAATTGGAAAGCGCAAACTTGTGCCAATACATAATCAATATAATAAAAAGGCATTCCAAACACATGGCTTTGGCGCTGCCAAAAACGCCCTTCTTCCAAATGTTTATTGCCTGCATAATTTCGATTAGGAAGGTACTTCTTTTCCAATTTTGACCAAACCTCATTGCGTTCTTTTGGTGTCATCGTTGGATTTTCATACACAATGTGTTGAAACTCATCAATTGCCACACCATAAGGTAAAAATAAAATAGAGCCTGCCAAATGCGAAAATTTAAACTTATCGGTATCTTCCTTAAAGAACAAATCCATCCAAGGCCAAGTAAAAAATTCCATGCTCATAGAATGAATTTCGCAAGCTTCATAGGTCGGCCACAAATAGTCATACAGTTCCATATTATTACTGGTAGAATAAGCCTGAAAAGCATGTCCTGCCTCATGCGTTAATACCGTAATATCATGACTCGTCCCATTAAAATTTGAAAAGATAAAAGGAGACTTAAATTTATTGAGAAAGGTACAATAGCCCCCTGTCTGCTTGCCATCTTTTGCCACTAGATCCATCAATTCTTTGTCGCTCATAAACTTAAAAAACTCGTCTGTTTCTGTTGACAATTGAGCATACATAATACGAGCCTGATCCTCCATCCATTTTGGCGAACCTTTAGGTTTGGGGTTGCCAGATGGAAACTTAAACTCTTCATCATAATACTTTAAATGATCAAGTCCCAAGCGTTTAGACTGACGCTCTAATAATTGTGTGGCAAGTGGCACAATATGTTCTTGGATTTGTTGGCGGAAATTGGCTACCATTTCAGCATTATAATCTGAACGCAACATACGAGCATAGCCCAATTCTATATAATTTTTGTAGCCCAATTCTGTTGCCATCTTATGGCGAATCTGAACCATGTCGTGATAAATCGTTTCTATTGAGGTTGCATTCTCTGCATAGAAATTCCATTTTGCCTCAGAAGCACGTTTGCGAGTATCTCGATCTTCTGACAATTCTAGTGGACTGATAGAAGACAAATTATACGTCTGCCCATCAAATTGAATAGCCGCCTGAGCTTTAATTTTTCGGTACTGAGAATCTAATTTATTTTCTTCCTTTAGATCTTCTATAATTGCAGGTTCAAATGTTTTTAAACGCAACTCTGCAATAACAAACAATTGTTTGCCAAATGTTTGCTCTAACTCAGGTCGGAAAGGAGAGACAAGCAACGCTCTAAAATAGTCATTGATGTGTTCATTCAACTCAGGATAGTTATCATCAAAAAAATCATTCTCCCCTTCATAAAAACGATCTGTAGTATCAATAGAATGGCGAACAGATGCCAAGGAGTACATTGAATCAAAATCACTTCTGAGTTGATTGATTGCTAAAATTGCTTCTTTCTGCTCTTGAAACGTTTCGGCTTCTTGAACCACTTGGAGCTGCTTCACAAAAGCTCCCTTAAAATCGTTAATACTAGGGCGTTCGTAGGTGAAATCACTAAATTTCATGATAACTGTGGATTGTTATGCAAAGCAACTAGTATAGGGGGATTCCTGAGCTTTCTATGACTTTTTTGCTCTACATGGTTGATAAACAAAAAGAGAAGAAATACACTAGTGTATTTCTTCTCCCTCAAAGTTAAGTTTTTTATATGAACAAAAGGAATAAAGCTTTTGTTTTTGAATCGATTATTTTTTTATATAACTAAGTTTTTACAATTATTTATTTCATCGATTCTTTAAATTGTTTAACACCACAATTAAGAAAATCAATATATTCTTTCTCATCTGGCGTATATCCTACAGGAGTATTCAATACCTCTTCTTTTGTATTAACTAAAACATAATAAGGCTGAGATTGAGTAACAAAATTTACTTCTTGAAATTCTGCCCATTTATTTCCTACATTACGGATTTTCTTCCCATTAGGAGTAACCAGTGTTTTATCTAATTTTTCTCGATCATCTACATATAATGAAACCAAAACATACTCATTACGAATAATGTCATTAACCTTTTTCTTTGTCCATACATTATCTTCCATCTTTCGACAATTAACACAGCCATATCCAGTAAAATCAACAAGAAGCGGTTTATTTACTTTCTTAGCATATGCTAAAGCTTCATAATAATCATGGAAACATTCATCTAAAGTTGCAGGACAATCACAAGGCTTAACATAAGAGTAGCATACAGCTGGCGCTAGACCACTTAAAAGTGATGGAGTAACAAATGTCCCTTTAGCATTCGTCATAAACCCAGAAAAAATATACACTGTTAATAAACTTGCCAACACTCCTAACCCTTTTCGTGGATTAGATATTTTTGCATTAGGGTTATCATGTGGAAAACGGATCAAGCCAAATAAATAAATTGCCATTGCTCCAAAGATAATTCCCCATAAACCAATGAATAATTCATAAGGCATAATTCCCCAATGCTGTGTTAAATCGGCAGTTGATAAAAATTTAAGTCCTAATGCTAATTCTATAAACCCTAAGATAACTTTCATTGTTGTCATCCAACTTCCTGAATTAGGGAGAGATTGTAACCAACTAGGAAATGCTGCAAAAAGTGCAAAAGGCAGAGCCAATGCAATTGAGAAACCAAGCATTCCAATTGCAGGAGCAAGAAAACCTTCTTTCACTGCCTCTACTAATAAAGTCCCAATGATAGGTCCTGTACAAGAAAAAGAAACCAAACAAATTGAGAATGCGCCAAAGAAGGTACCTAAAAAACCGCCTTTCATAGAAGCCTGATCTGCCTTATTAGCCCAAGAAGAAGGAAGTGTTATTTCAAAATAACCAAAGAAAGAAACTGCAAAAACAGTAAATAAGAGGAAAAAGGTTAGATTCATTAACCAATGAGTCGATAATTGATTTAAAGCATCGGCTCCAAAAACACCTGTAATTACTAGACCTAGAGATACATAAATTACAATAATTGATGCTCCAAAAAGCAATGCATTTTTAATACTTTCTGCTTTGCTTTTCTTTTTTCCTTTAGAGAATAAAGAAACTGTCATGGGAATCATTGGAAATACACATGGAGTTAATAAAGCAACAAAACCACCAGCAAATCCCAATAAAAAAATTGTCAACCATCCCATACTTGCTACATTAGCAGTCTTATTGATAACACCATTTCCATTACAATTACCAATAGGATTTAAATTTGTTTCTATCAATGTTGGATTAGCAGGTGTATATACTCCATCTTCAGAGTATGGATTAAAACTTTCTCCTACAGGAATATCTCCTCCTTTGAAACTAAAATTAAACTCTACATCGGTAGGAGGCATACATTTCGTAGCATCACAGGTCATATAGTTCAGATAACCGATAATAGGTGTTTTAGGATCTTTTACTTTTATGCGTTGGGTGATGGTGAGATCATGTTTGAATTTGGTTAATTCCATATCAAAAACCTCATCCATCATTTTTAATTTATTCTCAGGCACAGAAGTACTTTCTACATTAGAAACTTCTTCTACAACGGCTTCTCCTTCAAAATTAATGGTAGTTGGAATTGGGCCATCCTCACTCTCTAAGGTCTGAGAGTAGACATACCAGCCTTCTCCAATGGTTGCAGTAGCAATTAAATCCACTTCATCCTCAGAAATTTTATTAAATTTTATAACCCAATTAACTGGTTTGTTAGGATCTACCGTAGGAGCAGGATGATCAGAAGGCGTTTCAGTAGGCTGCTCTACAGGCGTTTCTGTTGGAACTACTTCGGCTTTATCCGTTGTAGCCGCCCCTTCAATACTAGAAGGAACAAACTCAAATTCTACAGCGGTAGGAGGCATACACTTCGTATCGTCACAAGTCATGTATTCCAAATACCCTGACACCTTTTTGTTAGGATCAGTAACCTTTATCTTTTGTTTGATTTCTAAGTTTTTTTTGTACTTAGTGATATTCATATCAAACATTTCATCAAAACCTGATACTTTGTAAGCTGGTTTGCTTGTTTTTTCAGTTGCTTTGCCAACTTTGGTCTCGTTATTAGACTCAAAATTAATAGAAGTAGCAATAGGACCATCCTCACTCTCCAAATATTGAGAATAAGTGTACCATCCGTCTTGAATTTTAGCTTTGAATACAAGTTCATATTCATTCTCTCCGAGCGCCTTAGCTTCCCAGGTATATTTGACAGGGCTATCTTGTCCCAAAAGATTGAACGATACTAAACTCAATAATAAAAGAGTAGAAAGGATAATTCTCATAGGATACTAATTATGGTTAACAAAATAAAACAGGTGTGAATCAGATTATAATATTCTTAAAAAGAGGTCGTTGGCTAAATGCTTATTATAAAATTCAAGACATTGGGTTTTGAATTTCACTTTAGACGACCTCTAACAAAAATAGAAAAAAATGCTTACGATAAGCTTCTTTTCAATTATTTAATTCTTTCTTGTTCAAGAATAGTTATAAAGATATGAAGATATTTTTATATTTTCCTATAACTTAACAAAAAAAGCTTTCTTTAACGTTTTTTTAATTCTTTTTTTATCCTCCAATTGTCTCTATAAACGACAAAAAGAGCAAACTAAATCGCTTGCTCTTTTTATTGTTTTCTACTTAATATTTTTCTCTAATTCAATCGTTATAAACTTTAATACTCCGTTGATTTTTAACGGGGGTAACGAAACTTACAATAAATCTATAAAATATCGAATCAAAATACCCCTAGCATCGTCAACCTATTTTAGTTTGATTTCAAAAGGTACATCTGTAGGCGGCAAACACTGTTCATCATTACAGGTCATAAAAGTAATGTACCCCTTCACTTTTTCATCCCCTTTGGTATGTATTTTTTGTGTGATTGTCAAATGCTTCTTATACTTGATAATATTCATATCAAAAAGATTATCATAGCCCTTAATTTGCTGTCCCTCTTCTACTGCTTTCCCATCCAAACTAATGGTGCCTTCATCCTCCAAAACAATTTCTGTTCGTACTGGTCCATCATCACTTTCTAGGTATTGAGAATAAACATACCAGCCATCCTTTATTGTAGCTTTTAGGTAAAGAGTATACTCATTTTTGCCCGTTTTTTTGCTTTCAAACGCCCAAGAAACAGTATTATTTTGCCCATAACTAAAAGTAGAAATGGCTAATAAGAGGATAACAAATAGATGTTTCATAATTATTTTTTTTGTGTTGCATTAGCAAATACTATAGTAAAGACAGTAAATTTTACTTAAATATTATGCCAAAATGAATCCTATTGAAAAAAGAAATATTGATACTGTACCCCTATTGCAATCATAAAAAGGATAAAGTGTACTGCTTCTGCTGCTGCCAAGCTTTTATACGATTGCAGGGTAATACTTAACAATATACTAATTGGGATTATAAATAAAGTAAAATGATAACTGTACAATTGATTCTGTGCTAAGAAACTAAACAAAGCGATAACAGGCATCAACAAAACTACATTGATGTATTTTTTTTCACGAGATGTTGTCTTAAAATACAAGCCTTGCAAATTACCTAGTGCTAAAAGACAAGGAAACAGCAATACAACCAATAATAAATACAGTTCTATATTGGTCTCATAATGCACTACCATAGTAGAGTAATGTATCATTAGTTCCTGATCAACCCAAGTTCCGAAATTATCTCCTAAAAAATGATAAGTTCCCAACAAGAAAAAGGGGGTAAAAAAACCTAACAACAATAAGATAAATTCCTGCAAGTCAAATGAACGAACAATTAACAAACCAATTATTATCCAAAAGAAATACACGATAAATCCATTGTACAAAAGAGCTGCCATAGCTGCGGCAAATCCTATATTAAAAATCGCTCCTAGTGAAACTCGTTTCTCATAACTACTAAACATGCTATAAAGCGACCATAACAAAAATGTGTTCCCCAAAACAACAGGCGAACAAACATCTATATCGACATAACTAAAATGTAGGAGTATATAACAAATGGCCGTAATAAAAGAGTATTGTTTGGCTACTTTAAATGTATTTACCATTGTATTAATAACCAATGCTTGTACCAAAAGGAGTAGGCTAAATGCTATTTTATTATTGGTGGGATTATCCAACCAGCCCATCAACCATGCTGATAAGGTACTTGGCAGTTCTTGAAAGGTTCCTAAATTTTCACTAGGATAAAACCAAATATTAGCACTAAAGAGTAAGAAATAAAGAATAACAAATACAGCAGTAAAAACCTGATTGTCTCTAAAAATTTGTAGCACGTAGGTATTTTTTGGATTGACAAAATACAATGTAAAGTTGTTTGAGAACTGAAAATCAGTGAAGCGAATAGCTTTCATTATACTTGCCTGAGCTCACCTTAGGCTCAGTTCAACAAAACGGCTAAGCATTTACGACCCCAGCTTGCTGGCTCATAAATGAAACGCATAACAAAGTAAGTCCATTTTTAAACAACTTCAATTTAAGAATTACCAAAAATACAATGCCTTAAGGAGAAGTTCTAAATTTTAGGTTTCAAATTATAAATAAAAAATAGGAAGATTTGTGCGATTTTGGGTAAGTGCTCTACGCTAAAAGCCCCATAGCGTTCAATTACTCTACGGGGCTTCCAGATTAATAATTCCTGATGTGATCCATTTAGCGTTAAATCGATTAGTAGTTAATTTTCAGCAGTCGCAACTTTTGATCTCGCTCCGACAAGGCAATTACTTCTGATGCCGAAACCTGAATACTGTTTGCCAATTGAGGCAAAACACCACTTTTACGCTCCTGATGCGCAACAACATTACGTTTTACAGTTCCACTACTGTTAATTACATATTCAAAAATACTAGTATCCCATGAAATATCATTGTTATACAAAAAACGGATGCTAGAATTTGTTTTTACAGCAAAAAAAGAAGAATAACGCCCATTGTCATTTTCTGAACTCTGGCTTTTGAACAAAACATCTTTCCAATACACTTTGCCCGATGGATGGATAGACGCTACCAATATATTCTCATATAGGTAATCTGCTTGAGCCTTGCTGCGCTCTTCTTCATAAAAAGCCATAGAAGATTCATAAGAAAAACGTTGTTCTGCAACCAATACAGCACCGCCATCTTTTCGCAACACCAATTGACAAATCATAAAGTTTTGGATTCCAGTAATTTTTTTTGACTTCTTTCCTGTTAAACTTCTCATAAAAGATTCTTCCAACTCTGATATTTGAACCGTAGGGATGGCTTCAAAATTGGTATTAAAATAGAAAATCCCATTGGCTACAGCGTTCTGTGTAGAATAAAGCCCTGCTGCTACTAGTTGCTGATTAATCTCATCGTATTGTACATTCATATCGTAAGATATGTAATCATAAAATGGTATGGTATGAAAATGTTTTGCCTTATTTAAACCTATTTTACAAATAGAAAACTGATGGTTTTTTCGCTGGCGTTTGTTATTGTTTTGATTATAAACAATAAAGGCTTCTCCCCCATTATTAATTAGCAATTGTTGAAAATCTTTGTGATAGCTAAGATCAGAAAAACGCAACTCTTCTTGCCACAATTGTTCTTTATTCACCATATCAAAATTAATCACTTCAAGATGCCCTTTGTAGGAAGGAACATATATTAATGAGAATTTCTTATTTTGAGAATTAATAATTTGATGTCTGTGTAAGACAAATAAATTATTAAATACGCCAATATCAAAATCGTCAATTTCCTTTGCTTCTGTGTCAAATTCTTTTCCACGGATATAGGTATTTCCTTTTTTGTGGTAATAATACAAAATAGAGAAGCTCTCTTTGTGAGGAACAATCTTAAAAGGGGTTATATCCCTTTTATTAAACTCAATGGTCTTCACCCAATTTTGTTTTAAATCTCCATTGGTAAAGCTTTGAATAAAAAATTTTGTTTCTGTTTTGCGATATAATAAGACTTGATTCTCATATTTAGCAATCAACTCATAATCTACTTCATTCGCAACATCTACAGGCTCTGAAATTTGTACTTTTTGAGCCGATGCCACATTAATACCAAAAAAGCTAAGCGTTCCTATCCAAAATATGTAGTAATATTTATTCATATACAATCGATTTAAGTAAGTAGAACCTATCCAAACTTTCGGACCTTGCTCCTTTGGTATTGAGCAAAGCATTTATTTCTCTTCGTTAGGTTAAAAGAGATAATACACTGTTTTAAAATAGTTTATGCCGAAATAATGATAGGATAAATAACCAAAGTTCCCTAATTAGGCTGTTTCCTCTATTTTGTCAATTTATTTGTCTTGGAGAGTTCCTAAAACCATGTTGTTATTGACAGCTACAACGATAATAGAGGATTACCAAAGATCTAAACAATCACCCCACTATACAAACATTATTTTTGGAGGTTAATTAAATAAGTATTTGTATGTATTTTTTTGTAAAACACAAAATCCATAAACTATTATTACATATAGGTACTGTGAATTTTGTACATTTGTTTCAAAATTGACCAACAAAACGCTGTAGGGTAATAATAAATCTAAGAAAAAAATTTTACTTCAGCAAACTATTTCCAAACAATAGATCACTAAAATGGCTATTATCCAAAGTTTTATGATCAAGTTCCCCTCTAAAAAGTAGTTTACTCAGAAATAAAAGAAAGAGAATAAATTTAATGTTTTATGATAACAAAAAGAATCTTAACGATTAGTTGGCTTTTATTGGTTTTTATTGGTTTTTACAGTTGTGAACAAGCAGCACAAAAACCAGATGAGTTTCAAGCAGAACACGGTCAATTTACGGGTATTCCTGCTATTGACGCTATTACCAAAGACATTATAGCCGATCCTAATAACATGGCGCTTCGAGTTGCTCGCTGTGAAGCCTATTCTCAAGAAGGCATGTACACAGAAGCAGAAGAAGAGGCTCGTATCATCTACGATTACGACAAAACCAATTGGAAATCGGCAAGGCTATTAGCTTGGACCTACTTGGAAAACAACAAGTCAAAACCCGCCATAAAAACCTTGGAACAAGCCTTAGAAATCCATCCAGATACCATTCATCTGCTCTTGGTACATTCAGAAATTAATCTCAATGTAAAACATTATGATGAAGCATTAATTTCTGCCGAAAAGGTGCTAAAACTATCTCCACTAAATGTAGAAGGTTTGTTTATGCGAGGCTTAATCCTAAAATATATCGGTGATACGCTCAGTTCTATTGGCAACTTTCAGACGGCAATTGAACAAGATGCAGATCATATTGATGCCTATATGCAATTAGCGCATATCTTTTCTGCCAAAAAAGAAAAAATTGCCCTTCAATATTATGACAACGCACTGCGTATAGATTCTCTTTCTTATGAAGCTCTAAAAGGCAAAGCAGCGTTTTTTCACCAAAATTACACCAAGGATAATGGCATGTTGGAAAAAACCAAAGAAGCCTATGAACGCTTGATTCTTCACCATCCTCAAGAGGTGAATGGTTGTTATGATTATGGTTTGTTTTTTATGGAAGAAGGCGACTTTGAACAGGCACAACACTTTTTTGGTATTGCCGTTAAATACGATCCTACTTTTGGAGAAGCTTACTACTTTAAGGGAGAAGCCTTAGAAAAATTGGGCAAAATAGACGAAGCCGTCCGTGCTTATGAAAACGCTGTGCGCAATGGAAATCGTTATCAAAGAGCAGAAGAAGCATTAAAGCGCTTAGGCAAATAATTTATAGGGAATATGTAAAAAAGATTATTGAATTGTTACCTTTGATTTTCATTCATTAATGCTCCTTGTTCTTAAAACCCAAGGTAGCATCTAACTGGTCATAAAAATACTCTAAAAGAGCATATTTTAACAACCTAATAATAAAAAATTATGATTAAGATTTTAGTTAACGATGGTATTCACCCAGATGGTAAATTACTATTAGAAGAGGCTAATTACGCTGTTGACGACACCAAGATTCCTCAAGAGGAATTGGCAGAAAAGCTTCCTAATTATGATGCTATTATTGTTCGTTCGGCTACTAAAGTTCGCAAAGAACTTATTGATCAATGCCCTAATCTAAAAGTGATTGCAAGAGGTGGTGTTGGAATGGACAACATTGATGTTGAATATGCTCGTTCTAAAGGCATCAGAGTTATTAACACGCCTAAAGCGTCTTCTCAGTCTGTTGCCGAGTTGGTTGTAGGTCACTTATTTACACTTTCTCGCTTTTTGCACAGAGCCAATAGAGATATGACCACCAAAGGAGCGACTGAGTTTAAAGCACTCAAAAAACAATATTCTAAAGGGGTTCAATTAAGAGGTAAAACATTAGGAATTATTGGTTTTGGGCGTATTGGTCAAGAGGTAGCTCGTTTAGCATTAGGCTTAGGAATGCGAGTATTAGCGACCGATTTATTTGACAACACGGTCAACATCGACTTGGGCACTCCTGATGTATCTGATGTTGCCTTTTCTATTCGTTTAAGTACTGTTCCCTTAGCTAAAGTTTTTGCCAAAAGCGATTATATTACAATTCATGTTCCTAGTAGCGATCAGCCTGTGATAGGAGCTGCTGAAATGCAACAACTTAAAGATGGTGTATTTTTAGTTAATACCTCAAGAGGGGGCACCATTGATGAACAGGTGCTATTAGAAGCACTAGAAAGTGGTAAAGTGGCTGGAGCGGCACTAGACGTATTTACCAATGAACCTACTCCTAATCAAGACTTATTAAATCATCCAAAAATTTCTGTATCTCCCCACATTGGTGCATCAACCTTAGAAGCACAACGCAATATTGGTTTGGAATTGGCAGATGCTTTTATTGATTTTTTTGGAGAAGATAACTAGATTTAAATCAATCTTTTACGAAGCTATATAGAAGAGGCTGTTGGAAATCGTGTTCCAACAGCCTCTAGTTTTTTATTCTGTTACAATTATTTATTGACGATTCAGCTCTGTATTAAAACCCAATACACTTATTGTGATTTTATCACACTGATTGTCTGTTATTGGAAAATCCCCACTCATAGAATTAGAAGTCGTAGGAGAAGCCGCTGTAACGGAAAGCGTGTCATTAGCAACAACATATGTTTTGACACTAAAGGTATCATTGTTAACATAGCCTCCCAATACATCATCATTGGGGTCTACTAACGTCCCATCTGATTTAAATTCAACGGTTCCTGTTCCTCCTGTTATCGTCCAAGTTCCAACAATATTTTGTGCTACAGCTGGAGGGGTACAAGTAGAGTTGTCCTGTGTACAGGCTGTCATAAATAAAGCGATTGCAATAGTTAATAAAACCACTGTCTGTTTAAAAAAATTCATGTATTTACTATTAATAGTTACAAAATATAATGCTAGGTTGATAGCCATTTGATTCTCATTCAATAAGCATAGATGCTATAAAACCCAAAATGGTTGTTTGGCTCTTTTTTTTTCTAAATTTGAGTACAGGACAAACCTAGCTTGTTGGCTCCTGAGCACTTTGTTTTTAGTTTGTCCTCTAAGTTTCTAAATACAAAATAAACAATTAGCGAGTGGTTCAAAATTAAAATGTTATAACTGCATCTTTTCTTCCGATCCATATTCACTGCACTTCATCCCATATTCGTACTTCTCTTCCTAGTATTAATTTATACTTAAACACTGAATAACAAATACTTAATCATTTTATTTATAACAAATAAGTAGTTTATTTAATTTATTTATATACTTTTGTGACATCTATAAAATAATTGATTACCAATTAAAATTTAAAAAAATGAAAAAAACAAGGATGAAGATGGGGATAATAGCCCTTACCATGACTGCATTGACAATCTCTTGTAAAAAAGATGTTGTAAAAACCTATCCTAATCAGCTCACTCTAGAGAACTGGGAAGAATTTGTGGATGCTCCCAAAGAAGTTCTTGAACGTTTTGAAGCGCAAGAACAAAGTATAAAAACAGAACTAGATAAAGAACAAGCTATTGCTACTCCCAAAGCAATTTGTCCTGGGGGACCTATCTTTGGCAAAGTCCGTGCATGGAATGGTGGTTGGTCAAGTATTTCTGGGGTCAAGGTTACACAAGCCAACTGGACAGCCTATACCAATACTTTGGGTAACTATGCACTATGTAGCTCAACAACAGGTCCAGTTTGTATGAATTACAACACCAGTCAACTAAATGGTGTGTCTACATTAGACTTGGTTCACATTCAAAGACATATTCTAAATATTGCCCCATTTGATAATATTATTCCTGAGTCTGATGCTGCCAGACGTTATGTTGCTGCTGATGTAGACCACAATGGAGTTATTGATGGCAATGATATTACAGCCATCCAACAATTGATTTTGGGTATTACGATTACCCTTCCTGGCAATAATGTCACCTTTGTCCCTGAAGTAGACTTGGTACTTCCTATGGTTACAGATCCATGGGGGTTATCTTTTTTGCAAAACAATTGTAGAAACAATGCTCCTTATCATATGGATCGTTACGCTGTAAAAATGGGCGATGTTTCTGGAAACTTTTCTTTCTAAGGCCTCTAAAAAAATTGCCTGTCGTCCATTAGAACGACAGGCAATTGCTGTTTATTTATGGCTGGTGCTAAATATCATAATTTAGTACAGGCATCAACCAACGTTCAGCCTCTTCTCTATGCATCCCCTTTCGTTGAGCATAAGCCTCGACTTGATCTTTTTCAATATTCCCCAAGCCAAAGTACTTAGACTCTGGATGAGAAAAATACCACCCACTGACAGAAGCAGCAGGGTACATCGCACAACTTTCTGTTAACTGAATCCCTGTTTGTGCCTCTACATCTAGCAATTGAAATAAGGTTCGTTTTTCGGTGTGTTCTGGGCAAGCAGGATAACCTGGCGCAGGACGAATTCCCTGATAACGTTCTTTGATTAGCTCCTCATTATTCAAAGATTCAGCTTGATCATAGCCCCAATGTATTTTTCGAACCTGTTCGTGCATGTATTCGGCAAAAGCCTCTGCCAAACGATCCGCTAACGCCTTGGTCATAATTGCGTTGTAGTCGTCCAAATCTGCTTCAAATTTTTTGACCCATTGCTCAATATTTCCACCAGCAGTAACGGCAAAACCACCAATATAATCCTTCACACCACTCTCTTTAGGTGCTATAAAATCTGTCAAGCAATAGTTAGCCTGCCCTGGTGCTTTTTGACGTTGCTGGCGCAGATTTCTCAAGGTATAAGCCAAGGTAGAACGAGTCTCATCCGTATATACCTCTATATCATCATCGTTGACGCTATTGGCAGGAAAGAAACCAATCACAGCAGTTGCCGTCAACCATTTTTCATTGACAATTCGTTCCAACAATACTTGGGCATCATCAAATAACTTTTGCGCCTCTACCCCTACAATTTCATCCTTTAAGATTTCAGGGTACTTACCTCTCAATTGCCAACTTGTAAAAAAGGGCGTCCAGTCTATATACTTACGTAATGTATTAAGGTCAAAATCTTTAAATAATTTTGTTCCTGTAAAAAGGGGAACAGGCGGTGTATAATTAGCCCAATCCAATTGAAGTTTGTTTTCTCTAGCCTTTCTATACGTTAAATACTTTTTAGCAGATTTACGATTGCCTCGACGAACCCGAACTTCTTCGAATTCATTACGAATAGCCTCCACATAAGCTTCTTGTTCTTCCTTGTTTTTATTCAACAAAGAACTAGCTACTGTAACCGAACGAGAAGCATCTAAAACATGAACCGCTATGTTATTTTTATACTGAGGTTCAATTTTCACTGCTGTATGCGTCTTAGAGGTAGTTGCACCTCCAATCATCAACGGAATATCAAAACCTTGGCGTTCCATCTCTTTGGCAACATAGACCATTTCGTCCAAAGAAGGCGTAATCAAGCCACTCAGCCCAATAATGTCAACTTGTTCTTTTTTCGCTGCTTTTAGAATCGCATCGCAAGAAACCATAACTCCTAAGTCAACAATTTCATAATTATTACAAGCCAATACAATGCCTACAATATTTTTACCAATATCGTGCACATCCCCTTTGACCGTAGCCATCAAAATTTTTCCTTTAGAAGCTCCCCCCGAATCTTTCTTCTCCTCCTCAATATAAGGCGTTAAATAAGCAACGGCCTGTTTCATTACCCGAGCAGATTTTACTACCTGTGGCAAAAACATTTTACCAGCACCAAACAAATCTCCTACCACATCCATCCCTGCCATGAGTGGCTCCTCTATCACTCGAAGAGGGCTTACATATTTGGCATGTGCAGCTTTAGTATCTTCTACAATATACTCTGTAATTCCTTTAACTAGAGAGTGTGCTAAACGTTCCTCTACGGTTCCTTCTCTCCAAGACAAATCTACCACTCGCTTTTTACCTTGCCCCTTTACCTTCTCCGCATATTCCATTAATTTGTCTGTTGCTTCTGGATTTCTATTGAACAATAAATCCTCTACTAAGACCAATAACTCTTTAGGAATATCTTCATAAATTTCCATCATTCCAGCATTCACAATCCCCATATCCATCCCTGCCTTAACAGCATGGTACAAAAACACAGAGTGAATAGCCTCTCGAATGACATTATTGCCACGGAAAGAAAAAGAGATGTTACTAACCCCACCACTAATTTTCACATTCGGCATCAAGCGTTTGATCTCTCTACAGGCATCAATAAAATAAATACCATAGTTGGCATGTTCTTCTATCCCTGTTCCTATGGCAAAAATATTAGGATCAAAAATAATATCTTGAGGGCGTACTCCCACTTGTTCCGTTAGAATTTTATACGCACGGTGACAGATTTCTACTTTTCGATCAGTTGTGTCAGCCTGCCCCTCTGTATCAAAGGCCATCACAATCATTGCAGCACCGTAGCGCTTGCATAATTTGGCATGTTTAATAAATGCCTCTTCCCCCTCTTTTAGAGAAATAGAATTAACAATAGATTTTCCTTGTACACATTTTAATCCAGCCTCTATGACCTCCCATTTGGAAGAATCAATCATAATAGGCAACTTAGAAATATCTGGTTCCGCAGCAATCAAATTCAAGAAAGTAACCATTGCTTCCTTAGAATCCAAAAGCCCTTCATCCATATTTACATCAATCACCTGTGCACCACCCTCTACCTGTTGACGAGCAACAGAAAGTGCCTCTTCATAATTGCCATTCTTAATCAGACGAGCAAATTTTCGAGAACCAGTAACATTGGTACGCTCTCCTACATTGATAAAGTTCAAGTTTTCTCGAACAATCAAAGGTTCTAAACCACTGTACTGGGTATAAATAGAAGGTTGATTTTTTTTGCGAGTGGGCAAGCCTTGAACAGCCTCTGCCATACACTGAATGTGCTCTGGAGATGTTCCACAACAACCACCTATAATATTAACAAAACCACTTGATGCAAATTCCTTAACATAGCCACTCATTTCTTCCCCATCTTGGTCATATTCCCCAAACTCGTTGGGCAAACCAGCATTGGGATAAGCACTAATATAACAATCTGCAATACCAGCCAAAGCCTCTATATGGGGGCGCATTTCGGTTGCACCCAATGCACAATTGAGCCCCACACTAAACAAATTAGCATGACTGACCGAAATCCAAAATGCTTCGACAGTTTGTCCAGAAAGAGTTCGACCACTAGCATCAGTAATTGTTCCCGAAACCATAACAGGGTACGCAATCCCTACTTCTTCGCAATATTGATCAATTGCAAATAAAGCGGCCTTACAATTTAAGGTATCAAATATTGTTTCTACCAAAAACAAATCACAACCTCCATCGGCAAGTCCACGTACCTGTTCATAATAAGCCCCTACTAAATCGTCAAACGTAACTGCTCTATACCCTGGGTCGTTCACATCCGGAGACATAGAAGCCGTTTTGCTCGTAGGACCAATTGCCCCTGCAACAAATCGAGGTTTTTCAGGATTCAATTGGTTAAAATAAGCCGTTGCACGTTTGGCACATTGAGCCGAGGCAACATTGATTTCATAAGCTATATCCGCCAAGTCATAATCTTCTTGCGAAATAGCATTGGCATTAAAGGTGTTTGTTTCAATAATATCAGCACCTGCTTTCAAATAAGCCTTGTGAATATTTTCAATTACATCAGGTCTTGTAATGGATAGCAGATCGTTGTTCCCTTTTAAATCTTGATGAAAATCTTCAAATCGCTCACCTCGATAGTCTTTTTCCGTCAAGTTGTATTCTTGAATCATAGTTCCCATTGCCCCGTCAATAACCATTATGCGCTGTTGTACTATTTTGTTTAAACGCTCAAGGGTAGTAACAGAAGAAACTGTTGTTGTATTTGTCATTCAATCTACGTTTTAAAATATATTCAGTAGAATAATTGATCGATACTTACTCTACTAAAAAATTGGTTTCCAAGTGAAATTTCGGTTTTCGTTCTTCCTAGTACAAAAAAAGAAACTCAAAATAAAACATGCTCATGAGATTTCATCTTGGACAAGCAAAGGTAGGCAAAAGCAAGCAAAGTATCAATTCTCTATTGCTTCTCGCATTAATTTATTGTAACTTTTTACAAAAATTACTTTATTCTAATAGAATTAATACTCCGCTGATTAGTTCCCTACGGTCATGAGATAGTTTTTTAGTTTTAACAAAAAACATAAAAACCATCTTATATCAATTTGATAATCAGTGTTTTAATACTCTGACCCACAAAAAGCTATTTTGCTGATTATCAATTTAATACGATTTTCTAGCGGAGTAATGAGAATAACTCATTTAGGTTAATGAAAAATTATGAAGTCAATATATTCCACCAAAAGCAACCTGTATCTATGTCTGATCCAACTTTTTATCGTTCTCCCAATCCAAGCCCAAACTCATTCTGCTGTTAATGCAACAACAATTTTAGGGATACCAACAATTTACCTTTTTTTTATATTGGGAGTTTTCCACCTGCCTTTTGTTCTGATTTCTTTTTTTTATGCTGTTAATAGCAGTTCTTATTCTGAAGAACAACAACGAGAATATAAGATAGGTTTAGGAGTTCTATTGATTATTAACAGCTTTATATTTAGTTACCCCCTTTATCAAAATTGCTATATTTATCCTAGTTTAATTCTTTTTGCTATCCCTTTATTTTACTTTTTAATTGGATTTTTCCAATGGAAACGCCCCTTTATTAATTGGATATTGTCCATTTTATACGTTTTTACGCTTATCTTATTTGCCTTGGGAGGCAATAAAAATAGTCAAGGTTATGGACCTAAAGATGGACTTTATACCACCTATTACAATACGCCTCAAAAGCAAATCCAGTCCAGTCAATATTACAGCTTTGGTTTTCTTCACGGTTCCTCTAAACAGTTCTATGAAAATGGGCAATTAAAAAGTAGCTGTAGTTATAATATGGATACCTTGGAGGGGATTGCCCAAGAATATTACCCCAATGGACAATTAAAAAACAATGGTACTTACCATCACAATAAGGTAAGTGGTCTTTATCAATCTTACCATTCTAATGGGCAATTAGCATCCGAACAAAACTTTATAGCAGGTGTGCTTAACGACACCCAAAAAACATTCTACAAGAACAGCCAGTTGAAGAGTTTGCACTATTATGAAAAAGGCAAAAAAATAGGTTCATGCAAAACGTATCATCCCAATGGGCAATTAAAAAGTAGTTGTACTTTTAATAAAGACGAGCAAGGCCTTTATCAATCTTATCATCCCAACGGACAATTAAAAGAGACGGGACAGCTCAATAAAGAAAGAAAAGATGGCTTGTGGAATACGTATTACCCCAATGGAAACCTAAGTAGTTCGGGGTATTATCTAGTTAGCGATTATAACAAAGCTATCAAGCAGGGTTTATGGAAAACCTATTATCCCAATGGACAGTTAAAAACATCTGGAGAATATCAAAAAGGGATTCGCAAAGGAAAGTGGGTTAAATTTTTTGATACTGGGGAGCAAAGTGATCAATACGATTATGGCATATAAATTATAACACATAACGCAGTCCTAAATACCCTCCCATGTTCATTAAGTTGGTATACTCTGTTGTTGTTCCTAGTGAATTTTGATTTAGAATAGAAGATACTCCTATATTAGCGGACAAACCATAATCAATTACAAATCGATTGATTCGGTGCGTATTACCAATAGCTAACCCTAAACTATGGTTTATTTTATTGTAAGAGCTACCTAACTCAGCAGCAACGCCATTCAGTACTTCTTCTCCTTTGCTAAGATAACCAAAACCATACCCCACTCGTGCATACATAGAGGAAGGAATCATTCCAAAATCATTATAGTGAAACAACGTACGTTGATAACCAATCGTAAAATCAAAATAAGTTAATTTTATCTCTTTATGATAATAGCGTCCTTCGCTAGTATATCCACCAAAATATTGCTGATTGCTCGAAAACGGATAAGCACCAATAATAACGGCGTCATTAGCTGTTAAATGGCAAGCTAGTACAACACCAACACTAAGCGCCGTTCGCACCTTAGTCTTTAACATACTTGTAGTCTCCATTGCTCGGTTGGTTGCACTTCCCAACAACAACGAAGTCCCAATTTTTGTATTCATCCCCGTTTCAAAACGCAATGTATGTCTCTTAGAAGGAGTAAGCGATTGAATTTGAAAACTGCTCAACTCATAAATTCCAGAATCAGCAATCATTGGCTTAACTACAATGGGATTTATTTCATGATTTGGTACCTTTTGAAAGATCAACTCCTTTGAAGAAGGCATCAATGAATGAATAGACGGAGTTGTTGTTATTACATTCGCCCCTTGTAAATGTTGAGTAGTATTATTTGTATTAGGCAATGTTACAGGAATAAATCCAGTAGAAACAGGGGTATTATTATTAGATTGCCAACTTGGCTGTTGGAGTAGAGCATCATCTGATTTGCGTTTGTCTATAGCTAATGTTGTATTGACAACTTGATTTGCTCCTTGTCCTTCCTCTTCGTTTACAGCAATAGGTTTCAATCCTGTTATTGTTTCTCCTATAGTACTTGTAGGCTTCCTTTTAGTTACAATTTGAGGTGCTTTGTTGGCTCTTAAGGTCTGTTTAGTAGTAGACTCCTGTTGATTCCATGGAGTTTGCTTTGATGATAGATTAACCTTTGATCCAGCGATTGGAGTCTCTTTATCCTGTTCTGCTTCCTCTATAGAATTAGAATAGGTGGAGCTCCCTTCAGAATTTGCAGGAGTAGTTTTTACATATTCAACGGTAGTTGAAGGCTCCGATTGGTAAGCAATTGGGTTTATCAACTCCTCCCCTATACCACAACCTCTCAGCCATAAAACAACCAAAATAGCAATGCCCAATTGTGCACTTTTTTCCCGCCAATAGCCCTTTCTTGTTCTACGATTAAGAACTTTGTGAATACGCTGCCAAACCGCATCAATTTCCAACTGATCCTCTACATTTTCCCATATATGCTTAGGCACATCTTTAGTGTAACTCCCTTCAAAACTACTTTTGATCTTGTTTAGAGAAGATTTTTGTTCCAACTGGCTAGCAACCCCTTCCCACAAAGAATCTGGCAAATCTTCATCATCAAACCCCGTCTCAAAAGACGTTTTTATTTTTTCAGCACTTTCTACTGGCAATGAACCTTTAGCAAGTTCATTCGCTATGTTATCCCAAATAAACTCAGGAACCTGATCATCAGGGGTTTGTTTTTCAAAACTCTCCCCAATTTTATTATTGGTTGGGTGCCTATCCATGGAGTGTTTTTATTGAAGTTTGCAACATTTTTTTTGCTCTACTAAATTGAGATTTTGAAGTTCCCTCCGTTATTCCCAACAAAGCAGCAATTTCCTTATGTTTATATCCCTCTATAGCATATAATTTTAAAACTTCTCTTGCCTTTTGAGGTAAAGAATTAACCAATTTTATAATATCATTAGCCTCTAATTCGCCTACAATACTATCAATAGAAGCATCCACCTCGCCACTTTCAGACATAGGAATCACGACTTGAATATCTCGTTGTTTTTTATTGTAAGCATTGATTGCAGTATGAACAACAGTACGTCGAATCCAGCCTCTTAATGAGCCCTCAAATCTAAATCGATGAATATTCTTAAATACCTTAATAAAACTTTCCTGTAATATATCTGATGCGTCTGCTTTATTTTCGGCATACATCATACAAACCTTATACATATCAGCAGCATACTTACGATAAAGCAGCTCTTGATACTGCCTTTCATCGGCAGCACAACGTTCTACTAGTTCTCTTTCTGAAAGTCCTTCCACTGTTAAGAAATTTTATAAATAGGTTTGTTTGTTATGTTTTTATACTAATGTATTATTATTCATTACTTCGTTGAAAACCCGAACAGAGCTTGCGACCTCACGAACCCAGCTTGCTGGCTCACGAGGTACGAGTAACAAACAGAGTGAGTAACAAGGCTCACGTAGTAACCACGCAGTAGCAGCAAAGCTAATCGTATTCGATTATTACATGAGTGCTACGCAGTTGATTATTATAAAGTACATTTTAAGTTGGTTCTCACTAAAGCATCTACTTCATTAAAAAGAGTATGGTTCATATTTTCATCAATTATTATTGTTTGAACCCCTCCTACTCCAATAAAAGAAGCATTGTTAAGCATTAACTCAGATACATTAGCAAACCAAGATTTAGGAGTCAACACAATATAAGGTCGTTCTACCTTATCCTCACTCAAGGTTAGTTTATTATTTCCTAAAGCAGTTGTAACATCTACCTCAAATTGCTGTATTTTACTCCATTTAACATGTACGGCTACTGCTGAAGGTACTTTATTAGGGTTACGGTATTTATAACCTCCCTCTACAAAAAGGCTAGCCTCATTAGCAGCTGTTCTAACCGTTTCAAAACGTACAACTAGACGACTATAATCTCCTTGAGGCAATTCAAAACTCAAATCATCAAATGTAGTCTGGCTATAAAAAGGAATCTTCAAACCATTTGGAAAACTCCTTGAAAATTCAAAATTTTCCGCTTGATCTCGTTCTCCAATCACACTAAAGCTGCTAAGTATAATATAACCATTATTTAGGGTTAAGTTATCTGAAGCACCTGCCCCCGAAGGATCCATTGTTATATCAAAAAGAACAGCCGTAGGATTTTTGAACACATCCTCTTTACCACAACCAACCATTAATAGGGTGATTAAGAATAACAAAAAAGGTAAAATACATCGTAAATGTAGTTTCATAGTATTTTTTATTTTTTGTAAAATTCAAACGCTGCAAAAGTATGAAATACATGCACATTTTCTGTTTTTCAATAGCAAAAATCATGCTACCCCCTAATAAAAAACCTATAAATACACCTTACCCCAAATATTATTAGGGAATTATCCAATTAATTTTACGAATAAGTTTGTTAAACTTTCTTGTTAAAATGCGGGTTCTTCAATATAAAATGGTGGTGACCAATCAAATTGTCTTTGTTTCTTAGATGGTTCTAATCTGGGGAAAAGAATATAACGAACGCTTATATAAGCTCCAACATTTAGTAATGTTGCAGGTTTTAGTATTGGTGTTGTGTTAGAAGCTTCAATAAGATCATTCATCCCTACATTTCCAGTAACCCCATAATCAATAATAAATTGATTGATTTCATGTGAACTTCCTAAAGCCAGCCCTACAGAAAAATTGATTTTTTTGTATAAACCATTGTCTGGTATTGCTTCATTATTAATGGTTGTGTGGGAATTCATCAAATACCCTAAACCAAGATCTATTCGAGTATACAACTTTGAAGGTAGTTTTCTCAAAGAATTATATCGAACTAGTGTACGTTGATAGCCGATTGAAAAATCAAAGAAAGACAATTCAATAGATTTATCTTCATAAGCTCCGTCATTGGTATAATCCATAAAACATTGCTTAGCAAAAGAGTAGGGATACACCCCCAAAACAACAGCATCATTCAATCCAAAATGATAATTCAACATCACCCCTGCCGCTCCAGTCACACACATTTCAGTTGACGCCAATTCTTTATCGCTAAACGCTTTAGATGTATTTTCACCGAGAAAAAGAGAGGTTCCTGTCCTACTAATTAAACCAAATTCAAAACGAAGTTTTTTACCTTTTTGAGCTTGTCGAACCAAAGAAAAATTATCTTCTTCCATTGCAGCTATAGCAGGATCATTAAGATATTTTTGCGTTAAGATCCCCACTCCACTTCCCAACAAATCTACCTTCATAACATTGGTTCCCAACCAATTCAAAGCAATACTATTGGTAAACAAATCCAAATTGTCACTTAAAATTGTGTGGGTATTATCTTTATTAGTAGAAGTTGTATTTTTTGCCAATTCATCGCTTAATAAACCATCCTTTTCCGCTGTTGAAAAAATTACACTTTTATCTTTTTTCGCACTAGTTGGGTCGTCTAATGGACTAACATTAATAGCCTTATCCTGCTCCTCTTGCCCTTTTTGAACAGAACTTGGTTTCTTTTCTCCGTTTATTAATTCTTTGTTCTGAGTCCCCGAAACACTTCCTTCCTTTTTAGGAACTGTCGTAATATTATTTTTTGAACTAGAAATACTTTGTTTTTCTTTTTGAAGTAGAGTCTCTAGCTTTTTATTTTCTGGCTGCTCAATAGAGCTACCCACTGTTGACTTTTTAAACGTAGGGATACTCTCTTTTTCTTCTATAGCACCTGAACCATTGGTTGTTAAAGCAATAGTTTGAGCTGTTGGAACATCTATTGAAGATTCATTAAAGAGGCAAGATCGCCCTCCACCTATCAATATACCAATTGCAGTGAATAGGATGGCTTTTTTTCCTAGGTCTGAACTAGCCCAATATTGAGCAATACGTCCCCAGTATGTATCTAGAGTTAGCTGTTGGTTTAATGCACTCCAAGTATTAACAGCTGGTTTATGATGCACAAATTCCTTACTAAAGCTCTCTTTAATAATAGAATACCGATCTGCTGTATCTGCTAAAGCCGCTTCATGATCCATGCGTTCTGCCAAATCTTCCCAAGAAAACAAAGGAACAACAACAGCACTATATTTTTTCTCAAACCCTGTTTTTACAAAACTATAATCTTCAACTTCCCCCTTAGCTTTGAGCTTTGGGCTAGGATTGTCCATTTCTTCTGCCAAGTCATTCCAAATAAAATTAGGCGCTGTATTCTCTTTATAAGTTTGTTCGAATCCAGCCTTGATGGCACTAAAATCAGATGGAGCATCTGTTGTTATAAATGACTCTAGGTCTTGTTCAATCTTATCCCACATAAATTTAGGGGGTTGATTGCCACTAAAATTCTTTTGGAAGCCTTCTTTTATGCTAGAAAAATTATCGACATTAGCTAAGTCCGCCTCATCGATAGCATTCACATTCGTAGGAGGTATTGTCTCATCAAAATCATTGAGTTCTTGAGAGATATTGTCCCAGATAGAAGGCAACTGGTCTTCATGAGATAAGTTTAAGTTATCTCCAACCGGATTGTCATACTGATCTTTCTTATCCATGAAGTGTTTTTACAGCTTGTTGTAATATTTTTTTGGCTCTATTAAGCTGGGACTTTGATGTTCCGACAGATATATCTAACATATCCGCTATTTCTTGATGTTTATATCCTTCTATTGCATACAGTTTTAATACCTGTTGTGCTTTTTTAGGCAATTGGTTAACCAATTTTACAATTTCGCTAGGGTCTAAGCCTTCTGCTATTTCATTAACAGAAAAATCAACATAGCTACTTTCTGGCATTGATACCACCAATTTAGTCTCCCTTTGTTTCTTTTTGTAAGCATTAATTGCTGTAAAAACAACCGTTTTTCGAATCCAGCCCCCCAAAGCCCCTTGAAATTTGAACGTGTGTATATTCTTAAAGACCTTGATAAAGCTCTCTTGCAAGATGTCTGATGCATCTGCTTCATTTTTAGCATACATTAGACAAACTTGATACATATCAGTACCATATCTATAGTACAATTGCTCTTGATAACGTCTTTTTTTGGCAATACAACCTTCTATTAATTCACGTTCAGATATTTCTGCTAGGACGACCGATTTCATCTTGGTGGTTATTGTTTTTCCTAATTATTGATTTTTCTATTTTAACAAAATGGGATTCTACCTCTTCTAAAATATTTGTATGCAAATAAATTGTTAATTTTCATTGCCTAAAACTATTATAAGGGGTAGTTAAAAAACAATAAAAGTTTTCATTAGAATTTTTAGAGGATATAAAAACATCTCCTTATACAAAAAAAAAGAAAAAAATCCGAAAAATCAAATAGGATAGCCATTTAACTGAAAAAAAACGTGTTTTTTAAACATGAAAATCAAATAATTACACAAAAATTATATTCTACTCTATAATTCTGATCCCATATTTCAACTTGTCAACCCAATAAGTTATAATTTTCTTATTCTTTTATCCTTCCTTTGACAAAATATAACACTAGGATAATGTCTATTTGCTAGAATTCAATTATAAACAAAGTACCTTGCAATGCTGTTTTTAAACACTTATATTTGCATATATATAAATTGTTTTTTTTTAACGATAGTTCGTTGCTTTTTTATTAGAAAACAAAAAACAATCCTGTAACAAATGGGTTATCGCCCCCCAAAATTAACAATTGATCCGTTACAGATTTATCGAACTATTAATTTTTTAACCAACAAACATTCCCTATTAACATTATTTGTCTATCAGCAGACTAATTAATCAAAAATCCTATGCGTTACACCTTACTAACACTTATCAGTAGTGGTATTCTTGCTATTATCGGAACTTTATCTTATATCAATACGACAATAGGGACTAGTCACGAAACTTGTCGTCATTCCAAAACTTCACATCACATTCATAACAATGGTGTTTTCTGCGGTTTTGACGCATTACAGCCTAATATTTCTCCTCAAGAACAGCGACTTCAAAATCAATTAGAACAACAATTGTACAATTTAATTCAACGGGGATACCCATCCACAAATGGTCGGGCAATGTATACCATTCCTGTTGTTGTACACGTTGTTCACAACAATGGATCGGGCAATATCCCCACCACACAAGTCAACAATGCCATTCAACACCTAAACGATGCCTTTGCTAATGTAGGCGTATACAATCCAGCCACAGGTGTAGATATTGATATACAGTTCTGCCTAGCGCAGCGTGATCCCAATGGGAATACCACCAATGGAATTACCAATACCGTTTCATCGCTTACTAATCTAAACCACAATACACAAGATTTAGCACTCAAAAACCTAATTCGATGGAACCCTCTTGATTACATCAATATTTGGGTGGTTAATAACATCCAAGGAGGCGTTGCTGGTTATGCTTATTTCCCCTCTTCTCATGGAAACAATTTAGATGGTATTGTTGTAGAAGCGAATTATATGGGCAGTTCTCCCAATAATTCAAAGGTTTTAGTCCATGAAATGGGGCATTATTTAGGTCTTTACCATACCTTTCAGGGAGGATGTACAAACAATGATTGTTTAGCAGATGGGGATCGAGTTTGTGACACGCCACCTGACAACACAACCTCTTGGGTGCCCTGCGCTTCGGTCATCAATTCCTGTTCAACTGACGAAGATGACCTATCAGCCAACAATCCATATCGCCCCATTGCCAATGGTGGTTTAGGAGATCAACAAGATCAAAAAGAAAATTATATGGATTATTCTGACTTTGCCTGTTACGATCAATTCACACAAGGGCAAAAAATCAGAACACACTTTTTTTTAACAGGAATTCGAGCAAGTTTATTGGCTTCTCAAGCTTGTATTGCTCCTTGTACTACCCCTATTGCAATTGGATTTACAGCTAGTGCAACAACCGTTACAGCAGGTACAACGGTCAATTTCACAAACAATACAACGGGAGCAACAACTTATAATTGGTTTATCAATGGTAGTTCTTTTTCTACCACCACCAATAGCAGTTTTACGTTTAATACAATCGGAACGTATAATGTGACGTTAGAAGCGTCTAATGGTGATCCTAACTGTACGCTTAGAGATTCCATAACTATTAGCGTAATTTGCAATGCGCAAGCTTCCTTTGTTGCCAATAACACTCAGGTTTCTCCTGGAGATGTTGTCTTATTTAACAACACTTCAACTGGAGCAACTAGCTATCAATGGTTCGTCAATAATGTACAACAGGCAACTACAACTAACTTTAATTTTACCTTTCCAATCGTTGGTACTTATGATATTTTCTTAGTGGCATCGGATGGCGTTTGTTCAGACACTTCTTCGACTCTAATCGTTACTGTAACCAATACTGCTTTAGCGCAAACAGGTTTGCCCATT
Source organism: Aureispira anguillae (assembly GCF_026000115.1). Lineage (GTDB taxonomy): Bacteria > Bacteroidota > Bacteroidia > Chitinophagales > Saprospiraceae > Aureispira > Aureispira anguillae. The sequence goes on from NZ_AP026867.1 coordinate 5,556,130, forward strand.
TGGCCTTTAGCCCCTCACGGCAACGTAACTCCTTCAATCGTAGATTGGCGAGATACCATTCCTGTTTCTAGTACCATTCCGACTAGTACAACGACCAATGGAGGGCAAACAGGAGCCGCTTTTAATGAATGTGGGCAACTCGCCTTTTACGTATTGCATACAGGAAGTGGTGCTTCTAATAATTTATTTATCTATGCCGCTGATGGCAGCCCATTATTAACCAGTACAACCCCTAATGCTCCAGGGTTAAATGGAGTAAAGGCTGGGCAAGAAATTCAAGTAATCAAAGTACCGCAAAGCAATGATGAGTGGTATATTATCTATAAACAGTGGACAACAGACTTTGGTGCGCTAGGAGGCAATGGAGCCTATACTCCTGCCAATTGGTTGTTTTCTAGAATTCAGTATAGTGGAGGAAACACATTAAATATTATACAAAGAGATGTTCCCCTTGCAGATGGAACAGGAAACACTCATACTTATACCGATGGTGCTGCCGTTTCTAGAACTGCCGCAGGTCTATTTGATCAACACTATCTTTATTTGTGCCGACGAACGCCTAATGTAAATACAATTTCTTTAGATCGATTTTTGATAACCAATACAGGAATAACTTGGTCTGCCAATACGGGAAATGTCAACGCACAGTGGTGGAGTTTAACTATTGCAGGTTCCCCTATTGAATTGAGTCCAACAGAAGATAAGATTGCTGTTGTTTGTAGAAATCAATCTACAAATTTTCAAGATATAATACTATTTGACGCCTCCCTATTTAATTCGACTTCTGCTCAAACGATTAGTTTGGGGAATTTGGTACTACAAGCAGATGGAACCCCCAATGATCAATCCAATATATTAAATACATCTAATACAGTAAACGCCCTTTCTGTTAACACAACTTATCCACTTCTGTTCCTCCGCAATATGGAACGAAAAGTTAATAATGTTGAATTTAGTCCTAATGGTCGCTTTTTATACTTCACAACAGGTGGTTATAGTAGAAGTGGAAGCACAAATCTAACTTATCTAGGGCAAATAGACCTCAATACCTCCCCTTTAGAGCTTCGCTTACAAATTCAAACAGTTCCTAGTGGTCTAAATATGACAACTGGTAGTGGCTGTTCTTTTGCGAGCTGTTTAAATACATGGAACTCTATTTCGGGCATTGAGTCTTGTTATGATGGGAATCTATATTATTCTAAACGAAACTTAAATACGCTTTTTGTGATTCCCAATCCTAATAATTTTATGCCACAAAATTTAGTACCCTCTAATATAGATCTTGCTACTCCCAATGAGCCCAATATCAATCATCCTGCGGGATATCCTGCGGGGTATCCAGATCAAATTGATGGATTTAATTATTTAGCAAGTCAATATAAAGAAGTAGAGCTTATTGTCCAAAAATTAGATTGCAATGGAAACTGCGATAGCACAACTTACCCTCTTGAAATCGTAGATTCTAGTGGTGCGGTTGTACAAAGTTTTTCAATTAGTCAATGTCCTGACACACTAACTTTTTGTGCAGATACAAGTCTTATTTATAGTTTACAAGATACACAAGGTACCAATTACCCCTATGCTATTTATTTAGGGCAAACCTTATACCCTGCGGGAGATACCCTATTTGATTTTAGTACCAATAATGGCTGCTATGAAATTTGTGATAATGGAATCGATGACGATGGAGATGGCTTAGTGGATTGTTATGATCCTGACTGTTGTGGCGACACTTCTTGTTCCAATGCTTATTATCAAGCTTGTTTAGGCAATGCCTGTACAGACAGTTTTCCTAGTGGTACTTTTTCTATCCAACAAGCTTGGCAGTCCTCCCACAATGTAACCAATTGGGGGCTTAGCGTAGCGGGTGATATTGATAACGATGGACAGACCGAAATTGTTGGTTTCCGTTCCGATGGTGCTGGTATTGCTGTAAATGGACAAACAGGAGCATTAAAATATAGCTACAACCACAATAATCCCACCCAATCCAACGGTTATCCTGCTATCGCTAACCTAGATAATGATCCTGAAGCAGAAATCGTTATTCGCCAAAATAATGACTTACGAGTATATGAACACGATGGAACACTCAAATGGTCAGTTACAACTACGATTGATTTAGGTGATAATACAATTGGGATATATGATTTTAATGCGGATGGGATTCCTGAGATTGTATACGGTCGTCGTATCTATAGTAGTATTAATGGGGCTTTATTAGTAACTGGAAACGGAGCAAGGGGCAAAAACACACATTATTCAGGGGGGCTTGTCTTGGCTGCCGATATTATTGATGTTAATGATTGCGCAGGAAACCCAGACTGTAATGGTTTAGAGCTGATTGCAGGACCCCATGTTTATTCTGTTAACATCGTATCCTATACCAATACAGCACTAAACTCCATTAGTATTCAAAAAGTAATGGCTGGCTATGGAGATGGATATACCAGTGTTGCTGATTTTGACAAAAATGGCACCTTAGATATTGTTGTAGCAGGTTTTGATAGTACAACCAATCAAAAAGGGGTCTATGTTTGGAACCCCAAAACTCAAGCATTAGTACGTCCTTTTTGGGCATATACAACAGGCAACCGTCCTATTGGTAGACCTAACATTGGGGATTTTGATGGAGATGGAGCCTTAGAAATAGCTGTAGAAGCTGCTCGTGCAGGTGGTGGACGCTTACATGTATTAGACAACAATATGTCTATCTTATGGTCTACCAACAATAATGATGCTTCTGGAGCAACAGGTTGTACTTCCTTTGATTTTAACAACGATGGTCAAAAAGAAATCATCTATCGAGATCAAGCTAATTTATACATTATTAATGGCTCCAATGGGGCTATTATGAGCTCCAACAACTGTTCCTCTGGAACAGTTGTTGAATATCCAATTGTTGCTGATGTTGACAATGATGGTCAAGCTGAAATTGTCTGTCACTGTGGGGGTACACCTTCTGTTGTTAATGTCGCTCGCATCACAGTATTTGAATCTAATTCTACTCCTTGGATGCCTGCCAGAAGTGTATGGAACCAACATGCCTATGCGTATACAAATATCAACGATGACTTGACCATTCCTCGTGTTCAACAAAACCATCATATTGTAGGAGATAGCTGTATTCTCAACAACTTTTTGAATCAGCATACCAATACAGAATTTGTTGTTCCTGATGCAACAGTAAGTATCGATACAGTTACCTGTGATCAGGATAGCATTATTATTACGGCTAGAATCTGTAATCTTGGTAGCAATGTTCTATCGTATCAGACTCCTATCGCCATTTACAATGCCAACCCCAGCACAACAGTAGGAGCTAGCTTAGTTGCTCCTATTTATACCATTGGGCAAAACATTGAAAAAGATTCTTGCCTTACGCTTTATCTAAAAGCCAGTAATAGTTCTGCTGACTTCTATATTGTTGTTAATGATGATGCTAGCACGCCTCCTATTTATAGTTTTAGTACAGATTTTCCTGTAACGACAATTCCAGAATGTAACTTCTTAAACAACATCGATAGTACGACATTTATTGCTGTGACTCCTCCCCTCGATCTAGGACCAGACACGACCATTTGTGAAAACAGTGTTATTGAACTAAATGCGGGTGGTTACTTTAGTAGTTATTTATGGCAAAATGGGCAAATAGACTCTACGCTTACGGCTGATTCCTCAGGATTGTACTGGGTAGAAGTTACCAACGTTTGTGGTGATACATTTAGAGACAGTATTATAATTACGGTTGATACGGTTGGGTTAATTGTCCTCAATGACAGTACTATTTGTTTAGCGGATACCTTAAGTTTAACCTTTAATAACGCTTATAGTTATCAATGGTTTCCGAATCAATCCATAAGCTGTACCAACTGTTCTACCCCCAGTTTCTATCCTACTGCAAGCACAACTTACACTGTAGTTTCCAATAATTCCATTGGTTGTTTCTCAGTAGATAGCTTTAGGCTTACGGTTGATACCTGCCAACTGCTTAGCATTATTGACACTGCTATTTGTCTAGGAAGCACATTTGATTACCAAGGGAATAGTTTACCCCCTAATACAATAGATACCTTTCAATATACTACTTCTGGAGGGCTGGATTCTTTTGTTATTGTAGCAGTAACAGGTCTAGACACATTTTACAATATTATTGACACTACAATTTGCCTAGGTGATAGCTTAGCTTTTGCTGGACAGTTTTTGCATCCCACTACAAGTACGCTTTTTCATTTTCAAACCATTCATGGCTGTGATTCTACCATTAGGGTCAATGTTAATCCTTTAGATACTTTCTATGCAGTTATTGATACCGCTATTTGTGTTGGAAATACCTTCCCTTATAATGGGCAAAACTTACCAACAGGATCTTCTACCCTTTTCAACTTTCAAACCATTCATGGGTGTGATTCTACTATTAGGGTTAATGTTAATACTTTAGATACCTTCTATGCCGTTATTGATACCGCCATTTGTGTTGGAAATACCTTCCCTTATAATGGGCAAAATTTACCGACAGGGTCTTCTACCCTTTTCAACTTTCAAACCATTCATGGCTGTGATTCTACCATTAGGGTTAATGTTAATCCCTTAGATACCTTCTATGTAGTTATTGATACTGCCATTTGTGTTGGAAATACCTTCCCTTATAATGGGCAAAACTTACCAACAGGATCTTCTACCCTTTTCAACTTTCAAACCATTCATGGTTGTGATTCTACTATTAGGGTTAATGTTAATCCTTTAGATACCTTCTATGCCGTTATTGATACTGCCATTTGTGTTGGAAACACCTTTGCTTATAATGGGCAAAATTTACCAGCAGGGTCTTCTACCCTTTTCAACTTTCAAACCATTCATGGCTGTGATTCTACCATTAGGGTCAATGTTAATGCTTTAGATACCTTCTATGCCGTTATTGATACCGCTATTTGTGTTGGAAATACCTTCCCTTATAATGGACAAAATTTACAGGCAGGATCTTCTACGCTTTTCCATTTTCAAACCATTCATGGTTGTGATTCTACCATTAGGGTCAATGTACATAGTTTTCCCATTAACTTTACCATTTCAAATACAGCTGTATCTTGTAATGGGGGCAATGATGGAACAGCAAGCATCAACGTAAGTGGAGGAGTAGGTGGATTTACTTATACTTGGAATAATGGACAAAATACCGCTACTGCAACGGGCTTGCCCGCAGGGATGCATTGTGTCACAGCAACCGATGGAAACGGTTGTACGGTAGATACTTGCATTCAGGTGGATCAACCAGCAGGATTTAGCAATATTAACTTTAGTACAATCGATGTGAGTTGTTTTGGAGGCTCCAATGGTCAAGCAACAATTAGTTTGAGTGGTGGTATCCAACCTTATAGCTTTGTCTGGAGCAATGGACAAAATGGCAATATGGCAACGGGCTTAACGGCAACAACACATAGTGTAACGGTAACGGATGCCAATGGTTGTACCGTGACTGCCAATGTAGTGATCAACGAACCGACTGCCTTACAATTGAACTTTGATGTCGATTCCGTACAATGTAAAAATGGTAGTGATGGGCAAATCGAAGCCCTAGTAACAGGAGGCACCTTCCCGTATACTTATCAATGGGATGCCGCTACGGGCAACCAAAATACCGCCATTGCCAATGGACTAACAATCGGAACCTATAGTGTAGTCGTAACGGACTTTAATGGCTGTACCATTACCGCAAGTGCTACCGTATCGGAACCACAAACGGTATTAACAGCAGCAATTATCAATCAAAGTAATCCATCTTGTCACAACAGTTGTGATGGAATGATAGAGGTAGATGCACAAGGAGCAACGCCAAATTATACCTATCAATGGAACAATGGGCAGACCTCAAGCATTGCCACAGGAGTATGTGCAGGTGTCCATACAGTAACCATAACCGATGCCAATGGTTGTAGTATCACAGCAGGATCGGTCTTAACCGAACCTTCAGCCATTAGTTTAATCCCACAAGTACTTTCTAACTACAATGGAGCAGCAATTAGCTGTCCTGGTGAGGCAGATGGCTCTGTAGGCGTAACTGCCGCTGGGGGGAATGGTGGATTTAGCTATATTTGGAGTCCTGCGGGACAAAATACCGCTACCATCAATGGCTTAGTCGAAGGAACCTATTGTGTCACGGTTACGGATGTGGCAGGCTGTCAAGCCGATACGTGTATCAGCATTGTTGATCCTGTTCCTTTAGCAGCAACCTTTACCCAAGTTGATGTCTTGTGTCATGGAGATGCCAATGGACAAATCGTAGTGAATGCCACTCCTGGAACGGGTACATTGGGTGTGAATGGATATGAATATAAAATTACAGGTCCTGGACAAAGTGGTAATGTCTACAGTCCCATTAATGTTTACAATAACTTAGCAGCAGGATCCTATGTGGTCTTTGTTCGAGATGGAAACAACTGTGAAATTAGCCTTCCGATTGCCATTGCAGAGCCAGCACCCGTCTTAATTGACTCTGTGGTGATCACCGATGCTCTTTGTTTTGGTGCTGCGGATGGAACAGCAATGGCGCATGCCAGTGGTGGAACAGGAACCTATACTTATCGTTGGTCAGATGCTCAGGTAACCAACCCTGCTACGGGCTTAGCCAAAGGTTTGTATACCGTTACGGTAACCGATGCCAATGGTTGTGATCGAGTAGAGGTCTTTAATGTTGGAGAACCAACTGCCTTGACTGGAAACATTACGGCGAATCCAATTCCTTGCTTTGGAGGAACGACTACTGCTACGGCAAGTGGTAGTGGAGGAACCCCCATTGCGTTAACTTCTTATGTTTACAACTGGTCCAATGGCAGTACTTCTGCCACGACCATCGGCTTAACAGCTGGGGTACATTGTGTGACCATTACCGATGCGAATGCTTGTTCTTTTGTAACTTGTGTCACCCTTACTCAGCCTTCTACTGCTTTAACGGCTAGTATTAGTGCTCAAACGGATGCCACTTGTCATGGCAGTGCGACTGGAACGGCTACTGCACAAGGCACTGGTGGAACCAGTCCTTACACTTACCAATGGGATGCGGCAGCGGCCAACCAAACGAGCCAAACGGCAATTGGATTAGCTGCTGGAATCTATACAGTAGTCGTAACAGATTCTAACAACTGTACCAACTCTACAACGGTTACGATTAGTGAACCTTCTTTGTTGACGGCTGCCATTACGACCACCACCAATGCTACTTGTAATGGCGTTGGAACGGGAACTGCTACGGTTGCTGGAACAGGAGGAGTACCTACTTATACTTACCTATGGGCGGATGGACAAACCAATGCTACGGCTACAGGCTTAGTTGGTGGTTCACATCCTGTTACCCTTACCGATGCCAATGGCTGTACGGCGATTGCTACGGCGATAATTACAGAACCTACCGCAGTAGATATTACGGCTATTTTCACCACTCCTGTTGCTTGTAAAGGAGGGGCTACGGGATCGGCTACCTTGAGTATTCAAGGAGGAACGCCAACCAGTGGTTATACCTTCCAATGGTCAGGAGCACCTGGACAAAATAGTATTACAGCTACTGGTTTATCGGCTGGGGTGCATACTGTAACAGCAACCGATGCCAATGGTTGTTTTGATGTGGATACCTTTATGATTTCAGAGCCTGCTCTTGGATTAACGGGCTACTTAACCACTACAGATGCCCTTTGTTTTGGAGCGGCTAGTGGTGAAATTGCTGCGGTTATTACAGGAGGAACAGGAAGCAATTATACCTTTGCTTGGAATAGCAGTCCTAGTCAACATACCGTTGTTGCCGACAGTTTAGCGGCAGGTAATTATACCGTTACGGTAACCGATAGTTTGGGGTGTACCTTGACTTTAACGGGTACGGTTGGAGAGCCTAGTCAATTAGTCGTGACGGCTGGCGTACAGCAAGATGTCACTTGTTTTGGTGGCGACAATGGTATTGCAACCGTACTGACTACGAATGGTGGTGTTCCTACTTATTCTTACGTATGGACCGATCCTAGTGGGCAAGTCAGTACTACTGCTACGAATCTTAGTGCAGGTCCTGTTACGGTAGTAGCGACCGATGCCAATATGTGTACAGCGAGTGCGACGGTTACCATCACAGAGGCAACTCCAATTACGGTAACGGAAAATGTTAGTCCTGTGAGCTGTCATGGCTTAACGGATGGTAGCATTGATATTCTTACTTCGAATAAGGTATTGGTGGGGTACAATTGGTCGAATGGCTTTATTGGCAATCCAAACAATGGCTTGGCTGCTGGGGTTTATGAGCTAACCGTAACCGATGCTACATTCTGTACGGAAAGCTTTAGCTATACCATTACAGAACCTTCTGCAATCAACCTAGATATCCAACAAACAACGGCTATTTTGTGCCATGGGGCAGATAATGCAACCGCTCAGGTGACTCCTACAGGTGGATCACCTGCTTACACCGCAAATTGGAGCCATGGAGCTAGCAACAGCAGGGTAACCGATTTAGCGCCTGGTTTGTATACCGTTACGATAACCGACAGTAGAGGTTGTATGGCGGATACTAGCATTACTATTGAAGAGCCAGAAGCCTTGACGATTACAGGAACAACCGCTGGAACTTTCTGTGCAGGCGATCAAACGGGAGTTTTAACCGCAATCGGTGCAGGTGGAACGGTATTGAGTGGTTTATTGGAATACAGCATTGATGGAACGACTTGGCAAAATGGAAACATCTTCTCTGGTTTAAGTGCTGGAATTTATACCTTGTCGGTAAAAGATGAAAATGGTTGTGTGGTCGATACAGCTTTGGTTGTAGAAGATGCAGATCCGTTCTTTATTAGCAGCATGACTGGAAATACGACCATTGAATACTTGGATAGTTTGACCATTGAGGCGACCTTAAACGATACCACAGGAGTGCTTTACAGTTGGACACAAATTACAGGGGTGATGGGTGTTGTAACCGATAGCTCTTATAGCTTTGATATTGCTCCTGCTGAAGGTGTGCAGTATGAATTTACCGCCACCAATGCGAATGGTTGTACAGTCGATAGCATTGTGATTATTGATGTTGAAAAACCACGAAGAGCCAATGCGGCTACTGGATTTACGCCTAATGGTGATGGAGTGAATGATTACTTCTTTATTCAAGGAGGGGAGAAAGTCCAGGAAGTAGTACTCTTTAGAGTTTACGACAGATGGGGCGAATTGGTCTTTGAAGGCAGCCACCTTGATATTAATATTGCTACTCAAGGATGGAATGGTATTTTCCGTGGGCAACCTGCTAGCTCAGGCACCTACTCTTGGTATGCTGATGTCTTATTTAAAGATGGTAAAACTACTCAGATTAAAGGTGATGTTATTTTACTTCGATAGTATATTAGTTTAATCTATAAAAAATCAGTGGTGAGCAAACTAATTGTCTCACCACTTTTTTTATGTCTATCTTCTAACCTGCTCAATCAAAAAATCAAGCCCCTTTCTTTCCTCTAAAGCCTTATTAATTAATTTACAAAAAAGCAACCTTTCCCATTGCTTATAATTGGGTTCATCTATATAGGGATTACCAATGGATGAAAATCGCCACTCCTGTTCTTCTACTTGAACAAGTTCTTCAAATTCGGGATGATAAGGATTCTCTTTAAAAAAACTCACCTGAACATAACGGCGTTTATTGGTATCTCCAACGGTTACAACAATAGCTACTTCAAATAATTCAGCCTTAATCAAGGTGTTTTCATTATAAAATAGACTATAATCTTCGCTAGGCCATTGAATTCTAAACCAAAGCCATTTCCATAACCAGTCGTCTATCGCAACTTTTCCCGATTGAACATAATCTCTAAAAGCTACTTCCCAGCTAGCTAAATTGGTATCCGCTAGTAAACTATCCAGATTCATATATTGTATTATTTGATTTGGTGCTTGGCTATAATACCAATTAAGTACCCATTTTCTTCAACAGGTAAGGCTGTAATTTTATGTTCTAACATCAATTGATCCGCTTCCCATAAAGGGCAATTAGCTTGAATCATCTTAGGGTTTGTGCTCATCATATCTTTTGCTTTGAGCTCAAAGAAAGAATGACTTGGAAACTTATTTAAACTTCTTCTCAAATCTCCATCTGTAATTACGCCAACTATTTTTTGCTGTTCATCCAAGATTACCACCATTCCAAAAATCCCCTGTGACATACTAACAATAACCTCCTTAACGGCTGTATCAATTCTAGCGGTAGGCAAGTTATTACGTTGCATTTCTGCCTCCACTTCAGTGACTAGTTTACGCCCTAAAGATCCGCCTGGATGAAATCGGGCAAAGTCATTCTCATTAAATGCCCTCAAAGTAATCAATACCGTAGCAATAGCATCCCCCATTGCCATCGTAGTCGTTGTAGAAGCCATTGGAACCACTGAGATAGGAGAAGCTTCTTCTTCTACTTGAATATTAAGAATTGCATCTGACTTTTTAGCTAGGGTAGATTTTGGATTTCCAACCAAGGTAATATGAGGAAGCTTTAGTTGTTGAATATGAGGCAATAACTGCAAAATTTCATCGGTTTCGCCAGAGTTAGAAATACTAATAAAACAATCTTGAGGCATCAAGACTCCTAAGTCCCCATGAATTGCCTCCGAAGGATGTAAAAAAAAACTAGGTGATCCTGTGCTGGCTAGTGTTGCTGCAATTTTTTTTCCTACCAACCCTGATTTTCCAATACCACAAACAACAATTCTACCTTTACAATTTAGTAAATAGTTTATTGCTGTATCAAAGTCTGGTGTCAACAAACTAGTCAGATGTTTAATTGCTTGGGCTTCTATAGAAAACACCCGTTCAGCCATTTTTCTTATTTTATTCATGCACTAAAAATACCATCCTTATTATCAATTTCAATATACAAGGGTAGTTTTTAAAAAAAAATATTAATTTTGCCCACTACTAAGTATTAACTCAATATCATTTTGTAATAAAAAAATCTAATATCATGGGTAGAGGAGATAAAAGATCCAAAAAAGGAAAAATTAATCGTGGTTCTTACGGTAAAACTCGCTTAAAAGCTAAAGCTGTAAGTAAAGCCAAGAAAAAGACAGCTTAAAACTGTCAATTGCCCTAACACCTTATGTTAGGGCTTTTTTATTGCTAATAAAACTAAAAGGTCTGCTCTTAAATAGTTTTCATTTTGTATATTGACTTCACAATAATATATTAATCTGTTGTTTTTAGATTAACAAAAAATCAATCAATATGCAAAAACTATCCTTTTCGATTTTATTATCAATACTATTTTTTTCTTTTTCTAAAACTCAAGCACAAGGGTACCTTCGAGCAGGAGCAGGGGCAGGTTTTAATGTAGGACAAGATGCATTTGCTATTCCCTCGCTAGAACGTGACTCTAGCAATGATATTATTCTGCAACGAACTATTTTTGGGTCTTTTGGGCAAGGAGCTAGGTTTTCTATTGCAGGAGGCTACATGATTACGCCTTATTTTGGCGTAGAATTGGAGTTGTATTATTTTCAGGGTTTTAAACAAGCCTATGGCAATTCGGAAGGACCTGTAGGCGATCAATATAGTCGAACAGGATATTCTTATCAAATGCGTGCAACGCCCTCTCTTGTTGTTCAAGCTCCTGTAGGAAAATTCCAACCTTATGCCCGTTTTGGTGTTCTGCTTCCTTTTTTTGGAAAAACAGTCTTGGAAGAATCATGGAGTTTTGCCAACCAAAGTTCAAGAGCCAAACAAACAGATATTGATGGTAAACTTTCTGTAGGATTTGAATCTAGCATAGGACTTGAATACAGAATCAATGATAATTTGGGGATTTATGCCCAAGCAACCTATACAGGGTTGAGAATTCGCTCCGATAAGGCTACCGTTGTAAAAGACGAAAGAACAGAAGCCAATGGAGATGTTGTTAATAATTTAGATGCTGCTAAAGTTATTACTACTCAAATTGAATTTCAAGATGTAATTACCAAAGAATCCAATACCCACTCTGCCCTCGGTAGCTTTGTACAAGATTTACCAGAAGATATATTAATCAAAATCAATGCAAAATTAGATCTTGATAAACCGCTTAACTTACCTACTCAAACTAGTAATTTTAATGCCCTCTCTTTCAGTGTTGGTATTAAATATACATTCGGTAAAAAAGATTAATCTTTGAGCACTTGTCTAAAAGCTTTCCACAGAGATTTTCAAACAGGCTATAATTTCCTAGTGAAATTATAGCCTAATTTTTAGATTTTAAAATGGTTTAGGGTCTTGCCATTAATATAAATCCGTGCTGTGTGCCTTCATAATGATTATAAATCAACACCTTGTTAATTGGTCTATTGGTTGCTTTGAGCAACGTTTCCTTTGGCATCTTTTTGCCTGAAAATAACTGAGCGACCAACCAAACAGCAAAAGAAGATACGGTATAATAATCTGCTACTAAGTTCTTATAAACATAAACACTCTGTGTAGGAAAGAGCTCTTGTTGCAAATATTCGTAATAATAATCGGTTCGATTATCGCCATTGAACCCTAAAAATAAAGCATCAATCTCCTCTATTTTCAGTTGATTGCGTTCTAAGAATACCTTTGCTTTTGCCACTATTTCTTCTTTGCTTGGGTAGCAAATTTGATCGACATCTACAATTTGAGCAATAGCGGCTTCCGAGGGTTCGGCATCCACAACAAACAAAGCAGCACCTTCTCCAAAAACAGTTCCAGGAGTTCCCGAATTAAGGAGTTGAGTAGCGTCTAAGTCCTCCTCCTTAAACATTCCTCTAAGTCCATCTATGTTATAATTTGCTTGAGAAATTTCTTCAACGCCCCCCAGCAACAAACGCTTTGCATTTTTTTCTTCAAATAACAACAAGGCATCTAATACTGCACTTTCAAAGGCAATACCATTATTGACATGAGTATTGTTATACCCCGTAATTTTTCCCATCAAAGCCAATGTTCCTGCTATTGAATTAGAGGTAGACTGTATAAAATCAGTAGGTGTTAATGTCCCTTCGTTGTACTCTACAATCTGATTCAGGAAACTAATTGATTTTTTTATAGAGCCATTGGCTGATCCTATAATAATTCCATCGATTGTATTTTGAAATTTGTTCATCAAGGGAATTCCTGTTCCTACACCCATTCGCACAGATTTACTCATTCGGCGTAATAAATTCAGCGGAACCATCTTTTTGTATTTAGGTTCTACTGCCCAATATTGGTGCTCTGTATGGATTTTTATGCCTTCCTCAAAAATGGTATTGCTATAATAAGTGTCCTGTGAAGAAATACAAGACATATCTATGATATACATAATCTAAACTTTTGAAAGTATGATAGAAGAACAGTTGCCCCCAAAACCAAACGAATTGGATAAAATATGCTCAATGGCATAATTGTTTTGATAAGCACTAATTGGGCTTGCGTTATAGCCTTCAATGGGATTAATACAATTTAAACTAGGATATAGCTCATTATTTTGCATCGCCAATAGGCTAAATACGGCTTCAATCACACCAGCAGCAGCTAGGGTGTGTCCAGTATAAGACTTGGTAGATTGATAAGGAGGAATTTTTCCAAACACCTTGTCCAGACCAAATATTTCAGAAATATCATTGTTCTCTGTTCCTGTTCCATGCGCATTGATATAATCAATTTGTTCAGGTTGAAGATTAGCTACTTTCAAAGCCTGAGTAATTGACCCAATGATTCCAATAGCATCCTTAGAAATAGAAGAAGGGTGAAAAGCATCGTTGGTATTTCCATACCCTGTTACTTCGCCATAAACCTTTTTATTGCCAACTAATTCCTCCGCTTCTAAAATCAAAAAAGCAGCACCTTCACCTAACGTCAGCCCAGAACGATCTCTGTCAAAAGGCATACAAGGGCGAGGCGATAAAATTCGCAAAGCATTAAACCCATTTATGGTAAATTTTGCCAAACCATCTGCCCCTCCTACTATTGCCCGTTTGACTCTACCTGATTTAATTAATTTAGCCCCAAACATAATAGAATTCGTAGAAGAGGAGCAAGCTGTATTAAAGGTAGTAGTTGGTCCCTTCAATTTATAACGATCAACTAGTTTTAGGGTATGAGCAGCACAAATATAAGAAGACAGATAATCAGATGGTTCTCCTATTTTGTTCCCATCTCGATACAATTCATCGGTCATTGACATTCCTCCTACCGTACTGGCAGAAATGAAGGCCGTATCCATGGCAGCAATTTCATTGCTCGTCATTTTAGCCGTCGAAAAAGCCTCTTGCAAAGCGAGCGTTGCCAAAATATCCGTTCTAGTAATTCCTTTTTCGCCAGCAATCCCAGCTCTTTCCATTAAAGACGCTGTGCTGTGAGGTATTTCACCAAACGGAAAAACATCCACATAACGAGAAGTTATTAATTGAGCTTTTCCGATTCCAGTTTGTCCTTTCTGAAGACTTTCTCTGCTTTCCTTGACATTGTTGCCAATGGCAGAAATAACCCCCATTCCAGTTATTAAGACTCTTGTCATTAGTTCTTCAATTTGAAGATTTAGGAATTTAGCATACCTACTCCATTTGTATCTCAACAAATAAAGTAATGATTACACCTTATAATTGATCTACTTGATTAGGCTTTCCCCTCATCAATAATATATTGAGCCATGCTATTGACATCAACCAAGACCTTTCTTCCTTCTTTTGGATCTGTAATTTTAAGTTCATACTCTCGCTCCAACAAAACCAATAACTCCACCGAGTCTATAGAATCCAACCCCAAATCACCATCTGGTCCAAACAAAGGAGAATCATCTTCTAAATCCTCTGGTTCTACATCAATTAAATTTAGATAATCAATGATTTGTTGTTTTAATTTCTCCTTTAATGCTGTACTTTCCATGATATTTGATCATTATTTACTGAGTAATCAGTTTTTATACAATTTTATCTTTCTTCAATTTTAAATAAGCAAGCCCTAAACAGCTTACAATAAATAGGCTTAGACCTCCAATTACGAATTGCAATTCTGACCATAAGCCTCCTTTTAAAAACAAAATATAGAAACCTTTTAAGCACCAATTTAATGGTGAAATAAGGCTAATCGTCTGCATGTATTCTGGCATAACAAAACTAGGTACCCAAATCCCTCCTATTGCTGCCAAAATAACAATAGACATCGCCCCAAAACCGTGTGACTGTTCCTGTGTTCGTACCATTGCACCAACCAACAAAGCATAGCTCACGGCCGCCATTCCACTCCACAGTACCATAATAACAAACCCAATGGTATTAGAAGGTAACGTCAATTCGGGCAACCCCAAAGTAGGAAACGTTATTTTTGCCAATGAAAAAATCAAGGTCACTTGCGCTACCGCCGCTGCCAAATAAAGCAACATTTTGGCTCCCAAAACCAAAGCAAAACTAGTTGGCATTGTTTTTAATCGAATAAAACTACCATTCAATCGCTCTTTAACAATGTTATTTCCCAATGAAACTACCATAAAAAACATGGCAAAAATTGTCCATGCAGGTACATTATGTTGTGTAGAATTAGGGATTTTGTCGCTTTCTGAAGCAGTAGCCGCAATTCTTTTAATGGGCACTCGATTGTCAATCATCGCTGACTTTAGCTGCTTGGGAGACTCCTTTAAGTCCAATTGTTCACACATTTGATTGATAAACAATTCTCCTTCTATGCTCTTCAAAAAAGCATCTACCATATTCATAATCGAAAAACAATAGTTTTCTTGCAAAACAGGATCATGATAAAACTCTAATGCTGGCAACTTAAGCTTTTTAGTTAAATCGGTTGGCTCTCCCAAGCCCAATTCACTCATCATTGTAGCACTCACTAGCGTGGCCTTTTCGGTAATTTTTTCTGTAAAATTAGGCGCAATAACTAAACCTGTTAGATAATCTTCCTCTCGCAAGGTTGTTTTTATATCTAGAATCGTATCGGTTTGAGATAAATTAAACAACCCCGACTCCTTCATCAAGTTTACTAGTTTTTGCCCTTCTTTTCCTTTGTCCTTATTGACCACAAGAATAGAAATCTTATTCTCATTAACAATTTTAAAGGCAGAATCTTGGACAATTGTAATGATATAAACCAACAACAAAGGCATACCAAACATCACAGCCAAGCCAGCCTTATCATACATAAGGATTTGGAATTCTTTTTTTATGGCGACCCAAAGCTTGAACATCTATCTTTTATTTTAGTCTCTATATTCCTCCCCTGTAAACTGAATAAACAACGCCTTTAAATTTTCTGCTTGATGCAACTCTAATAATGTATTGATCTGTCCCTTCATAATAATACGGCCTCGATCAATTAAGGCTATTTGGTTGCAAAACTCTTCAGCTTCTGACAAATGATGAGAGGTATAAATAATGGTCGTTCCCGCATTGTTTAGCATTGTTAAAAACTTAAGAATGGCCACTTTACTTTGTACATCAACCCCCACTGTTGGTTCATCCAAAAATAAAATCGTTGGTTCATGAATAATCCCAATGGCTAAATTAACACGACGTTTCATCCCACCAGAAAATGTTTCTACCTTCTTATTAGCCACATGGGATAAGCCTAGAACTTCTAAAATTTCTTTTGTCCGTCGAGCTATTTTTTCCTTAGACAGATTATATAACGCTCCAAAATATTCTAAATTTTGTATTGGTGTTAACTCTTGATAAAGGGCATATTCTTGTGGCACAAAACCAATCTCAGATTGAATGGCTTTAAAATTAACTTTATTTTGCGCCTTCCAATAATTTATTCGACCACCTGAGGGTTCTAATATACCACAGAGGATAGAAATTAATGTTGTTTTCCCTGCACCATTAGGACCTAGAATGCCATAAACATCCCCCTTTTGAATGGTGAGATCAATAGCGTGAAGGCTATCCTCTTCTGCCCTTTTGTATCGCTTATAAAGCGCTTCTATTTGAATACAATTTGCTTGCATCCTATTTTAGAATTTCATTTTATATATTTCCGAAAAAGCAGCTTGCTCCAAGGCAGCAATTTCATCAAAACCATCTGCTACTTCATTAAAATGCTGTTGTTCGGTGTTTCTTCCTTTATAAATAGCAGCCATACGCACAGCCGAAGCCCTCAGTAAGTCCCCTGATTGAGTGATTTGTTCTGAAAGAACACTTAATCGTTCATTTTGTAACTGCTGAGCAGCTTGCTCCAAAAAAGCAGCATAAATAAATCGAAAACCACCACCACCTGTACCAATTTCCTCTTGCATGCGCACAATCTGCCCCAAATACAAACCAGCTTGACGTTCACCTAGCTTAGAACGCCATTTTCGAATGAGCTTTCCAGTATGCTTAAATCCACTACTACCTATGCGACCAACAGGCACCTGCGCCATCCACCAAGCATTCTTCTTTAAGGCTATTTTCATTGCTTTTCGCAATTGCTCATCTCCAATTTTAGGAACATTAACTGGATAATAAATATGCCCCTTGGGTGCCAAAGGACCTCTAGCAAACCTGACATCTTCCAATTCAGCAGGGGACAAACTCGTCACCGTTTCCATTACAGGGTCACTAATCAAATAACGTCCATTTTCCTTGCCATAAACAATAAGGTTGTGTGCATTAAAATGGAACCTATATTCTTTGGGAAAATACGCCAGATGAAACACCCCCACTTGACAACCAACAGGAACGCCTTCTTTTACCTTTTGCTCTAAAAATGATTGAGCAGATTCAGTATTTTTAAATTTTTTGTGGGCAATTTTTATCCCTAAAGAACGACTTGCTCGCTTAAAAATGTAACCAGGCATCGTACGAAAAGAAATAGCTGGTCCATGATTGATTTTTAGAAAAGGAAGATGAATATAAAACAAACCGACTCCCAAGCCAAATGCCAAAGGTTCAGACATAAAATCTACCCCATGATAACGTAACAAACTAGCCACAACACCATTTTCGCAATGAGCCGTTTGTATATGATTAAATTCCGTTGTCGTCATTTCCTTTAAAATTTTTCAGTTCGTCTAGGGTAATTCTAAATGCCTTCGCATAAATTCCCAACTTTTTATCACTTAACTTTTTAAACGGCTTAGGTTTTAAATGCCTTTTGATACTAAAAGACCAAAACCCTGTATACCCAGCCAAAGTAGGAAGATCCATAAGGTTGCGCTCCATATAATATAATATAGGGCTTGCTTTTCCTGCACGAACCGCTTCAAGCGCTACTTCTACTCTTCGGTTAATCTCCTCCCATGCACCATCTAGGGCATCTGATTTAATTTTCCAGCCAGAACTCAAAGCTTGTTCATATTCACCATTCTGGTTTTTTACATAATAAACTTCTCGAGTAAAATCCTCCAAACCACTTTTATCTTGTGGTAAATCTTCTTTTTTCATAATAAGGAGATTAACGTACACTCAATTAACAAACCGTCAACCAAGTAAATACATAAGAAAAGCGAGCGCTTTCAGGTACAGCTAATAGAATTTGGTCTCCTTTCTTGAGTTTATCGCTGTTCATCAATTCTTCAACCATTAAGTAAATAGAGCCAGACCCTACATTTCCTTTGGTTGCTAAATTAGTAAACCATTTTTCTTTAGGAATAGCCATTTGGTTTTCTTCTAAGATTTCAGCGATTGGTTTTTCAAAAAAGAAGCTAGACAAATGGGGCAAAAAATAGGTCAGTTCATCCACGCTTTTTTCTCTTTTTTCAAGAATTTTTTTGAGATGATCAAACCCTAAACGAATGATATTTTTACTCAAGAGCTTTACATCTTGTTTCATGCTCATGATCGACTGCGAGGCTAAGTCTTGTGTATTGTAATCTTTATAACTTTGTAACTCACCTGATGGCAACTTATTAGCAGCCGAATACATACACGTTTCTACTTCATTGGCATAAGAACAAGCTTCTACCCAATCAATTCTTAAAGAAATTCCCTCTGTGTTCTTTTTGGATTCTACCAAAAATGCCCCAGCTCCATCGGATAACATCCAACGTAAAAAATCCTTTTCAAATGCTAAATAGGGGTTTTCTTCAATTTTTTCTGCCACAGAAACCTCTTCATCAAACTTGTTGCGTGTCATCATAGATGCTGCACGTTCCGATCCTGTAGCAATTGCCTTTTGTTTCTCGCCGATTTTAACAGACATATAAGCATACTTAAAAGCATGCATTCCCGAACAACATGCTCCTGAAGGAGAAACAACTTCAATATTGTTCGTTTCTGGCAAATGACCATGTACCATAACAGCATGAGAAGGAATTATCTGGTCAGGCGTAGAAGTTCCGCAACACAACAAATCTACTCTTTTTAGCCCATCAATATTATCTTTAAAAAGGTTTCTAGCCGCTAAAGCGGTCATTTCAGCATTACTATGTGTGCTTTCTCCTCCTTTAGACAAAGCATAATAACGTTTTTTGATACCATTTTTTCTTAATACAATAGCTCTTGATCTAGAAGGCTTACCATTTACGAAACCTAAAAAATCTTCCATTTCATTATTTTCTACCACTTTATTGGGCAAAAAAGCTGCTGCTCTATTAATATATACTTCTTTCATCTGTCTTCTAAAAATAAGATCTAGTTTTATCAGGTTAAGCTGGTATTCAACCTTTTATATCATATTCCTTATACAATTAGGGTGTAAAAGTAATCTTTTTTTCTTTTATACAACTCTTTATTAAGAAACAATCAAAAATAAGGATTGAAAAATACTATTAATTTATATTGTTTTTTTTACAATCTTTAATTGAGGCAATATTGAACGCATCCTGTACTCTATTTTTTACTACTCTAACAACTTAATTGGGGCTTAGTTGATCCCTATTGCAAAACCGTTCGTTTTTTAGTTTATTAAGTATTTATAAATAGATCACGCTTTAACCACATTAGCTCCAAATCATCTATAATACTTTGATCGGTATCAATTGCTCCTTTTTGAGTAGCCTGCTTTAACAATTCCTCCTTTGATAAACTCATAGACATTTTATAAGGATTAACTTTCATATCATTTGGAGTCCCCTTATAAAGTGCACTCATTTTTCGGAAAATTTCTGCCGCTATCTGTTCCAAAACACTCAAATTGGTTTCGCACTGAGCAATTAAATCTTCTGTTGAATGCTGCGATTCTAATTCTGAATGCAATTTTTTTAAAAATGGAATATCAAAGAAATCAATATAAGCATTAGAATAAGTCCCCTTGTCGTACTCGCCCCACTCTTTAAAGAAATGTTGAACTTGCGTATTTAATTTCCCTAAGCGCATCCCAAGACAATTAGGTGTGGTAAATAAATTTCTTAATACCGCTAAGTTAATATACCCCTTATTGGTAAACAATAAAGTAGGAATAGCCCAATAGAGCCCCCAATCCCACAGAATCTTAACCATAATAACTTGGGTATGTCCAAACAAATGATATTGATTGTGATAGATAGGTATCCAACTATTAAAAAACGCCGTGTGTACTCGCTCATAAATAATCGATCTTGACGCAATATCTTCACCGTTATAATCCCTCAAAATCAAATCGGCCATCCATGTATTTCCGATTGCAATAAAATCTGTACCTGGAGAATAAAAAGGATCTAAAAACGCTCCTGCTTCTCCTACAACTCCCCATTTTTCGGTTGTATAAAAGCGTTCTGAATGGTGCGAATAATGTTTTAACACCCTAAAATCAATTACATCATCCAAATAGGGCTTAAACATCTCTGCACACAAAGGTTCATGGCTAGCCAACCAATCCATTGCTTTATCTAACTTATTCAAAGCAGTAAAATCATGAAACTTAGGATCTGCAACAATTCCAATACTTGTATTTCCAGAAACCAAAGGAATAAGCCAAACCCAATATCCTTGCCCCATAAAATGAATCGTTCCCAAACGCCTCAATCCAGGGCTAACTTTGTCTTTCCATGCCTTATTATCCGACCAATCATCAACATCTATCTCTCCTTTGACTCGAAACCATACTGCATTAATATCGTGCTCTAATGGCTTTCCAAATCCCATTTTTCGTTTCAAAAAACCAGCTCGACCAGTAGCATCGGTCACCCATTTAGCGTCCAAAGCCTGTACTGTCCCTTCTTTCAAAAAAGAAACACGGTGCCCATTGCTATCGAGGTTTACCTCCTTAATTCTTGCGCCCAAAATAACCTCTACCCCCATATCTAACAGGCGTTTTGTTAATTCATTTTCAAAGATTCCTCTATCAATTTGATGGCTAGGTACAGGCAAAGCTCCCTTTACCCCCAATTCCACACGCTGAGTTATTTCTTCTTTTACCTGAGGAGAAAAATAAAACCTCAAGCCCATTTTAGGCAATTGATAGGCATCTAGATAATCCCCCAAGCCCAAAACTTCTCTTAAATAATAGGTTCCTAATTCTACTGTTGATTCACCAACTTTATGAGCAGATTCAGGGGCAAGATTTTTGCGCATTTCCAGTATAGCAATATGAATATTAGGCTCATTTTGTTTGAGCTGCAAAGCAAGCGTTAAACCAGCTAACCCTCCTCCTAAAATGACAACATCATACTGTTTTTTCATGGTTTTGAATTTTATAATTAACTACCTAACAACTCAAAAAACTGTTAGTTAAGATATTTTTATGTTTTACCCATTTTCCGCTTGCCTTTTACTAAAATACGAATAAGTAGGAGCTAGGAGGCTGAGTTCACTAAAGTTTATTTAGCAAATAATAAGATGCTACTCTTAACGCTCCAAATAGTAAACAGCTATAGCAATGGAATATTCTCGACAATCACCTAGTGCTTAATTCCTAAATAGAGATAATAGGTTGTATTTTTTTTAATTTTACTTCCGATAAATGGTCGTACAAATAACGTGTAAAAAGTCAATACAATAGGAGAAATTATAAATAGGGCTATTAGTAGGTAATATTTGTATACCCCTACCCAAAATGCTCGTTTTTTATCATCTGTTCCTTTTCGTTTGATTAGTTTAGCCCAAGCACGAAACAGACTTTTTGCCCGCATTTCTATCAATAAAATAGATGGATTAATTGCAATCTTGTTTTGTGCTAAAATCTGATCCTGAAGACCATCATAAGTTCCTTTCTGAAAAGCATCATAGACTACTTGACCAAAAGTATCAGCTCCTGCTATATCTTGGCTAGATACCCCTGGATAAGGTAGAATCCCCCACTTGCGCTCTTTTTTTGCCGTCAACATCCAATGCAATATCGTTAAAGCACTGATAAGATTTTGATGTTTATCTATCAATGGCACATTAGCCACTATTTGTCCTCCTGCATCCTGAATCTGCTGAACGACACTTTCTTGTGCATTTAACCACATGTTCCTAGCCCCAATAACTGTTACCACAGGGGTGTTCTTTAGTATAGATAAAAATTTATCGTCTTGTAATAAAGAGGTAGTTGGTATAGAAGGAGATAAATACCATGGCTGATACCCTAATATAATAAGGTCGTATTGAGGTGCGTCCAGATGAAAAGGAGCCAATTGAACAGGTTCTTCCAAAACTGATTCTGGCATAGTATCAAAAAACACAGCACTAGTCCAAGGAAAAACATAAGGCTTTTCTGGATTTATTTGTACTCGGTCTATTTCAAGTGTTTCAAAAGGTTTTAGAAAATTATCTAAGATCTGATTTAGTTGCCCCGATTGAGAATAACTAATAACTAGAATTCGTTTCATAAAATAGTGTGGCTTACTGATCGTTATTTAAAATCTTGAATGGTCAAGATTTTAGATTGTTGGGCATAATCTAGAATATAACTACGGGTTTTGGAATCAAGACTAGAAAAAGATTTAATAATCAAAGATTTATCCTCCTCTATATTCTTATTATATTTTAGTATTTTAGGGGCATGCTCCTGTATAGCTAGTCGAATGAACCTATATTCTGCATTCTGTGGAGATTTAGTAATCGCTAATTCTAAGAGTTGATGTCCTTTTTTAAATATTTCTATTTTTTGGGCAGCTGATTTTAAGAAATCAGATCGTTTCATCATCAATCCCCCTTTATAAGCATTAATTGTTGTACTCGATTTTTTTTGTTCCAACGCTTCCAATGCAGCATCCACTGTTATCAAAGAATCGCTATATAATGCTTGATAAAAAGTAGAATTTATAGCCGTTTCTAGAGTGTTCGCACTCAAAAACAATAAAATAAGTTGTAAATATAGGGTCATTATAACTCTTTTTGTGTTTATGTATAATATCTCCGTTGTCCTTACTAAAATTGTTCCGATTAAGAATGGTCAATGATACTTAACATTCCTTTATAAAACTATTTTAAAATACAAAAATATTATTTTATTACACTAAATAATAAAAAATAGTAATAAATGCTCTTACAAAGATATACTTTTTTAAGATTATAACATCAATATATACAATCCCTAAAGCAACTTTATATTATCTATTTAGTTTAACTAAATGATTATATTTATAACTGATTGTCTTGCTGTTAAAAACAAAAAAAACTATTTATACTGATGTGCGTATAAATAGTTCTTTATAATTTTTTCGGATAAGTTGCGGTAAGCTTTTATCTATTTTTTTTGTCCTGAGGAATCATACTACTATCCCACAATTTAGAAACATAATATCTAATTTTAGCAGGTTTAGCGCCTTTGTCATCCAAGAAGCCGTAGTTTTGAGCTGTTTTTACTTGCAACTGGTAGCCATCATTGCCTTCAGCCCATCGAAAAGAAATTTTATGGAATAGAGGTCCTAATACTCTACTATAGGTAGAACGAATATGTTGAATTTTCCCTACGCCATAATTTGATAAAGCAATAGCATAAGTAAATGCATATTTACCACGCCCTTCTCTTGCTCCAGCCTGAGCAACCAATTCAAAAGCTTCAACTCCCTCTAATCGATCAATAATTGTTTGCCAGTCTCCATTGGCTTTAACCTCTCCAGAAGCAAAGGTTCCAACCCTACCAGCCATTCCAGCCATTCCATTCACTTCTAACTTATATTGAGGTGTCGTAGTACCTATTCCTATATCTCCAGTATCACGCAAAAATAAAATACTGTTGTGTTCTGTATCGTCTATGCTTAAACCTTTGCTATGTCGAGTTGGATTCAATGACAAACTAAAAGCCGCATTGGGATCTCTTATGCTTTCAAAGAAGCTCATCAATTTTCGGTTAGCCCCTTGGGGAGCTAACATAAAACCGTGCTCAGGACTTTGCGAAAAACCATCATCTACTTTATTAACGGTAGAGTCTATGAAATCCGAAAAATTAACTTCTGTAGGAACAGAGCCTCTCGTGAATAAATTCTTTAACGTGGTTCTGGTTAATAGCGTCATAGTTTAATTAATAATTATCAATAATAATACTCATAGCTCTTAACATCTAATCGAATTGGATATTTTGATAAAGTATTTAAGAATAAAACCTAAGTTATAATTTTTTTTGTGCTTTGGCAAATCGTATGCATTTAAATTTTAGATTCTCCATTGACAAGAGACAACAACCCAGATTTTAAAAATCAAATTATACTGTTGTTTGAAAAAAAGATAGTTAGCAATCGTACAATGCTGGTAAACATAGCTAACGGCTCTATTAATCTCAAAAATTGCTTCCCCATTCATAGGGTTAACATTGAGTCCAACAACTTATTTTTCATCTCCTTTAATCTTCATCCTCATCCTTTTTTCTACGCTTATCAGATAGATAATCGTCTAAATCTCGTTCCTTTTCCTCCGTCATAACAAAGTCCCCATCGATAATCATAGAACTAATAGAAGCTTTTTCTGGAACTTGGAAATTCTCATCATCTAAGAAATAAATCGGATTAGACTCAAATGGAATTAAAATAGACCAAGGTTTGGTTGCCTTAATCAAAGGAGAATTTGTTGCATGAATCGCAGTATCATCTACATCAAACCCTATCCCATCCTGTGGGAATACTTGTACAGCCGAGAATTTAGTAACAAATTCTACATAAGAACATTTCTCAATAAAGCTCAAGATCACATCTTTAACCAATGTTCCTCCTAGCTCTAACTCTTGATCCGCTCCCAACATCCAAGGGCACATAAATTGGACAATGTCTTGATTCAATTTCTTTAGATAAGTACCATTGTTTTTTCCTTTAGCAAAACGCACTCCCGCAGTAATCTTAACTCGTTCATAAATTGGGTTACGGACTTCAATATTAATAAAAGGAGAAGACAAATGCTCCAAATACTCTTTGATTGCATTTAGCACCGTATAGTTCACCATTGGCAAATGATACTGTCTTGAATTTTTGTCTATTTTGGGTACAACAACCAATGTTACAGTTCCTGCATCAACAAAAGCTTCATTCCCAACATGCGTTACACATTTTACTTGATGAATATTAGGGAATTTTTCTAAAACTAGTCGCTCATAATCCCAAGCCGAAACAGCTCTATTTTTATGTCTTAGACGCTCACTTATTCTGGTATAGAAACCATTTTTAGATTCTCCAGAACGCCCTCCAAAAGAAGGAAACGGTTGATTAACACCTCGAATTTGAGAGATAGATGATGCTAATTTTTTGATGGTATAACTTGGTAAAGGCTCCACCAAATGATTGGCACTATCTCCATTATCTTGCCAAGTAACGCTAACTGCCTGAGTTGCGATTTTCAAACATTTTGGAAATAAGCTAGGCTCTCCTTTTACTGTTACCCGCAACCAGTGTAAGCCCTTTTCCAAAATAGTATTATCATTCGTCAAATCTCTAGGAATGTCTAAATTTATAATCCCTGAATTATTGAAACCGTTTGTCGTATCAGACAAAATCATATTTTGAGAAAAATCTTTCCACTCATCATTTGCCATATAACTCCACACAACCTCTTGTCTGTGTTTTTTGGCAGCATCATCAGAGAACAAATTCATATTCTCTTTCAATTCAAAATAAAGCGATAAATCATTAGGAGGTACCAAGCCTTTTATCCCTAAATACAAGTAAGCATTATCATCATAATTAGGCATTAATAAACGATTAGAAGACCGTCCTTTTCCAAATACCTGAATGACTCCAAATGGGTGAATATGATAAATTTGTTCCTTACTGCTCTCTCCTTTTGTCAATGTACCAATAGATAATACATTAATTTCTGTACTCGCAGAATAGTCCATTGTAATGGACTTCATCACTGGTGTAAATGGTTGTTTTGGCAGTATTTTTTCTGGTCCCTTGCGTTTAGGATCATTATTGTATTTAACTTTTTTGGCATAAACATTAGCATACTCTTCATGTCCAAAAACAACTTTTGGTCCAACGATCTCAAATTTGAAGTATCCTGCACGAGTTTCGTGGTCATAAGTTGGGCTCATTACCAAATCCTCATCAGGTTTGATATTCAAGGCTTCAATATCTACTTCGTCAATTGTTGTCTTACCATTCAAGCCTAGTGGATTATCCTCATCTGGTTCAAACATTTTAAAAATCAATGGTTCTTCTTCTTTCAAAGGATAAAAAATACCATCTGAGATTGCTGATAATTTAATCTCATACTGCTCATTCTTTATTCCTAAACCATAATCTTTGTAATGCCCTCTCAATCCCTTTTTGTCATCAGGTAATCCATGCCATTCTATATTAAATTGGACATCTGTAATTTCTTTTTTAAACACCTCTTCCTTACCAATCATCAGATAAGAGCCAACCTTAGGGATAGGACCAAATGGCTGAAAAGGTACATTGGGATAAATAGTTCCTATATCGCTAGAAAGCGACAATCCTTTTAGTTCTTTTACATCGATATCAATACTAATTCGCTGTACTTCTAGTTCTTTCAAGAACGAATAAGAGAAGAAAGAGCCTTCATTTCGTTGTACAATTCGAATAATGGGCTCGGCTGTATCATAACCTGCTCCTTGAATTTCAGCATCATAGCCAACCACACTTGGAGCTCCTGCTGCCATAGTAGCAACAATCGTAATTTCAGGATTTCCCCATTCATCAGGAGGTAAAATTTCACAAGTGTGCGCAGCCGTCCAGCCTTCTTCTGTTGTAAAAAATACCTCTAAACTATTTTTGAAAATTTTAGAAAAAGCATCCTCTCTAGAAATATCTTGATTAATACTAATGTCCTTAATCAATAGATTGAGAGTGTACATAGTACTAGGAACAAACCTGAACCGCAATGTTACAATTCTATGTCCTTCTTCCATCTCTAAAATTGGCGAAGCAATTGCCCAACCAACATTCGCAAAACTCATTTGTTGTTCAGCCTTAGGCAACTCTAGTATTTCATGTCCAAAGATCGGCCAATTCTCTTCATCATTAACAAAACGTTCTCCTTTTCCATCGCTAGAATTAGCAATATCAGCAGCGTACAAATTTGTAATCACACGATAAGAACTCCCAATGCCTATTTTAGGATTTTTACTCACAAATAACGTATGGACAGCATCAATTTTTGCCTGATTCAGCACCAAGTCATTATCTGTCGTATAAAAATGTTCAACACCATTTTCATCCTTTCCCGCCGTTAGCAAGGTTCCTTTTTCGAGCAAATGTGTATCAATATGCGTAGCAACATTAAAATAGATGTTGGCACGATCTGGTGACAATCCTTTTTGGCGTTGCTTTAATACATTATAGTAATAAAAATCAAGATGCTTTTCGGTTACCGTGTTCACTTGATTTTGTAACTTTTTAAACATTTTGGCAAAAGAAATGAACAACGCTACATCTGGTCTATGATTCGCCTTTCCAGCCAAAGATTCCATCAAGTATTTCGGTGCAATCTGCAAAATATAAGAAGTCACGCTATAAAAAGTACGGAATTGGATGCGTATTTTTTTGGTGTATCCTTTAATTTTATCCGCTGATTCTAGGCCTTTAATCAAAATATTTCGAGCACCAATCTGTTCGTGTTTTTTAAACCAATTTTTATGAAAGTGCTTTTGAATTTCTCCTACACTAAACATCCCAATGGGATTAAAACCTAAATCCTCTTGATACTCCAGTAAATCCATTAAGTTCTGCGCTAATTGCTGTTTAATGGCATTTTCGAGCTCGTTCTCCAATTCTGAGGAATGCATCATATTCAATCGATCCATATTCAGTGCTTGGAGATACCAATCATTGATTTGTTTAGCCAAATCTAAAATTTGCTGCATTAATCCTTCTAATGCTTCTAACTTTTCTTCAGCTCTAGGGGCATTATCAAGAATAGAAATCAGGCGATTGTGCTCTTTCTCTATTTTATGCAAATCGGTAGAGACAATTGTTGATAAGAAAATCGTTTCATCCTTCTTAAAAAACTTGCTCCAATCTCCCGTAGGGCTATTCTCTAAGTTATAATATCGAACAATTTCTGAGAACTCAGCAGCAAAAGCCAAGATGTCACTAATAGAACGTTCATCTACTTTGATAGAATCTGGCAACAACGATTTTAACAATCGTTCATTTTGCGAAGTGCCATTCCAATGTAATATATGGGTGTTATTATCTTGGCTCATAATTTATTCTTTATGGAATTTATTTTTATAATATTGGACTGGTTTAAACGTACATCAACTCAAACTTGTCCTATAATTTTTAATTGTTCTAAAATTTCTACAGAATTAACGATCTAGCATCATTCTATAGAGCATCTAAAGGTGTTTTATTTATATTGAATATTTTTGTTGCCATACAGTTTATAAAGGCATCCAAAAAATACGCATAAAATTTTTCTAGTTATTTATACTCGCCAAAATTTTTCTAACCAATAAATTGACCTTTTGGCGTATTTTATTACTTATCTATATTTTCTACTCTAATTTTAGAAAAGAAAGGCGAACCATGAAACTCCTTTAGTTCCATCTTATCCGTTGAATAAGTGCCCTTTGCCATACCAAGTTGTCCGTTAATTGTTTCAATTTCGTATTGTTTGGTTGTTAAAAACCTCAATGCCCCTTTGTAAGTGCAAGAAAGATATAACGTAAATTGACTGTCTCCATAAGTGAACTGTCTTTTTTCAGGCGTTGGAGCAAAGGGACTCTTAAATTGAGCAATGAAGCCTTTTCGTCCATGTCCAACCACGAAGGTCATCCCCATAAGTGTAAATTCGGCTTCAATTTTTTCAATATTACCATAATCATCGCCACAGATACTAATATTTGTATTCAACAATTTCCCACCCAAGGCACTATCCTTGCCCAATTTTTTAGAGAGTTCTCCTCCCGTAACAAGATCGCCGACATTAAGGTCAAGCATATTAAGTGCTGATTTCATTTGTTCCTGGATAACAGTCTGTTGAGAAGTATCACGAACATTTAGCTTATAGGTAATAGGCGTATAAATCACCAGTGTTTCATTTGCCTCGGTTTCTTGTCTTGTTTTACCAATCGTCACATTTTCGAGTTCCACCAAATAACTGTCACTTTTGACATTAGCCAACTCCACATCTTGAGTAGGCACTGGCATATAAGCCCCCACATTTTTCAGTTCTTGCGGCAACAATCTTAGACCATTCTCCAAGTGTATTTCTAAGCTTTGGGCTCTTCCATTGGTTGCCTGCAATTTAAAGATTGATAAGAGCTTTTTGCCATTCGTTTCAGGTTTGGGTAAGCTCTTGGTAATATATCGTGCATGATAAAGCGCATCTACAATATTGGTATCAATGGGCAATGCCTGCAATAAATTAGCCGCTGCATCCAAAGCCTGCTCTTGATATTCTACATGGTTTAAAATCGTTCGGGTATAAGCATCTTTGGCAAATTCATCAATACTACATCTAGACAGTCCTTTTTGCCATAGTTCATCAATTTGGTCAATGCTTACTTTGGGTAGATGCTCTATTGTCGCTAGTTCATGGGCAATGGCTTCATAGATCAGTTCCCCAGGATTAGAACCTATAGGATCTAAGAGTTGACTAAATAAAGGCTTCAACTCCTCGATAAAGGCTTTGGGGCGAATCATAAAAAGCCGTTTGTTTTCTCTTAAACGGTCTTTCTTTTTGCCAATACAGCCTCGCATTTTATCAATCCAAGTATCCAATTCTTTTTTGAAGGCACTGCTGTCCAATCTACTGCGACTATCGTTAAACCATGCTGCAAATCCAGAGGGGTAATACAATAAACCACTTCCTCCTGCAGCACTATGAATTTGATAGAGTTTTTCTATATCCGCTGTCGTTAAAGAAGTTCTTAAAACTTTTTTGGTAATTTTTTTAGCTTGCCCTAACGTAATCATATTTTTTTCTTGCTCTATTGCAAAAAAGACTTTACTCTGCAAGTTTTTCCAATAACTTAAACCATAAAGTGGCAGAGTAACTGTTTTTTGATTTTGTTTTAAGGAGTGAATATCTAATACAGAAAGCTCTATATCACTGGTATCTCCATAAGTAGCCACAGCTTCTAATTTCGAAATTTCTTCTTCCTGTCGTTTTTCTAATTTTTTACTAAAATCTTTAAGCGACTCTTCTGTTTTTTCTACTACTCTTAATGCAGACTCCTTAGCTTCCTGATTCAACCAAAGCACAAAATCATTGGGCTGAATAATAAGCGCATCAAAATCCTGTTGTTTGATTTTGCAATAAAACTCCTTTTTATTGGTTTTATACTCAGCTTTTAGATCTACGGAAAAAACATCCAAGCCTTGAATAATAGCAGCAGCAAAGGCTTTGGGAGTTGCCTTTTCCTCTAAGCCGTCTAAAGCAGAGCCTATGGGCTGCCAAATTTGTTGGCTGATAGGGAGTTTTCCAGAAATAATACTAGGTTTTAAATGCCCTATTATCGTTTTTACAGACAGAAAGGTTTCTTGATCCTCTATCGTTTCAAGTTCGACTTTAAAATCTCTTATCCAAATCGTAATTTTCTCCACAAAAGCCTTTAAAGTCAAAGGCAGATCAGCTAAAACAGCTGCTTTTATTTCAGGATTTTGGAGTATTTGTTGTAAGAATAGCTTTCCTTCTTTTAGTTCCTTCAGTTCTTGTTTGGAAAAAATGTCGGAAACTTGCAGCTGATGTTTTTTACAATGCTCATTAAGACGTTGTAGTTTGAGATAAGCCTCTTGAATGGCAGTAATTTGTTCTTTATTGTACGGCATAGTGTTTGACTTAATTGGGGGCTGGTCAAGAAATAAGCTAAGGAGCATAGTTCCTACCAATAAGAAGGACGGTGTATTCATATTTATTTAAGCTTCAAAATGCTTTGAAGGAAAGTTTTAATAGTATTATTTAGCTTTCTTTTTATCATCAAATTCACCATTTCCTCACATCTATTCAATCTTTACGCCTCTACATAGGAGCATTGGAAGGCGTAAATAGCTGGACTTGTTTTAACTGTAACAAAAAATCTTTTAATAAATCCTGTGCTTCCATAGCTTCTGGTGCCATTTCTCCTATCTCTTTATTTATGGCACTAGATTGGGAATCCAAAAAATTTGCACAGAATTCTTCTAGTTCTTTATATTTTCCATACGCTACTTGATAAGCAGACTGGTCTTTGAGCCCATCATAAGCATCTAACCATTCCTTACAAGCCTTTTGTAAATTTATCAATTTTTGGTTTAGCATCTTTTAGTGATTTTCTTGCCTAAATACATTGTAATGAGTTGCTTTTTATTGGCAGCTCATCCTATAGCTCTATTAAATTCATAGCTATTCTCTGGCTTAAGTCATTCATACCACTTAACCCATTAGATTAAATAGGCTCATGACTATATATCCGTACCTTCTGTCAAATAGAAAGGATAAACCATATTCTTACGAGAGTTGGTTCCCTTAATGTCATAAGTGATGTTGATATCCAGCTTGCCTTCCAATTGATCTTTATCATCAATAACAATAGATACCAAGTTGATTCTAGGCTCATAATATAAAATAGCCGTTGCGATCAAATCTTCTATCCTTGTTTTGGTAGAAGTGGAAATAGAAGAAAACACCATACTGTGCAAGTCACAACCATAGCTGGGGTTCATGACCCGTTCTCCAGGTGTTGTTGATAATAGAATAAAAATAGATTCTGCTATATCTCTATCATCGTGAGAAAGCTCTAAACCTTCCGTGCTTTCCAAAAACCTTGGGGGGAAACTCCACCCAGAACCTAAAAATGATTTATTCTCTGCCATCTTTTATAATTTAATACTTTATGATTTTTATCAAAAAAACACCTTGGATATAATACCATCTTATTTCCAATAGACCTTCAATGATAAAATTCAGCGATCATAAAGTAATGATTCTATTATTTTGCTTGTATTTTGAGGGGTCTATTTACGACTAGGCTTCATAGACTTTCGATGGAAAATTTTTATAGTATTGTTTGGTCTTTTTTGTTCCAATCAATTCCTCCATTTGTTGATACTCCGACTCCTCATGCACATGCCCTACCTTTATATCTTCATAGTCTCCTAGGTATTTATCATTTAGCATATGAATCGATGGAAAGATCATCTTGGTTCCCTCTTTTAGATCCCAATCAATCATATTGTTGTATTCTGCTACTGCCGAACAAATTTTGCTATCGTGACGCCCATAAATACGCTCACAATACATGGTCATTTTATCTCCATGTGTGATGTCTATATAATGCGTTAAATCTGGCGATTTTCCTAAAGGACGAGCTTCTGGAGCAATTTCTGATTCAATCTTCAAGGTAATTTCTGCCTTTACAGGTTCTCCCTTTAAGCTAAACAATTGAAGATGCACATCGCATGAATTCAAGGTTCCCTTAAATACAGCAGGTTTTTTTTCTCCATTGCTATTTCCTGTATCTGGGAAAATATTCCCCCACACCATTTTTAAATACGGAGGTCCATGAATTTCTGGCTCATACCCATAAACAGTATTTTGCAGCAAATCTAGATGCCCACGAATACTAGGCGTTTTTTTATCTGGCAATAAAAATTGATCTTTCATCTTATCGTCAATGGGTACAATCCCCGTTGCATCGGCATAAAACTTAAACTCTAACTCCATCTTACTATACCCCTTGAAGGCAGATGGTGGAGCGGATGCTCCTGGGGTAGCAGTTCCTAGTTGTTGATTATTAGAATTTTCATCTTTACCACCAACTGATTCGATTTTAAAACTATATTTTAAGTCCTGAGGATTGACCTGTACCTTAAAGGTAGAAATCTCAGTATCTGTACAATCTACGGTTTTGTGAGCAGTAATGGTTAACCTTGCAATACCGTCATCACTTCCCTTTCCTACTGATGGAACAGCCATACGTATTTGAATTTTTGAGGATAAATAAATCTAATTTTTCATAATAGATTTATAAAAAAAAAAGACTTTGCTTCTAAAATTAAAAAAACCCTTTGGAAATTCCAAAGGGTTTTCATTATTAATCGTTTATTTTTTAACTATAAAGGACTTGAGGGTAATTGAAATTTGCTAGCTGCCTCATTTGTTCCTGCTCCAGGACTACCATAATACATTTTTGAACGCCCTGTTTCTGTATCCCACACCAACATGTAATAAACCAGATCATCATCTCCTTCAAGTTCAACTTGAAATTGCATCTGATATTTTCCTGTCCCATAAGTAGTTTGAGGAGCATTATCCGCTTGGGCTGGGCTGGCCGATTGAATTAGAAAAGCAACTGCAAAGATAATGGCAGCGACCCCTAGTAAGCGTTGTGTTATCTTATCCATAATATTTGATCGTTTATATTGAAGTAATTAGATAGTATTTATCTAAAATAAGCTAAATCAAATTAAATGCCAATTATATTAATGTGAATCTTATTATTTTATCATTTCTACTATTCACTATAAAGGACTTGAGGGTAAATCAAATTTGTTTGCTGCTGAATTTGTACCATCTGATACATTCCCATAATACATTTTTGAACGCCCTGTTTCTGTATCCCATACTAAAATAAACCAGCTAGACCTATCATCACTTCCCATTACAGTTGATAATTCCATCTGATATTTTCCAGCCCCATAGACAGTTTGAGGAGTATTGGTTGCTTGGGCTGGGCTAATTGAAAACACAAGTGCAGCTGCGCCAAAAAGCATTAAACTAAACGTACTAAAGACTAAGGCAATGCCTTTGCATTTTCTAAAAAAGTTGTTGATTTCATCCTTGTTAATTATTTAGATTTTAATGAATTGAGTTAAACTCATTGGGAATAAATAGATTACAATAATATGCTTTTTTTTTCTAAAAAAACAATCTATAGCCTTAGATTCAGAGAAAGAGAAATAGTGTTTTAGACTGTTTTAAATTCTTTTAAAGTGTGTTTAATTTTTTATGGCAAAAAATCAGCCTGCCTTTAATTTCTGTAGGTTTTTTCCCTCTATTAATTCTACCTAAATCTTGTCCTTGTTGCCGATTGTAAAATTAAGATAACAAGCAACAACTATCTTTATAAAAACAGTAGAGACCTAAGAGCAAATTGCCCTTAGGTCTCCAACTATTAATATCGTTTTTTGCTTTGATCCTACCCAATCATAACGGTAAATTCACCCAATACGATAGAACCACCATGCGCACAACTATCGCCAAGTCGAGCCGCAGGCATTCCACCAATAAGAACCGTAGCAGAACCTGCTGCAATGGTATCAGGAGGGCCAACACATACACACATATCGCCAACTAGAGCAGCTGGCAATTTTCCAATCATTACCGTTGGGCAACCTGGACCAACAATAGGTCCACCCACATGAGGAACAGGTCCTGTAGAAGCAGGACAAACATGCATATCTGTTAATCTTGATGCTGGAGGTGCCATATTTCTATTATTTATAGTTTATTATTATAATACTCTGCATATTTGTATGCAAAGTAATGTTATTAATTAATCATTACCATTCCACCTTTAACGGTTAGCATACCGCCACCATCAACGGTTCCCATTCCAGAGCCTTTGACCTCAAACTGAGCGCCCTCTGCTTTGAAAGCCGCCGTTCCTTTAGCCTCAAAATTAACCTGAGCTTCAAATTTAACATTCATCCCCTTTCCTGTAATATCATTGGTTGCTTCCATAGCAATTCCTTTCCCCGCTGTCATCTTGATATCTCCCTTTACATCAATGGTCAAATCCTTATCAACCGTCATGGTTACCCCTGCAGAATCCAACAAAATATTGTTTTTATTCACAGGATCATCAATAGTTATGGTATCGGCATCATCATTGACCTCTATCATCATTTCATCTTCAGTAATCAACTTAAAGATATTCTTGCCTGGTTCATCTACAAATTCCAAACGCAACTTTCCCTTATTAAAAGAGATTGCCTTCATATAGTTTGGATCAGCAGGGTCATGGGCCTCCTCAGTTGTAATTTTGCGTTTACTACTGTATAAAGATCCTAAAATCACAGGATAAGTTGGGTCATTATCTAAGAAACCAAGCAACACCTCATCTCCTACCTCTGGATAAAAAACAAATCCACAATCTTCGGTCGCATAGACATGAGACATTCTGGCCCAAACACCTTCCCCTTCTAAGTTGTCAATAATCGGAATATTTACCAATACTCTATATTCCCCATCTGGGTCTTCATGAATTTGGATAACAACCCCATGTTGCAGACCACCAATAGCAGGCAAACTACCACCAGCGCCCAAAGGAGTCGCCAAAGGATAACGTTCTAAATGGGTACGTTGCGGCAAGCCTAAACTAGCTTCTGTCGTCCATTGCCCATCCTTAACAATATGCCTTACTTTACTGATATAACCATCACCATTAAAACGCGTTCCTATTGCTGCCAATTCCACCGTTTTTCCAACTACGATTTTTTCAGAACCAACAAAAGTTACTTTTCCTCTAATTCTAGACAAATGCCCTCGTTGGTAAATAGAATCCGCCCAAGATTGGATAAAGTCTTTAGTAATGGGAGTTGAGCTATGCACCAATTCCTTATGTTTTAGGACACCTGATAATTTAGCACTATCTACATCTCCTTGTGCATTGACTGTTGGTTTTACACCAGCCGTGTTTTCGATCGCTTGAGCCGTATGATCCCAAAAATTAGCCTGAACGTCCTCATATTGATAAGCAGCATCCATTTTTAGGTCCATTGCCATCAAATCAACTCCATACGTAACGATTACATCCGTTTTTTCGGATACCGTTGGCTTTTTAATACTAATTTCACCATCATTAATGATCGTCACTAAACTATTCGCATCTGCTCTAGCTTGGATAAAATCCCAATCCGTTGAGTAATATTGAATTAGTTTTTTGTGTGTCGCAGTAGTAGCTTCCACATCTGCTGAGCCCTTGATTCCAGAATCTGCAATAATAGCCGAAATGATATCGGAATCTGTCTGTTCATAAAAAATCATATTTTTACGCCCCACAGTAAGCGCTAATGCCTCATCTCGACAAGTTAACGTTAGACAAGATGTTCCATTCTTAAAAAGCTTAATGCCATGTTCTATAATTAACCCCTTATAGATTGTTACCATGGTTGCTGTAGGGTCATGCGCTATCTTTATCTCGATTTCACCACCAGGTTCAAATATTGCTTGATCACTTTGTGGAAAGGTTTGTTTACGAGAATCACCATCAAAAATAACAACTTTGGCATAGGGAATTTTATTAACCTCCTTGACCACTTCAGTCTCTAAGACCATCATTACTTCTGGAATTTTGGTACCGTCTACTGTTACTTCGAGGTTTACAATCCCACTTTTGAGTTTTTTTATTGGAGAATCAGCCATTATATTTTATAAAATTAGTTGCTCATTTTAATTGAATCGTTCACATTGATAATGTGTATATATACTCTTATAGAAAATGATTGGTTTGGATCGTTCAAACAATCAATAGTAAAAGATCACCCCCATTAAGGTCTTAACTCATGATCTATAAGGTCTCTTACTCTATCCAAGCATTCTTGAATAAGCGACTCTCTATCCATTTTAGACAAGCCCTTTGCAAAAGATTTTTGTGCTTTGGATTGCTCTTTTGCATGCTTATTCACTTTTGTATTGAGTGTTAGTTTTTTTATAGAAATAGCCATAATATAATTTCGTGTTTAAAGAGGAGATGTAGGAATAACCAAACGCTCTATTTCTGTATAACCAAACTTAATTGTTTCTTTGATAGCCTCTCCACTATTGGTAGAACTCAAAGGAGATACCCCCCAACTTGTAGGGAAAGCTTCTCGAACCAAGAACCCAGCGACAGGAAAAGGAGAAGGAGAAGCGATAGGAGGAGGCGTTTGCATCATTGGGTGATGAATATAAATTAACACATTTTTTTTAACAATTTGAGCCTCCCAAGTTTTTGCCGATTTCATTGTTTCTTGACACCAACCTGTAATAGGATCCAACCCAAAAGTCATCATACCAATATGCCTTGGTCTCAAATAACGGGTTAACGTTAATTCTTCATTCTTCATGCTCTTAAAGATTGGTCTAGGAGAAGACCAGCCCGCCTCGTTAAAAGAATCTGTGTCAAAGGCAATGTTCAATCCATCCACCTCTGTAAAAGCATTTGCAACAGGGTCCAAAGCTCTAGTCATTAATGCAGTTGCCGAGCCAAAGAGTGTATCCGACTCTTCGAGGAATAAAACTTCGAAGAAAAAACTCGGAACTGGTTCATTCATGAACCCTATCAAATTTTTTAAAAAATCCATTGCTTATTGAGTATTAATTAGTTTCTTAAGTCGTAAATTTCAAGCCTTAGAAAGAGATACCTCCTATCAAACTAGAAGCAGCACCTAATATAGAGCTAAGTAGGCCAGCTTCCATAGAAAACGATTGATACGTTATTTCAACTTCTTCTAGAGCTACTTCAGTATCCGCTTCAGCGTCCAAATTAGAAGGGGTAAATTTTGTTACATAAGCTTGCTCCAATGTCCATGTAAAGATATGATTGTGCTTATCCCCTGAGAGCTCACTCAAATGAATAGTTACCGTTCTCATATCACTAAAGAAAGTACCATTCGAAACATTGGTAAACCAATTAAAAAGGGTCTTATCGCCAACAAAAACCCCCTTTTTTAGAGTAACAGGAGAGTAAGAAGTTAAGGTAGGGCGACTTTGTTCGTAGAATTTTCCAGAATTGCCATCTCTAAATTTCATCGTTGCGATTTCGGCACCTAGACCATCCATTGCCTGAAAAGCAACACTTCCTGTAAAGCCACCGATACTAATTTCAAAAGAATACTTAGTCAATGGCCAATCTTTATAAACAGAATTACCTGCTGATACACTCTTAATTGCCTTTTGACCTATATTAATTTTTTTCAAGTGTGATAAATCTGCTTTACCACCATCTCCTATATATGGATTTTCTTTTGCCATTATCTTGGGAATTCAGAACATTAATGAATTGGATACATTGAACTTTAGTCGTATGATATAATTTCTATTTTGATAGAAATCACCGATTACACTAGGATAAAGCTCATTTTTGGAATTCC
Source organism: Aureispira anguillae (assembly GCF_026000115.1). Taxonomy (GTDB): domain Bacteria; phylum Bacteroidota; class Bacteroidia; order Chitinophagales; family Saprospiraceae; genus Aureispira; species Aureispira anguillae. The sequence continues at coordinate 5,594,384 of NZ_AP026867.1, forward strand.
AATGTATTTTAGAGGAACTTCAAAAAGAAAACAAGTAACTCTAAAGTACAAAACTTAGTTGAATAAAACAAATAAAAAAATGACCTAGTAGAAAATGTATTCTACTAGGTCTATAAATTAACTCTAGATTAATATCTAAGAGATTTGATTAAGCTTTATCCAAAGTCCAAGATTCGATAGCTACCTCAATTTCTTCAACAGCTACTTCTGAATCAGCCTCAGCATCAAGAGCAGTAGGAGTGAATTTAACAGGAAACGCACCAGCTACTGTCCAAGTCATCATAACATCTTCAGCTTCGTCTAGCAATTCGATGATGATTTGTTTACGTTCAGTACGGTTAGTAGCTCTTTCCCATTGGTATAAGTGCATCCAATCTTTTAGGTTAGCATCTCCAACAAACTCACCTTTTTTGAAAGTAATGTTGCTGTAAGTTGTTAAACCAGGTCTTTTTGACTTGTGCAATACCCCAGAAGCACCATCACGGTACTCCATAATAGAAACCTCTACTTCTAGTCCTTCAACCGTTTGGAATCCTAATTCAGGAAGACCGTCGATAGTGACACGGAAAGAGAATTTAGCTAATGGCCAAAAATCTGCTCCATTAAGCGGATGGCTTGCTTGATAATCAGACATAATATATATATTTTATAGTATTTTTTTTATAATAATATTTAAGCGACCAAGAATAAACTTGGCAAAAGATATCGACTAACTAAAGTAGTCTATTCGCCACCAGGCATTTTTTGCTGGAATGTGATTACGATAAACTCAGCAGGACGAGAGATAGCTACTTTTACAGTTACTTTCATATAGCCATCCAAAACATCTTGAGGAGTCATTGTGATTCCAAGACCACACTCTACAAGGTAAGCTTCGTCTTCTGAAGCACCAACCAAAGCACCACTTTGCCATTGGTTACGCAAGAAGTTAGAGATCATAGTTCTAACGCTCAACCAAGTATTCGTATCATTTGGACGGAATACATAAGGCTCACATGCAAACTTAATAGATTGCTCCAACATAATCATTGTACGACGTACGTTGATGTATCTCCAGTCACCACTGTTACCATCAAGAGTACGAGCACCCCATACTAAAGTACCTTTACCAACAAATGGACGGATAGCGTTTACAGCTTTACCATTCAATGGCAAGTTCAAGTTTTCTTGCTCCTCAGCAGTAATATTTACTGTAGGACCAGTAATAGCAGATACGCTTACGTTTGCAGGAGCTTTGTGTACACCTACAGAGCTATCTACCAATGCATAGATACCAGCAATAGCACCAGATGGAGGAAGTACATTAAGTGTATCCTTCATTTGACCTAAAACATCATTATAAATTGGACTTACTGCTTTTAGTAAGTTACTTACAGCTTGAGTATTTGCTTCATCATCAGAAATTTTAGCAATTTCTTCTTTGATCATGTCGCCTTTTTCAGCTTTAACATAACCAGCAGATACATTTTCATCTACTTCATTGTTCAAGATGTCAACCAAGCCTTCAGGGTTACTGATATTAACATAGCTTAAGTCATCAGAGCTTACAACAGTAGCGTTCAACCAAGGGTAATAAGCTGCACCAAAATCCAAGAAATTTCCACCATAAGCAGTACGAGCAGCAGTTACAACATCGTCATCCAACAATGTTCTAGCTTGATGACCACCCCATACATCTAGGATAGCGAAACGGCTACGAGTATCAGCACCACAATGCTTGATCATTGCTTGTTGAACAGTAGCACAGTCACCTTCTTCCAATAATACAGCATCAGGAATTACAACTAGCGTAGGCTCTTGCTCTTTCAACAAAGCAGTAATACCACCACCATTTTCAGCACCAATTAAAGCAGAAGCTTTTACACCAGCACCATAGTTACCTACAGAAACTACATAACTAGCACCACCGCCATTTGCAAAGAATAATTGCATACTGCGGAACAAGTTATAGTTTGTTCCTTCATCAGCAGCAAGGCTATAGTTATCACCATCTGCCTCAACAGTAAACTTAGTAGTAGGAGCACCGCCAAAGAAGCTTAGGAACTCTACCATTGAAGTAATACGCATTGGAACGTTGGTCAAGTCTTTTTTCCCAGCAGCTGCTTTTTGAGTGTATCCAATAAAAGCAGGTACCGCTGTAGCTACAGATACTACAGAATTGGAAAAGGCACTTTTTTCTTCGATATACACACCAGGTGTTGCATATTGTTTTGCCATGATTAAATTTGTTTAAATTTAGTTGATTTAATAATTTTTAAATTTCGACCTTAAATTTGACGTCATTTTTAAGGTGCTTACAAATATACTATTAATTCTGAATAAACCTCAGATTTATCTGATAAATTTACCTTTAAGTTCCCAAGTGCCGATGCACAGGGCAATTGAACGATCCACTCTACTCCACTTTTTCCTCTTTTGGTCTTCAATTTGAACTTTTCTTGCTGTTGTTCTCTAAATTTGATCGGCTCAGAAGTCCATATACTAAAGATTTCCTTGCCCCCATCTATCGTCCCTGCTTCCGCCGCTTCAAATAGCATTGGTTCATATCCTTCTTTTTTTGTTGTGTCGTAGATTTCATGATCTTTATACATCTGATTGTTACCGTTCTCTATCAATAAATATTGCCAGCGAACCGATCTATTTCCAAAATGGATGTTATAATCTTGTACAACTACCTCACCATCATCATCAAAAAAGGCATATTCGCCAAAATCATCTTTATCTATAAAAATATCAATAATTCCAAATAAAGTCTTTAGACCATTGTACAAATAAAATGATTTCTCCTCTAAACCATCCACCAAGATAGAATACTTGCCTTCTGGTTGCCCCACCAAACTAATCTCACAGGTATCAATGCCATCTTCCAAAATTTCTTCAAAGACAATTTCATCAAACACATTCATTACCTGTACTTCTGTTCCATATTGTTCTTCGTCAAAATCATAATTGAACAAAAAGCCACATATATCTACCTTATCCTCTGCCGTTACATATTGATTTAACGACAAGTTTTTATGCTCGGTATCTTCTTTTTCCAAGCTTTTGTTATTAAAATAAAACATCGTGTCTTCCTCAAATTCAAAGGGAAGGTCGGTGTAATTTAAAAACTTTATATCTGCAACATCCAACAAAAAAGACAAATGAATGGGCTTCTTAATATCCTTGACTGGTGTATAAGAATCGGTAGAAGCATAGCCCAACATAAAACCACTTGGCATAGAACGATACTGGAGACGATGGCGAGACAATTCTTTTAATGTTTCTTCCGTTGGTTTAAGCGAAACCTTGCCTTTAGGAAACACTCCCGTTCTAAAAAAATCATGTTTGACCTCAAAATTTAATAACTCTTGGAATTGAGCTAATAAATTGAGCTGTATTTTTGGGAAAGCTCCTTTTTTATTTTTCCGTATTTTTGCCATTAGATTACTCTATTTTATACATTTCATTTTTGCACTCATCGTCCTCTCCTTCTATCTTAAGTGCTTTATGTCTTCTTGATGACAGGTATTTCAGGATACAAGACATCGTGTTTGATTGGTAATGTTTTGATTTTGTAAACCACTGAAGGGAGATATTTAGATCCCATTAATCCCCAGAAGTTGCTCAAATCTCTTGTTTCAAAAGAAATTAATTCTGCCTGCATTCGCTCAATCACACCATTCATCACAGGCGTATCTTGTGGCGAAAAAGCTCCTGATCTCGATTGAAAAAAAGCAATGACAGAAGAAATAAACTTAAGTCCCTCCAAGTAGTTTTCGCTGGTAAAATAGGCCGAAAACAAAATAGTGATATTGACATGAACAGGAGGTTTCACTTTTTTATAATTTCCTCTAGGAGTCTGTTTGTAGCCCCCTACATTACTTTGAGTTTTGTCCATTTCTATATTCGTGAGTGTCATCACAATTTTATCGGGCTCTTGAACGGCTATACTGCCATCTAAGTTGATAATACTGGACATGACTACTTTTTCCTCTGTAATGTTATGCTTGGACTGCAAAAATCGATTGAGTTCGCCAGCAATGGCGGCTACTGCTTCATGAATCATTGGACGCAAAAACTAGTTAAAAAATACAAGATTATTCTTCTTCCAACTCTTCTTCTGGAGCTGTCAAGGATTTTAGTGCCATAGACACAAATCGAATGATATAAATACCTACAAAAGAGGTAAAATAGCCTATTAAATATAACCAAAAGATATAATTCTTACGAATTTCTGATAAGTTAATTATTTCGCTAGTAAACCCAAAAAACCATAAAAATACGATTCCCAAAGGTATTGCCGCTATAAGCCCTACCATCAACCAGATAAATTCTCGGGCAATTACTTTTCCCATTTTTTTTAGTTTTAATTTAAAATAATACTCCGTTATTTTTTGCTTTTTTTAGTTCGCTATGCTCATGAGAATAGTTGTAAAAAAGCAAAAAAACATTGCTTTTTCCTTTATAGCTTTAGCTATAAACTAGCGCAGTTCGCTTTGCTCATGTATTTGATTGATCAACGCAGTAATGTTAAAACAGAAATATGAATAACTGCTTTTTATTTATGTATTTAAATTGAAGAACAAAAGAGTAGGTTAACAATTAGAGTGCATTTTTCAACTGGTAAGCGGAAAAAAGAGGCTCATCACCTAATCGCAACACAGCTAACTGATCTCACAAGCACTACGAGTAATCTGTTGTTAGTTATTTTTGTTTTTCAACTTAGTATCTCTATTGTTTCTGCTCTAATTAAGGCAATTCTTTATGCCTATTCTCCACTATATTAGAGGCTACCCAAGTTAGCAACAAGCCTAGACCTGTTCCAATTGCAAATGTTATCATTTTATTCTGGAACCAGCCCATCCAGTTGCCAAGTACCAAAATAACAATCGTAAAAACAACCAAATAAAAAATTCGAAAAGCTCCACTGTAAAACAAAACATCCCTCACTTTCCAGTCCAATACAGAAAAACCAAAACTGATACAAATAAAGATGGTAATCAAAAATAAAGTAGCAAAAATTAGGTTGCTGAAACGCTTTAGCAAATATAAGATGGTGTACTCTACCTTATTTTCTTTATCAATTGTTATTCGTCCATAATTTCTTTTGTCCTCATTCCAAACTCTTCTAGTAACAAAGCTTTCTTCAATAGTAGACCATAAATCTACATGCGCATAATCGGCTCCTAAGGCCCACAAACCAACTCCCCCTAAGCCTTCATCGATAGCAAAATCGAACTTACGCCCTAAGGAAGTAGAATTGTCAAAATAAATCTTGTATACTCCTCCCAAAGAATCTCTTACCGTAGCCTCCATAGAATGAGTAGCTTTATCATAATCAATACTAGCTCGCCCCTTTTCGGCTAATCTCAATATCTCGCTATAAGGCATATACCCTTCAAAATCCTTTTCGCCTGTTCTATCTTTGTACCAAACAGCTCCATGATAAGGCAGCCCTAAAACCAAACTACTAACATGATCGTTCCCTATTTTTTCTTTGTAGTAATCAACGAGCACATTTAAATCTACTTGCTGAGAATCTACATCTGCCTGTACTGCAATATTCTCAAACAAGTCAAGTTCTTTAAAGATCAACGTATCCCTTTTGGGACTAAAAATAAAAAAGCCAACCCCTTCATTTTCTTTGGTAGCACTAGATTCTTGCGAGAGCATGCCAACACAATTGGTTCTCCTCAACAAACGGTTGATCTGAGGACTTTGCCACAAAGGACGTCCGTCTTCATCCTTAGTAATTTTAATGGTATTCAGAACATCGGTTATATCATAAGGCTTATACTCCAAGTTTTTGTAGGTACGCTGGATATAATAATTTAGCGAATCTTTCAACCTAGTTTCATAAACTTGATCATGCTCAAGTACAACACTTGTTATATTATAGGGTACTGCTAATAGTTGATCTAATGTCGTGTACAACTGGTACAAACAAACCGTTCCACGAATAGAGGCATCCTTAGTGACTAAAGGAGACAAAGGACCTTCTTGCAACTCCGTTGGTTTTATATGGAAGTTAAAGCTGCTGATCACAAATAAATCAATCCAAGGCTTCAATTTGGGCAAGTCGTACACATTATCTTTGTCATAAATAGGCACTGACATACTAATGACATAATCATTATTGTCTTCCCGAATAGCAAACGATAGTTCTTTAACAAAAGCAATAAAATTATCTTTTTGACTAATCGGTACTTCCTCAAAGTTCAAATCAATCCCATCTGCTCCCGATCGTATCAAAATACTCTTCAGACTGTCAATTAGGTTCCGTTGTACATCTGGTTCACTCGTAAAAAAGATTTCATTGTTGGCATACCCTCTATTGCTCACGGTCAATAAAACTTTACAGCTATCTAGATGAGCTGTCATGATCAAGTCGCTATCTATAAAGTCATAAATAGCTTCAAAATTAGAATAGCCCCCAGTAAATGGATTAACTTCATAACCATAATAAGCTAAGTGTGTTAATAGTCGATAATTATACGTTTTGTACGTGTCTCCTTTCCAGTAGGGATGCCATCCCAAAACCGTCAAGTTCTGTTTGGGAGAAATCTTATTATTACTTCTATAAAAAACACCTACTTTATTTCTCCAATCCGAATTTTCAAGCGAAGTATTATAACTTTCGTATCGACTATCCAACGCCTTATCGATTCTTCTCTGCTCTATATCTGTAGGAACTTCCCACCATTCATAAGCTAGCATCAACAACCTGCGTTCATTAATTTTGTCATCCACACGTTCCTGTATCGGACTATTAGCTTGCAAGCTTCTTCTTTTAGTAATACGAGCTTGTTCTATAGAATCCAAATCATCTCCCCAAAGTTGAGCACATAAATCAAGGGGTGCTAAAACAACAAGCCAGCACCAAAAAATTAACTGAGCAAAAGAATATGTTATTATTGATTGTTTCATAGTTGGTCGTAATATAGTGTGGAACCGAATAGTAGCAGTTCCAAATTCAATTTGGTTTATGGAGTTAGCGATTTTTTCTTAGTAACATATTTCCATCCTCCCCAGCTCATTACAGCACCAAAGATCACCCCAACCAACAATGGAATGGTAGCTCCTTTAAATAAGCCCATATATCCTCCTAAGAGCAACAATAGGAATGTAAAGAAAATCATATACATGACTCTAAACCTTCCATTATCAAATAAAGCTTGACGTATCTGTTGGTTAAACAAAGCAGCACAAAGACCTATTGCCATAAAAATCGCCAAGTAAAGCAATACGGCTAAGGCATAGATAGAGTTTTGACGGAATTCATTGCTTTTTTCATTCAGCTCTGCTAATTTTTCGTTGTGAGGTTCTACCATTTCCATAAATTCATCCGAAAGCAACTGCTCTAGATGCTCAAAGCCACTATCATTGCCTAAAAACTGAATTCCAACCCCGCCTAAACGAGCATCCATTAGGTAACGATACTTTTTACGCAAACTTGTACTATCATCAAAATACAAGGTCACATCTACAGGAACCTCCCCAAGCGTCGTATCTACATCATAATAATCATAATACTTGAAGGTATAGCAGGTTTTTGAACTATCATAGCCCAACCTAGCTCCTGGGTATTTGAGAAAGTCATCTTGTTGCATAACAAAATCAAACTGAATATCGCCATAAGTAATGGCATCCATATTGAGAATTTCCTCTGTTATACCATCTGTAAACCACCTCGTCCCATAATAGGGCAAAGCCAAAATAAGCCGACCACTATACAAAGGTCCTAAGTTGGCAATGTATTTATCAACAGATGTTCTTATATCTGGAGCTGATGTTAAAGGGCTGTAATTTAAAGGTGCTGTTGGTAATTTTTTTAAACCATCTGGTGTTTCTTGAAAATCAAAGCCTTTTACCACAAAAATATCTACAAAACGCTGCAACTCTGCAATATCATAAACATTGTCAGGATCATAGGCAGGAACACTTAAGAAAACAAAACTGGTATCTCCCCTAGCCCCAGTAACTGTCGTAGATAAAATTCGAATGAACTTAAAAAAGTCATCCTTTACAGCAGTATTTACGCCTTCAAAGTTAATTTCAATACCATCGGCATTGGTAGAATCCAAAATATACAGAATAGAATCTAAAAATCGCTGTTGAGCAGGTATATTTTGTTCCAAAAATCGCATCACATTTTGCTCTCCATGACAAGTGATAGACAACAAAGCGCTACAACCTTTTTTGTGGGCAGTACTGACAAAATCTCCCGCCAAAAAATTAGCCATAACAGCAGAGTTTTGGGGCGCACCATTATCGGGGTTAATATCATAAGAATAATAAGAAACTACATTAAACAAATCAAAATCGTAGCCCTTATAAATATCCCCCATCCAATGCGGATGCCAGCCAAAAACAATCATAGGTCGGCTATCGTCCCATATATTTTTTGTTACCCGAAAATATTTTCGATCAATATTATTAAGAGAATCTTGAATTGCCTTGATTTTGGCTCTAGCCAAAAGTTCTGCATCGCTAGGCATCATTGTCCACTCCCCCAATAACTCAACATAACGTTTTTTATTGGTATTGTCATAGAGGCTTGTCTTGGTTTCTTCATCTTCAATCAATTCATCTAAAGTAGGATCTAAGTTCGTACCATCTCCTCCTCTACCTCCCTTCAAAGACTCCTTCAAAGCTCTCTTTGTACTTTTAGCTTTCACCTTGGCAGAAGACTTAAGAATACTTGCATTCTTGTAAGCTTCTCGTCGGACTTTACTCTTTACTTTAGTTTGAATCATTCCTTGAGCCTCTAGAGATTCGAGGTTGATAAAGAAGAGACACAGAATCAAACAAAAAATATATTTTAAATAATGGATTGTAATCGAGTGTTTCACATTGTTATAATTTAAATGAACAGCTGATGTCTTATAATCTATTAACTGTGTTTACATAAATAGTTTACACCGTGTTAGTTTAGCCTTCTTCAGGTGCCAATACCTGCATTGTTTTTTCTCTAAAGATTTCTTGAACCCGCTCTCTAATAATGTATTCATTACGATAAACTCTTTGTAATTTAAACTTCGCAAATTTCACATATACGGGCACTCCTGTTGTTGTATTAAAATTGCGAATACTCAAAAGAAGCTCTCTATATTTGCTAGCACTACTAATCGGGATTCTACCAAAGAAATCAGCTCGTTTATCTTTACGGGTTAATCTAGGTTTTTTATTCGTGTTGTTATATTTTTCTGGATTCATGAATTTAAACATAACATCTCTGGCTATAGATGAGGAGCTGTGCGGCAATAATTCTGTTACCCCCAAGCCATACGCCATTAAAGGTTCATTAATGCCAGCAATTCGCCAACTAGGAGGAGGATTATTTTTTAGCTTTTCATAAGCAGCCAATGCCTCTGTACCAATCCCGACCCAATAAGCTGCATATTGATATTCGGTGTTTTCATCTTTTAGCAATTCTTCAAAAATAAGCGAATCGCTTACGGCACCATAATTTAGAGCAGGGCTTAATACAAATTCATACTCTGCTAGATCAGGCACAGGAATTGTGTCATCTTTGTAGGTTTTGACTGTATCTCTAAAAGAAGAAAAGATAATATCGTCCAAAATGACCGTGTCTTTATCTACGGTACTTCTTTGCTTATAAATTTTAATGTCTAGTTCTTTTTTGCTGATGTCATTATTAACAAAATGAAAAGCATAAGTTCCAGATTTTGTTACCCTGATAAGCGCTCGATCTAATTTTTTTATTTTTTTGTTGACATACTGAAACTGAGATTCGGGAATATCAATCACAAGTTTTCCCAAAACACCCTTCATTGGAGTGACCGTTACGATAAGATCCTCCCCTGTTTTTAGATCAAATGTTTTGTGCAAACTCTTAAATGCTCCAATTTGTTCCAAGTTATTAAACAGCTCTATTTTTCCTTGAGCATAGAGGTGAGATGGAAGAAGGGCGCAACAAAAACAAAAGAAGATAAAGAAGCATCTCATAGTTTGTGATATTGGGTGTATAGTATTATTATTCGTTTGTTCTTTTTTGGGTTTCATTATATAAAGATATAAATTAAATCATTTCATAAATACATTAGTAGGTAAGAATATTTTTACTAATCTAATATTGAAAAATTATTAGCTTGTGTTTTGGTCTATCCCATCCCTTGTATTATCGGAATTATTTAAGATGTTTTTACCATTTTCTTATAGAAGATTGATCGAAACAAAGCTAGGACATTGTTAAAATACTGACGCTTTTACTCAGTATTTTCAGGAGAGGTAATCTTTTATGAAGAAAGAGACTACGATGAAGTTCTCAACAAAACTTCAATCAAAAGACTGGGGATACAACAAAAGAGCAATATTTTTTAGATCCTACTTATCCATTCAGCCTATGCGTACTTTAAATTTGTTTCCCAAACAAAGCATTAATGCTCTTTTAATCTAAAAAATTACACCTACACCAATTTAGTTCTTTTTTTGAAAAAGAATAAATAAAATTCAAGTTTATCTTGTAATAATAAAAAAGAGGTGCCATTTTGCACCTCTTGTATAGATTAAAATATGATTAATTTATCATGAGCAACTGTTTTTCAACCATTGCTTGTTATCATTGATAAGTTTTTAGAGTTGAGCATAACTTATGCTCGTAGAATTTTAGGCTTCCTATTGTACTCTAATTTTCAGCTTCATTCCTTTTCTCAAAATAGTGCTGGTCGAAATATTATTTAACAACAAAATACTTCTAGCAGATATTCCTTGGTATTGTTTTTCAATGTCCCAGATCGTTTCTTTCTCCGTAACAATATGATATTGATACGTGTTGGCTAATTGCTTTTCTGCTGCCTTTTTTGCCTCCAACTCTTGCTTTTCTTTTAATGCTTTTGCGGCTTTTACCTTGTTAAGTTCGCTAGCTTTTTTTTTTGCTAATCGCTCCTTCTTAAGCACAGCAACTTCCTTCGTTAAATAAGAAAGTGTAGACACCTCTTCTGCACTAGTAGGGGTATACGCTTTAGCCTTGATAACCGCCTGCTCTTTGGATTGTATAGAGCGACTCAATTGTTTTACTTGCCTAGTTGCAGTAGCTTTTTTTATAGCAGCATCTTCAATCTTTTTTTGCGCTAAAGCAGCTTGTGAAACAGCAGGTTCACGTACTAAAGGTTGCTCTACTTTCTTTTCAATAATTTTAGGATTATTCTTAGTAGGAACCAGATACGAATTGGAGTTAGAGCTAGCATTATTTCTTAGTCTACGCCCACGGCTTCGATTTTTAGACACAGTTGTAATGACTTCTGTTTTTCTAGCTTTCTGAGCCGTCAATGCAGTTGCCTTGTTACTCAATTGATATGGATTTCCTTTGGTAGGAGCTGTTTTTAAATTAGAATTATTATTTCTATGGGTTGGATTTACGGATGAAGCAGCTATTTTTTGTGCTAATTTTTTGCTTTTTATCGTTACGTATACGGGCGCAGTGACGGCCTTTTTCTTTTTGTCATCTAACCCAACTACTTTTAGAGAAGCAATAGAAATGCCTTTGATATTCTTGCGCACCTCTTTCTTAGCCCAAGCATCTTTAGGAACATAATACTTCCTAATGGCAATAACATCCCCTTTTTTGACTCGATAATTCGAAGGCAACCCATTCCAAAACAATAAATCTTGACGAGAAAAACGATGCGCTCGCATCATTCTATTCAAATCTGCCTCAGTATTAACTCTACGAATACATTTAATTGGATTTTCTGTTTTCATAGACATAATGCGCTTCCATCCAGCCTCGTAGCCTCTCACCTTAGCCACAATACGAGCAGGCAAGACCAAAATGCTATTTTTGGAGCTAGAAGGCACATAGTTTTTGATGTATCCAGGATTAAGTCGCTTAAGCGTGTCCTTATCTATTTTATACGTTTTGCTCAATTGAGAAAGCGTTTGATAACCTGGTTCTAGATGAATAGAATCTGTCAAGACTAAATCCGAAGGCAAACGCTTGGGTTTCAGTTCATGCAAATGATAAAACTCATAAGAGTAAGCCACGGCCATAAAATAAGGCACATACATTTGTGTTTCTCTAGGCAAAAATTTTCTGATGTCCCAAAAATTTTTGTCGTTTCCTTTTACATACTTATCTACACGCCCTGGACCACAATTATAAGCAGCCAACGCCAACGGCCAATCTCCATATCGCTTATACAAATTAGCCAACATAGTAGCAGCCGCATTAGAAGCCTTGTGCGTATCACTTCTTTCATCTAAATAAGAAGCTACTTTTAAACCATACAACTTACCTGTTCCAGGAATAAATTGCCACAAGCCAACTGCCGAAGCATGAGATTTGGCAACAGCATTAAGATTAGACTCTACAATAGGCAAATACTTAAGATGGTGGGGAATATTCTTGGCTGCTAAATATTCCTCAAAGATGGGGAAATACATTTCAGTTAAGCCCAAAGTACGCTCTGTAGCACTTCTATAGCGCTCCGTTCTATGAATAATATGATTTTTAATGTCTGCGGTTAGACGATATTGAATGGCACCAGACATTTCCATAAAACGAGCACGATAATGCTCATCGGTAAACGTAGGAAAATCAGGATCTTCATTAGGATAGTCATTCATCAAACCGCCCATTCCATCTACCAATAATTTACTCAAATCATCATTGATCTCAGGAAAATCAGGGGAAGTGGCATAAGTCCAGTTGTAACAACACAAAGTCAATAAAACTAACCAAGTAGTTTTTAATGCAGTACAATTAAAATTCATTATTAGGTAGTATTTTGCTTATTAGGGGCTCTTGAATTGTATTTTTCTTTCTATCTAATTGAAACATAAACCCATTGAGGACGATCAATAGTTGGTCTTATCTGAAAGCTTATTTTTGCCTCTCAATTCAATTATGAGTTTTAAGCTGACAGTAAAGTTAACAAAAAAATATTTTTTTTCAAAAAAACAAAAACGAACAGAAAGAGCTATTCATTAGACGCTAACCTGTTCGTTTTTATGCTAGTTAACAACTATTCTTACAATAAAGCAAAAAAATAGCTATTTATTGCTCTTTGGGAGCAATATTAACGAATATTAATTTAAAGTAAGTTTAAAATTAAGAAGCCTTTGAGTTTTCCTCAATTTTAATTTTTTCTTTATCCCCATCTTTCATCCCCTCTCTAAATTCTTTGGTTACCGAATCACGAGCATCATTAAACTCACGGACCCCTTTTCCTAAACCTCTCATCAATTCTGGTATTTTTTTACCACCAAACAACAATAGGATGACAAAAAACACTAGGAGCATTTCAGGACCTAAGAATTGGAATAACAAAAATGTATTCATAATATATGGTATTTTTACTTAATAACTAATTGATTTTTGACAAGACAAAAACAACCAACTATTGTTTTATATAATTTTACGTTTCTCTCTTTTCTACAAAGATACTACTTTTAATTGAATCTTTTGACTTGTAGAATTATAAAAGGCTTAAAGCCCATAAGTTAAATAATTGGGCAAAAGCTTAATACCCAATCTATTTAGCAATAAGATAATTATTGCTTGTCGCTTTTTTGAGCTCTATAATACAAAACCGACGCTTTGAATTCTTGAAAAAGCTCATGGCTTCGCCTTTGTATATCGGCTGCTGTAATCGCATTGTACTTTGCCTTTTCTTCATTAATCATTGCTGCATCTCCTAATAATTCATAATAGCCCAGATTAATAGCCTTGTTGAGATTGTTCATTTCACCAAACTCTAGATTGTGCTCAATTCTATTTTGAAACTTTTCTACCGCATAATCACTCAACAGGTGTTTTTTGAGCTGTTCCAATTCTTCCCAGATTGCTTTTTCTGCTTCTTCCAAGCTAATTCCTTCTGCCAATTTGCCTTCTACAATCAACAGCCCCTTATCCATAGAAGCCGTGATATAAGCATCAATATTAACAAAAAATTCTTTCTCCTTGACCAAACTTTGATAAAGCTGCGAAGCATCTCCTTCTGCTAAAACATCGGTTATAAAATCATCGATATAATAATTCGTGCTATTCCGTTCAGCACTATGAAAAACCAAATAGATTGCATCTAAAGGAACATTCGCACTTACCTCTAAGGTACGTTTTTCTGTTTGAATGGGTTCCAAAGGCATCTCGGTAGGGGGCATTTTCCGCTTTTTTATCTCTCCAAACCATTTTTGAGTTAGCACGAACACCTCTTCAGGGTTAATATTCCCACTGACACTAAGTATCGCATTATTAGGGCAATAAAACTGATCAAAAAAGACTTTAACATCCTCCAAACTTGCCTCTTCTATGTGTTTCGGTATTTTTCCTATCGTGGGAACTTGGTAAGGATGAACTTGATAAGCCAAGGGACCTATATGGTGCCAAATATCTCCATAAGGTTCATTAAGACAACTTTCTTTAAATTCTTCTAGCACAACTTTTCTTTCCCGTTCCAATGTTTTCTCATTCAAATTCAAAGACAACATTCTATCTGCTTCCAACCACAGCGCCATTTCTATATTTTGACAAGGCATATACTCATAATAAACCGTCATATCCTGATTGGTAAAAGCATTATTCTCTCCCCCTGCCTGTTGGATATAATCATCAAAACTAGGTGCATTCTTTGATCCTCCAAACATGAGGTGTTCAAACAAATGTGCAAAACCAGACTTACCTTCTTGTTCATTTCTGGTTCCTACATTGTAGGTCATACAGACAGAAACCAAGGGGGTACTTTTATCTTGATGTACCAATAATTTCAACCCATTATCCAACTGGTATCGTGTAAATTCCATTTTATTACTGTAAATCTTTTCGTTCTTTTCTAAATCAATCTCTAGATCCTTTTGAGGAATTCCCCTTGCATTTATTGCACCATTTCAGTAGTCCATTCAAAAAACTTCTCCAATTGATTGTCAATCAAACATCTCTAACACATAAAAACCATCAAACTGGCAATCAACTATGTAAGCAGTACTTTTTTAGTTCTTTATTAAAAAACGGTTCTTTGACAAATTGTGTGCTACTAATTATACGGTAAGGTGATATTATTCTATTTGGGGATATTAGAGCATAGACCACGTTGTTGTTAGATCGCTTCGCTTTTAGACTATATAGCTGCAATTCATACCTATATAGTCTAAAAGCGAAGCGATCTAATTTCTAAAATCTAATACCCAAACGGTACAATTAAGACCATTAATTAAAATTTCCACACGATTTGTCAAAGAACGAAAAAAATTAAAAAATTGCATGGGCTACTACTTCTTAAACAGCCAAAGCCCCAAAAGGATTGCAAAATTAGTTATTTTTGTGATAACTTTAATCAATACTTTCTGAAGTTGTTAAATTTAGCGTACTATTAATTATTATCTCTTTGGGCTATCCAAGCCTTTACATTTCTTTCTATAAGCATTTGTCAATGAATAACCGTCTTGTTACCTTTCTAGAAAAATCTGAAGAAAAAGCATTTTCAAAAGAACACCGAAAACGCTTGAAATTTAACATGGGTAAATACCATACAAAAGTTGCCTTGGGTAAACAACAGTTTCAAGATTTAGAACAGGCTCGCCAAACGGCAAAAAACATAAAAGCTTATACGGTCGCTAATTTAGCTCAATTACTACAAGAATTTGAGGAAAAGTTTACCGCTCGAGGAGGAAAAGTCATTTGGGCGGAAAACATCAGTCAAGCTCAAGATGCAATTAGCCAAATCATGAAAGAAAAAGCAGCTAAAGTAGTTGTGAAATCTAAGTCCATGATTACAGAAGAAATTCAACTCAATCGCTTACTAGAAGAACAAAATATTGAAGTACTGGAAACAGATTTAGGGGAATTTATTGTACAAGTAAAAGGAGAAGCCCCTTATCATATTGTAACACCTGCAATGCATTTATCCAAAGAAGACATTGCAGAGTTGTTTCACGAAAAATTCGACACTCCCTTAACTGCGACTCCTGAAGAGCTCACCGCTTATGTTCG
The DNA here is from genome assembly GCF_026000115.1 of Aureispira anguillae. Classification (GTDB taxonomy): domain Bacteria; phylum Bacteroidota; class Bacteroidia; order Chitinophagales; family Saprospiraceae; genus Aureispira; species Aureispira anguillae. The sequence continues at coordinate 5,610,315 of NZ_AP026867.1, forward strand.
AAAAGTATTAAGAGCACGTTTTGCACAAGCGGATATTGGTATCTCAGGCGGAAATTTTTTATTGGCCGATACAGGCTCTATGGTTTTGGTAGAAAATGAAGGAAATGCACGTTTAACCACGACCTTACCCAAAACGCATATTGCAATTGTAGGAATTGAGAAAATGATTCCTTCCATCGAACAACTTGATTTGTTCTTGCCACTCTTGGCAACTTATGGAACGGGGCAAAATATGACGGTTTACAACACGATATTAAGTGGTCCTAAACAAACACACGAAATAGATGGTCCTGAAGACATGTATATTATCCTATTAGATAATGGGCGTAGTTCTATTATGCAGGATGAATATATGCGAGAATCGATGTACTGCATTCGCTGCGGTTCTTGCCTCAACAATTGCCCTGTTTATCAAACCATTGGGGGACATACTTATGATAGCCCTTATAGTGGCCCTATAGGTGCTGTGATTAGCCCACATTTGGGAATTGGAGATTTTGAAGACAACACTCACCTCAGCCATGCTTCCTCTCTATGTGGTAGTTGTACAGAAAATTGTCCTGTTAATATCAACTTGCACAAAATGCTGCTGTATAATCGCTCGTACGAAGAGGCTGAAAACTTACGCCCCAAATCCGAACAATTTATGTGGAAAGCTTGGCGAACGGCTATGCTTAGTCGCTCCATGATGAATGCTCCTTCATTTAGCAAAAATCTAGTGGGAAATTTGTTTTTATCAAAGGCTTGGGGAGAACGAAGAACATTTCCTAAATTTCCTAAATATACTTTTAATCAATTGTGGAAAAAAGGAAAAGTCTAATCTTCAATTATATATGACTAAAGTCAGATTGAGTCTTAGAATTATATATTTCTAAAAAAAAAGCTTATTTTTGGAAACTATGCTTGACAAATTAAGGTATATTAATAGAATATTATATTCTGTACCTTTATTAGGTTCAAATCTAAGAAATATCTTTACTCCTTTGTCAAACATTGGTAATAATTTCAACCAAAACACAATATCACCGTGGAAAACGAAAACGAATACCTCGAAGAAGAAGTTGACCAACAAGAAGAAGTTCCTGCAGCTACACCTGAGCAATTAGCTGTGTTTAACAACGAATTAATGCCACAAATTGATGCGCTTTATAACTTTGCATTCCACCTTTGTTACAACGAAGAAGATGCTAATGACTTGGTGCAAGAAACCTATTTAAAGGCATTTCGATTTATAGATAAATATATTCAAGGAACTAATGCGAAGGCTTGGTTGTTTAAAATATTAAAGAACGCCTTTATTAATCAATATCGAAAAAGAAGCAAACGCCCAACGCAAGTAGACTATGAGGAAATCGCTTCTTACCATGATAGTGAAGATGCTAGTTATGTAGATTTCTTTGATTTAAGAGAAGAAATTTTTCAAGGAATGATGGGAGATGAAGTAACCAATGCTATTAATGCATTGCCAATTGATTTCCGAACTGTTATTCTGCTTTGTGACATTGAAGGTTTTACTTATGAAGAAATATCAAAAATAATTGATACGCCTATTGGTACAGTGAGATCTAGGTTACATCGGGCTAGAAACATGCTTAAAGAGCGTTTAACGGATTACGCCAATTCTATGGGGTACAAAGACAAACGTGGGAAAAAAAAATAATTTTGTGATTTTAATGACAGAGAATTTTACAAATTGGCATAGTAATAGTTTAAAGTCTAAATAAGTAAAATTTTCTGTTATCAATAATAACTCGCAGTTCTACCTAACATCATGTGTTATAAACATTTTATTTAACCAATAAGAATATGAACTGTTATTAAAATAATCTATTTAGTTCTATTTATATTAAAAAAGTAAGTATTATGAAAACATCTGGCAATCCAGGGGAATTCCAAAGAAGATTAGTTATGTATCTTGATGGAGCCCTTTCAAACCAAGAATCACGTGAATTTTTAACTGATGTCAAAAATTCTCCAGAGCAATTAGCTAAATTGCAAAAAGAAAAATCTTTTCGTGAATTTCTTCGCAAAAAAGTAAATCGCCGCAGTGTTTCTCCAGCACTCATCAATAGCATTAAGTCTAAAATTAAATCTTCTCTCTAAAACGCTTTCTGTTGCCCCTTTTATAATAAACGTCATTTCTACTCTTTAGCCCCCAGCGATAATAAGAAGTAGAAAATAGTTCACAGGAATAAATAGACGTTATTACTGTAATAATTCGCTCCCTGTATAGTGTTATATAGCCGATTTTTACACGAATAACCGACTTACTAAATAGGACTTTGTGTCGTATTTTAAATCGTTACACAAAGATCAAAAAAGGAATTAATCTAAGATTAATTCCTTTTTTGTTTCATCAAATACACCTCCATCCGTGACATAGCTTTTAGGCATACAACTGGTAGACCTATCGTTTCTCTCCTCCTCTTATCTCATCTTTTTCTTCCTATTTCTAATTCTCTAAAAAAAAACACGCATATATTCATTTATTGTATTTTTTCAAAAAAAAGAAAGCACAATAAACTAATTGTCAACCATAAAAAAGCACTCTTACAAAAAAACATAAAAATAAAAATCATGTTTTTTTTTATTTTTTTAGGGGGATATATCCCTTTTGCCGACTATTCAATAAAGTTACCTATGAAAATGTTAGTAAAAATAAACAAGAAAAAATAATACATTTTTCACTCAACATTAAGCTCAAATTAGGTCTTTTTTTTAAATCAAAATATTTAAAAAATAAAAATAATTTAAAAATGGATGAATTAGAAAATATCACCGCCATCACTTCATTAGATACACTTGTAAAGTCTTCTGAAAAGCCCTTCCAAATTTTTGTAAAAACGCTGAATGGATCAACCCTTGTTATAGACAACATGATCTCTTCAACTAAGATTTTAACCATCATGAATATCATACAAGATAAAGATGGTTTGCCTGTAGAAATACAGCGTCTTACTTATAGCAACAAAAATCTTGATTCTCGCAAAACTTTAGCGGATTACAAAATTGGAAAAGAAGCAACCTTAACTAGTCTTCTCCGCCTTAAGGGAGGGATGGGCGAATACAAAGCAATGGTTTACATTGATCAAAAAGATATGAATCGTGGAAACGTTAAGCAAGAAATAGAAGATACGGAAGGGGAAAGCAGAGCATTAAAAGATTGGGGGCGAAATTTGGAAGAAAATGATGCTTTTTGGGATAAAATCAAAAATGACTTAAAATTGGATACACAACAATTTAAAGTTTGGAAACAAAAAAATAGCACCCATGTTGCCGCTCTTATTCGAGAAATTACACATAGCGGTAATTGTGGCGATTTTGCAGAAGTCGTTCATTCTAAATTAACTCGTTCTACTGACAATCAATATGTTTATATGTTGGTCATGCAGAATCCTTTGCCTGATGGGAAACAAGATTCGAACAGTGAATGGATGACAAACACTACAGATGAGGAGAAAAAAGCTTGGTTTTTGGCGGGCAGTAAGAAGAGAAAGCAAATCAATCAACAACGATTAAGCGACAGTAAACAAGCAATAAAGCCCAAAGAGTTTGACCACCAAATGTGCTTAACCTATCATGAGTATAAAAGCGAAATATCCGAAATGGATCATGAACGTGCAATGATTGCTGATGGCTGGGATGGAAATATGGTTTGTACGCTCAAGCAATTTCTTGCTGGCACCAATGCTTATAAGATGTCCATTGATAAAAAAAGATTTAACATGGATTATCCCAATATTGCCATTTTTAATGGGACTAAAGCAGTCAAAGGATCTGGTCCAGACGAATCTGATGTGGATATTGTTAACAAAATCATTACCGCTGAGTTGGATGATTATAAGACCAATGGCACTTACCAAAACGATAAAGATACCGCCAAGGTGAATTTCAGTGGTATTTTTAATATGAGCCCAAGACAAGGGGTCACTGATAAACGTACTTCTGAAACCATCAAAGTTTTCTTAGACAAAATTGACTTTGAAAATGATGCCGAACGATTCAAAGCAGAGTGTCTAGACTTAAGCCCTGAACAATTTGCAGCTTATTGCAAAACTGCAGATAGTGATAGAAAGAAAGTCATCCTTGCTGATAAAGAGTTAAAAGCAGGTTTAGTAAAAACGTTTGAAGTAGATCATAAAATGCTAGAGACCTTCTGCAAAGAATTCACAGATGATGAGTTTGTAGAGATGATTATTGCAAGTGAAAAAATTGCTAAGACTGTTATTAGCACGGATGCGATCGCTAATGTTTTTGCTAAAACGCTTGGTAAAATAACAGATGGACAAAGCATGGTTGATGTGATCAAAGCAACAAAAAAAGCAGAGTCTAGCTATTTTGATGACTTCATAGAGGAAAACATTGAAGAATCAGGAGATGGCACAGCAATTTGGGTCAATATTATCAAATTATTAAAAAGCAAAGGAGAAAACGCATTGGCCGATTATGTCTTAAGCAAAATCCCTAGTTCTGAAAAATCTGATGTAGAACAAGAGTTAGATTAATTATTTCCCCACCTAAATTTAAATCCCCCTTTGAATAGGGGGAAAAAACCAAACAATCACAAAAAAAAACACTATATCATGACTACGAAAGAATTAAAAAAAGACGCAAAAATTCTCATTCAAGAATTGGGTCTAACCGCATTGGTTTTTAATGCTTTTATTGAATTATTTGAAAAAGGAAAAATTGCTAAGCCTGATGTCCTCTTCAAAAAAAGTATTTCGAAGATAGGAAAAGCGGCCAAATATCCATTTCTATATATGGTTACCCCTAAACAAAAAAACTTCTTCATGGGGTTTGACCTCCCTATCGGAAACGTTGCCATTGGTAAAGAATTAATGGCACTAAGAAAAAGCTTGTCTAAAACCAAGAAACCAAAAGAACAACATGCTTTTGAATTGCAAATCGCTTTTTATGAGGAACTAAAAAAATTGAACCCCAAGGCTTTTGTCAAAGGTGTTGCCAAATTTAAAGAAGAAATAAAAACCGATGAAGGCACGGAAGTTTACTTAAAACCCCTAGCCAGTGGTTTGATTCGCAACAAAGTAGAAAAAGACCAAATCGGCAATTTAGTCAATACTTTTAGGTATACTACTCAGATTGGGGTTACGGTATTGTTTGATAGCCAAATCGGTGACGAAGAGGATGAAGACACAACGAATGACTCAAATCAGCAAGAAAATTCCGCTAGTGCTCCAAAGGATAATATTTTAGAAGCCTTTCAGAAAGCCATAAAAGATGCAAAAGGCAAAGGAGCCGACGAATGGACCAAATTGTTAAGCCAAGTCAATAATCATTTGACCAAAGCAACAGACGAGCAGCAAAAGATAGGGCTAACAAAGTTGAAAAAAGAAATCTTATTAAACTATATCAAAAGTACAGGGGTCAATGTAAAAGATCAAAGCGAAGTAAAAAACTTATTAGATGAAATTGTCCATTCAATTCAGGTTTCTTTTACGCAGTTTATGATCGATGATTTCAAATTGTCGGCAGATTTTAAAATGATCAATACTGCCCACGCTAGATTTTACAAAGCGGTTATGACAGCTCAGTCTCAAATGAACGTTTTGGTAAAAGCAGCTGGAATGGATTGGAAAGCAGATGATAACTTCGAACGGTTCAAAAAGCCTGTATCTATTTCTCTGCAAAAAGCGTCAAAGGCAAGAAATGTATTTAAAGTGTTGGCTGAAAACGATGCAAAAATCAGAAAATTAGCGGTAGTAAGAGACAAAGCAGGAGCCCAAGAAAAAATGGAGGCTTTGTTGGAACAAACTAAAAAACATACTCAAAAATTGATCTCGTTCCTAAAAGCAAGCTAATCGCCTTCGCTTAAAAAATAATCATAGTTTTTAGCATTTTTTCAAAACATAATGTTAAAAACTATGTTTTTTTTTATAAAAAGCCCTAAATAACAACAACATCCAAGTTCTTGGCGTAATATTTATACATTAATTCTTAATATTTCTCCTAAGCCCCAATACCCTATTCAAGATGGCTGAATGTTGAAGTATATTGTTTCAAAAAGAACACTTACACTATAAAATGAATGGTTCCCAGAGCTTATTTTCATTTTTTATTGAAAGTTTTGAAACAAAAAGTATAATTTGCAGTATTAAAACTACATAATAACTATTTTTGCACTACCTTTGAAGCAGGATAGTAAACATTAATCGATTATGGAAAATGGTTTTTTAGAGCAGCAGCCATATATGGACAACGACTTAACAGCATCTTCACGTAAGCAAGATCATATACAACTTGCGTTTCAATCTCAAGTTGCAAGCAACAATCTAGACAATAGGTTTTATTATGAACCTCTACTGTCTGGACATCCTACGACAGAAGATGATACCTCATTTACCTTTTTGGGAAAAGACATACAAGCCCCACTTTGGGTTTCTAGTATGACTGGAGGTACAGAATATGCCAATTTAATCAATCATAACTTAGCAAGAGCAGCACGAGATTTTGGCTTTGGAATGGGTCTAGGGTCTTGCCGTGGTCTATTAACTAGTAATCAATATCTTCAAGATTTTGATGTACGAGATATTATTGGGGACCATTTACCACTTTATGCTAACTTAGGAATTGCACAGATTGAGCAACTATTTGACGAAAACAAACAATCCTTAATACAAGATTTAGTGTCTAAACTTCGTGCAGATGGCTTAATTATCCATGTTAATCCATTTCAAGAATGGCTACAACCAGAAGGAGATCACTTTCAATATCCTCCTATTGATACCATAAAACGAGTCATTGATGCTTTTCCTACTTTAAAACTAATTGTAAAGGAAGTTGGACAAGGAATGGGCTATAAAAGTTTGGAGGCATTGTTTCAACTGCCCATTATGGCAGTTGATTTTGCAGCTAATGGAGGTACCAACTTCGCTAAATTAGAATTGCTGCGTTCAGATGCTCAAAAACATGAAATCTATGCTAAACTAGCCAATATTGGGCACAGTGCAGAAGAAATGATTAACATGTCCAATCAGATTATAAAGACCTTAGGCAAGCAATGCCTTTGTAAAGAAGTTATTATATCTGGAGGAATAAAGGACTTTTTAGATGGATATTATCTAATAAATAAACTATCTTCGCCTGCAATATATGGGCAAGCTTCGGCATTTTTAAAACATGCACGAGGCAATTATGAGGAGTTGTATGCCTACGTATCTACGCAAGTAGAGGGATTAAAACTGGCAAAAAAGTATCTAACAGTAAAATAAACACCCTATCATTAAGTTTTTATTTTCAAGGTTTTAAATCAAAGACCAATATGAAGAAGCCAACAATAGTATCTGGATTTTCTAAACTATCTAAACGAGGAAAAATTCGTTGGTTGGTAGAGAACTTCTTTACAAACCCAGAAGAGGTTGCCCGTGAACTCAAGAGTTTTTGGTATGGCGACCCACAAAAACAAAAAATATTTGATGATTTTAGTGAAAACACCGTTAGCAATTTTTATTTGCCTTATGGGGTTGTTCCAAATCTAGAAATCAATGGTAAACTATACTGTGTACCAATGGTTATTGAAGAATCCTCTGTTGTTGCAGCGGCTTCTGCTGCCTCCAAGTTTTGGCTAAAAAGAGGAGGTTTCAAAGCAGAAATTATTGCCACGCACAAGATTGGACAGGTTCATTTTGACTGGAAAGGGGATTACACAAAATTACATGCCCTGTTCCCTATCATCAAAAAACGCATTCACGATGATACCGCTCACATCACCTCCAATATGCGTGAACGTGGTGGTGGAATATCTAATATAGAGTTGGTGGATATGACGCATCTTGAAGATAATTATTATCAACTTAAGATGACCTTTGAGACCTGTGACTCTATGGGAGCCAATTTTATTAATTCGACCTTAGAAGAAGCTTCTAGATCATTGCGTGCTTTTGTCAATGAGGAACCTACCTTAGTGGGTACTGAAAAAGAACTAACTATTATCATGGCTATTTTATCTAATTATACACCAGAATGTTTGGTGCGTGCATGGGTAGAATGTCCTGTTGATGAGTTGGGGACCTTTGACAATGGCAACATGGATTCTGCTACCTTTGCTTATAAATTTGATAAGGCGCTAAAAATTGCACACATCGATGTACATAGAGCCACGACACATAACAAAGGTATTTTTAACGGAATTGATGCAGTTGCTTTGGCAACAGGAAATGATTTCCGTGCAATAGAATCATGCGGACACACGTATGCTGCTCGTGATGGTAAATACAAGAGTTTATCTTCTGCAACAATAGAAAATGGAATTTTTAAATTTTGGTTGGACATTCCTTTGGCTATTGGAACCGTAGGTGGTTTAACTTCTTTGCATCCACTGGCTAAGCGTTCTTTGGAGATGTTAGGCAATCCATCTGCCGAAGAATTAATGATGGTCATTGCAGCCACTGGATTGGCTCAAAATTTTGCTGCTGTCCGATCTTTGGTAACTACTGGTATCCAACAAGGGCATATGAAGATGCACCTGATGAATATATTGAACCATTTAGAGGCTAGCGAAAAAGAAGTTATCCTAGTGCTATCTCACTTCAAAGATAAATTGGTTTCGTTTACGGCTGTTCGTGATTTCCTCAACCTTCTGAGAAACAATGCTTCACCAGAGTTAAAAATGAAATAGGCTTTAGGGCTTTTATACTAGAAAAGAAAAAATATTTATCCTATATTTGAACGCATAAAGTTGTGGAAGAGCAACTTTATGTTTTTTTGTTTTTATAGCAATGAATATTTTTTAAATAAAGAAGTTGTTAAAAATAGGATTGCATTAAAAATGAGTCCCCCCCAAAGGAGCAACGAAGTGAATTTTGGGCAGGCAACTGCAAATTTAGAGTGTTAGAGGTGGAGCCAAGAAGGGTTTGGAATGAGGATACAACCAATTTAATGGTTCCTTATGTTGTCTTTCAACTCTTGGAATTGCCCAAATTTTGTCCTTGTGAGAATAAAAAATTGAGAAAATTTGATGCAGCACAAAAAATACAAGGGCTTAATTAAGTTTTCCAAAAGTATAGGTTTGTAAATTTTTTTATGTAATTAAAATCGTTATATTTAATATAAAATGGCTAAAAAACCAACCAAGTTAGAATTATTATTGGAAGATGTTCCACCACCATTGCGCAATAAGTTTATTGTCGTCACTAGTCTTTTTGTGGTCTGGATGTTCTTTTTTGATAATAATAGCATCATATCTCAATATCGATTACAAGCAACGTTGCAAGAACTCCAAGACAAGAAGGAGTATTATCAAACTGAAATTCATCAAGCAGAAAAGGATAATAAAGAATTGTTTACGGATGACAAAACTCGTGAAAAATTTGCTAGGGAGCATTACTATATGAAGAAACCAGATGAAGAAGTCTTTGTGATCGAGGATTAATAATGGTACTTTAATCAATTCATTTGTCAAAAAGACAGTTATTATTTTGTTCTCCTTTGTGGAATTTGTAAATTTGAGACACTATACAATTCAATTAATAATCTTATAAATAAAGAAAAAAAATGTCTGTACTAGTCAACAAAGATTCTAAGATCATTGTACAAGGTTTTACAGGGAAAGAAGGAACTTTCCATGCAAGCCAAATGATTGAATATGGCACTAATGTAGTTGGTGGGGTTACTCCAGGTAAAAGTGGTCAAACACACTTAGATCGTCCTGTATTTGGGACAGTAGCTGAAGCTGTTGCTCAAACTGGTGCAGATACTTCTATTATTTTTGTTCCTCCTCGTTTTGCTGCTGATGCTGTTTTAGAGGCTGCGGACTCTGGTATCAAAGTAATCATCTGTATCACAGAGGGTATCCCTGTTCAGGATATGGTTAAAGTTAAAGCCTTTATCGAAGATAAAGATGTTTGCTTGATTGGACCTAACTGCCCTGGTGTTATGACTGCTGGAGAGGCTAAAGTAGGTATTATGCCTGGCTTTATCTTCAAAAAAGGTAAAATTGGTATTGTATCTAAATCAGGTACCTTAACCTATGAAGCAGCTGACCAAATCGTAAAAGCAGGTTTGGGAGTAACAACTGCTATTGGTATTGGTGGTGATCCAATTATCGGAACAACAACCAAAGAAGCGGTTCAAATGTTAATGGCTGACCCAGAAACAGAAGGTATCGTTATGATTGGTGAGATTGGAGGAAACCTAGAGGCTCAAGCTGCTCGTTGGATCAAAGAACATGGCACTAAACCTGTTGTTGGATTTATCGCTGGTGAAACAGCTCCTGTTGGTCGTACCATGGGTCATGCTGGTGCTATCGTAGGTGGTGCTGATGATACTGCTGCTGCCAAAAAACGCATTTTGCGTGATTGTGGTGTATTGGTGGTTGATTCTCCTGCTGATATTGGAGCAACTATGATCAAAGCATTGGAATCTGTTCAAGCTTAAACATAAATTTTTTATAAAAAAAGCCCCGTTGGAAATTCCAACGGGGCTTTTTTTATGCTCATGCTAACCTAGGTGATTCAGTAGTAAAACAAAAATATATTTTAGTAGTTTCATTGTTTCGTAAAACATTATTTATCAATAGATAACAACAAAAGTAATTGTTTCTTTTTAACAAAGTAAACATTAGAAGTTTTAATCTAGCCCTCATTTTAGAGGCAAAATCGCAAAAAGCAGGGTAATTAATACCTGTTGTTCTTTTTGCATTGCCCAAAAAGAACCAAAAACGCTAGGACTGGATGACTTCTTGGACAAAGTATCTTCTTGAAAGCTTAGGCTTTCAGAAACTCGCTTCGCTCAGACACCTGAAAACCTTATTTTTCCACAGGAAAAATAGCAGCTTTCTACGGCGTACTTTGTTCCCAATCAGTCATATGCCCACCCAAAAAACTCTAAAAATGGGTTATGTGATGCTTAGAGAAAGATTCAAAGAAAGCTCATTGCCAAACGTTTCGTTGCAAAAATAGTAACAAATACACTAAGACGAATACATTTGTTTTACTCCTGAAAGTCCCTAACCTGTTTAAAAAGAAAAGCTATTCGTAACGTAATGCTTCAATCGGGTCTAATTTAGAGGCTTTAACAGCAGGATACAAGCCCGATGTAATTCCAACAATAAAACAGAGCGTAAAACCCAGCATAATCCAAGCCCAAGGAACCACAAAAGCTCCTCCTACCATATAGGTCACACCATTCCCTGCAATAATACCAAAGACAATTCCAACCAGTCCCCCTATTTGGCAAATGACAATCGCTTCCACCAAAAATTGCACTAAAATGGTTCGTCGAGTAGCTCCTAAAGATTTACAAATACCAATTTCACGGGTGCGTTCCGTTACAGAAACCAACATAATATTCATCAGACCTATAGCAGCCCCCAACAAAGTAATTAACCCTATAAAAATAGCCGCCATTTGTAAAGTTGCCGTATTGTCTACAATTAGAGAAATGAGTCCATCACTCTTTTCCATTTCAAAATCGGACTCCTCCCCTACCCCTATTTTCCGAACTCTCCTAAAAACGCCCTCGGCTTCTGCCATAGCTGGTTCTATGTTCAACGCATCTGTTACCATTACCGACAAATTATAAGAACTTGTTTGAGACCCAAAATATTTTCGCAAGGTTTGCAGTGGAATCAATACCATTTTATCACCGCTAAACGTCATACTAGATCCCTTTTCTTCCATAATGCCAATTACTTTAAATTGGATGTTCCGAATAGAAAGGCTCTTGCCAAGTATACTAGAGGGGCTATTACTTTGAAATAGTTTCTTAGCAATTTCAGCTCCTAAAATAACGATATTTCGTCCACTGTTAGACTCCAATGCCGTAATGTTCCTTCCTGCTGACAATTTATAGCCTGCTACGTCCAGATAATTTTCATCCGCTCCATAAACGGTTGTATTAGGGTCCGTTTCTGTTTTTTTATATTTCACAACCGCACTCATTGTTCCTAGCGCCGATAGCGATACAGCAGCAGGATATTGGTATTTTTCCTTAAAACTTGCCGCTTGTTTAAATGTTATTTTAGCCCCCACCTTACTCCTTCGCCCATGTCTGCCACCCCCCAAACCAGTACCTTTTCGTATTACATTAAAGGTATTGGTTCCCATGCTTGCTAAGTTATTGGTCAAGGAACTTTTGATCGCATCAATAGAGGTAAGAATCCCAACCAAGGCCATAATGCCAAAAGCAATAATGAGTAAAGTTAATACCGCTCGAAGCAAGTTAGCCCGAATAGCATTAAATGCAATATTTATGTTTTCTATTATCGTCATCTTGATTTATACTGGCATTATAAAACACATTACTCCGCTAAAAAATCGTATTTATTTAATAATCAACAAAATACACTCCCACCAATCAAAACATTAAAAGACTGATTATCAAATTGATACATGAACGCAGTGAACTGGGCATGCTTATAGCCAAAGCTATACCACGCAGTAGCACCGTAGGTAAAAGTGAAGGCACTGCTTTTTTATGTTTTTTGTTAACTGCTCATGAGCATAGCGAACTAAAAACTAAGCGCAGCGTCCTCATGACTGAAGGGAACTAATCAGCGGAGTATTAAAAACATAGCAGTTGTTAAAATTTACGCTATGAAGATAGTTTAAATCTCCATTTGCCCCCAAAGTATTCGACCAAAGCCGCTCAATCTACTTTCAAAACACCAAATTAGACAAAAAGTTATCAATTATAGGATTCGTTTTGCAACGATATTGGTTGTTAACTTACTTATTATCTAAGAGCATCTAATATTTGCTCCAAGCTCACTTGTCTAAACTCTAGCTCAATGGGATTCCCATTTGTTGTTAAATCGTGAAAAGCAATCAAAAAATTATCCCCTTCTTGTGTCACCGCAAACAATTTAGCCTTGCTACCATCTGGAACTTCCCAAAAAACAATATCGGTAGCGTCCAAGGTTTCTCCAATAACAATATCCTTAGTTTCATTAAAAATCAAAAAAGCAGTAACCTTATAAGCAGAAATGCCCGTTGTCACCCGATATGGAACAGCATCTGTATCCTTCCGTTGAGCTATATTTCCTACACTCAACCACCCCAACTGGTTGGTCTGAATCCAATAGCCTAATTTATCCTTGATGGCTTGATTTCTCAATCTTGCTGCCATTTTCTCATAATCTGCCTGACCATAGGTCTTTTTTAAATCCTCGACTCCCTGTTTAAGCTCAGCACAACGATTTATATTGGATCGTTGGACACCACCAATGCTGTCCAATCCTTTTAAATAAGAACGCTGCAATAAGTGACGTTCTTGGTTGTAAACAGCCAAAGACTGGTAATAAACAGCTTCTCGTTCTTCGTTCTTTTGTCGAGTTTCGATTTTTATTTTTTCTTTGGCAATGAGCAATCGGTCTTTTTTATTCTTTAAGACACATTCATTTCGTTTTTGCTGTGCTGTTAATTCCTGTGGTTTTCCCTTTTTGTTAACTTTCTGTTCTGCTAGGTAATCTAAACGAATTTGAATACTATTTAACTGCTCGTCCTGTTTTATTGTCATAGAGTCATACTCTAAATAGATAGGCTTAGTGGGAGGAGTTGCATAATTGGGTACAGTCAACGCATTTTCATCTAAATTACTACACCAATAATCATCCCCAATATAAAAACTTCCTGTTTTTACATAAGCAGGAGCAGCAGGTCTATCCCAACGATTTTCTTTTTGTTGATAAAGCTGAGCATCTTTACTATAAACATCCGAAGGAACAACAATCGTAATGGTATGCCCCTTTTGTACATTTAACGTTTCTCCATACTGTGCTGCATTCAACTGTACCACCCTATTTAGTGCTAAGAACTCTTGCCCTGTCGCACGAGTAGTCAATGAATGCAACAACATTTCCCACTTTGTTTTCAGAAAACGAACCTCAAATTTTACCAAGCCACTATCTCTAGCACTTAGCGCCCCAGAAGGAATTTGTATCAAAACACCATCCTTTGTGGTTAGTTCTACATCTCTAAAAGGATGAATCCAAAACGTTTGAGCATAAACACCACTTCCCTCCATCAAAAAATCAGCTATATGATCTTGATAAACATTCTGTGAGAAAAAATTGCTATCTGTTGTCACCAAAATTTCTGCGCAAGCGCTACAGTTTTCTGAGCTTGTTGATTGTATTTTACTCTCAATCTGCATGTGCCCCAACGGCACTCCTGCTCGCTCCAAACATTGTTGTACCAAATAAGCTCGTCGCCCAGACAATCGATCGTTAAAATCTCCCTCTAAAGCATCATTGGCATAAGTATGAACAACAACCCGACCATTGCTTTTTGCCATTGACTCCTTGGCTAAGTTTTTTATCTCTTCTAGCTGTTCTAGTGAAATCGAAGCTTGCCCTTGTTCAAAATAAACCCGATGTTTTTCATTGGATTGACCTTGTACCATCACTACCAATAATAGTCCTATAATTATCAACAAAAATCTCATACATTCTTTTTTTTTTTGCTTTGCAAAGATACAGGGAAGTTGCTTAAAAACCTAAAATCAATTCTATAACACCCCTTTGTAAGAAGTAGTCCAAGCGCCAAAGCTCCTTGTTACACTCTTATCACTTCGGCTTATTGAATCCCTTGATGATATAAAAATTTTCACAGAAGCTAACTTCAGGTATTTAACGCTAAATAATATGCTGTATTGAGAATTACCCAATGAAGTAACCAAATTTTAGCATTTTTAACATTTTTTTATTCGATTAAAGTTTGACAACCAATCGTTCATCCAAAAACTACGCACAAAGATTCTCTCCTTGATCTAGCAATCGAAAGTTTAACTTTTATTGTTTTTTTATCCAAAAAATTGTACTTTGTTGAGCATTTGGCTAACCCCAATTTATCATTTCAAACCAAAAAAATTAATGTTTATGTCTATCCGTTATTTACTTTGCATACTATTATCTATTGTTAGTTGTTATCATAGTCAAGCGCAATGTCCCTCTAGCAGTCCAGGTTTTTTAAGTGGCACAATGACGAATCTATTGGTGAGTGACACGACCCCTCTACCAGTTTATAGTACGCCCCCAACAGGGCTTCCCAATACTGAATTTCTTATTCTTCAACACGACAGTTTAGCTTCGGATGGATTTGGTCCTAGAATCATTGAATCAACTATTGACGGGCGTATTGTCCCTGCTGACTTGGGGCTAACTACTTGTAACCAGCTCTGTGTATTGCCTTTTTCTTATGACCTTCAACAACTACAAACGGTCGTAGATTCTTTGTTATTGGCAGATTACCTTCCTGGTACAAGTTGCTGTACAGCTGCTGGACAATTTTTTGTAGGGCTTTGCGACTCTTTAAATGCGCATGGCATTCATTCTGGTTCAGACATCAATAATTTAAATGATGTGATCGTTTTGATGGGAATTTTTACAGGTAGCTCTAACAATAATGTTTCTGTCTATTATCTGACCACAACAATTGGACAACTCAATAACGCTGTAACGCTATTTGGTACTTGTGCAGGTGGAATTACTGAAATTTGCTATTCCGTTTCCAATACAACAACAGCTATGGATTGTTACACTATAGCCCTTCCTAATTCAGCCAATTTTGTTGATATTGCAGCAGATACGCTAAGAATTGCCCCCAATGGAACGGCAACATTGATTGGTACTTATTTGCCCAATTCTGCGTCTGATAGTCTTCGTTGGACGGTTACTAATACAGGTTCTAGTATTACAGTTGATGCGATGGGGCAAGTTGTAGGCGGCTCAACCTTAGACACAGCATGGATTGTAGCACAAGCTGTACGTGGCTGTGCGACAGATACCGCTGTGGTCATTGTGGATCCTGCCTTGTCGATTACAACAACAAATTTAACTCCTATGCCATTGCAAACCACTCCTAATCCTTTTTCTAGGTCATTACAAGTTAGTTTTTATGCTCAAACGGCTACTTACCAACTACAACTGATTGGTATTACAGGACAGGTTTATTATGAAGGTAGTTATAATTTGACAACAGGAAACCAGCAATTAAACATTGATAGTAAACATATCCCTAGTGGTTATTATTTGTTAAGAATCACTGGACAAAATATGCAAGGTTCACAGGCCGTTGTTAAGTATTAAACACCTAAAAACTAATGGTTGAAAGTTTGAGAACAAGTATATCCGATTGCTTACTCAAACTCTCAACCTTTTTTGTTTATTCCTCAAATGGATCTAAAAACCTTTCATCTTGAATAATTTCATAATCTGTTAATGTTTTTAAAAATTCAATTAGATCATTAATTTCAGTTCTTGTCATACCAAAATTATGATGGGGCAATGAAAACAGTGTCAGCAGATCGGCAACACTACCATCATGGAGATAAGGTGCTGTCATCTCTATATTTCTTAAGGTAGAAACCTTAAATCTAAATGAATCTGAATCCATCTGGCTAACTTCATACAGCCCTAAATCATCCAAATGGACGGCTCCTGTTTTTGATGCTGTTTGCCCCATTTGCAAATGATAAGAAGCCACATCTAAAAAACCACCACCATGGCAACCTTGGCAGCCTTGCTGTCCTCCAAATAGATCATACACTCTTTTTCCATTTTGTTCTGTAGCTGTAAAGGTAGCTGCTCCTTCCAAAACCTGATCGTATTTTGAACGATAAGTAATCATTGCTCGAATAAATTGAGCGAGTCCTTTTGCAATTCGTTCAGGAGTAATTTGTTCCGATCCAAATGCCTTTTCAAATAAAGTTGGATAATAGGAAATTTGCTCTAATTTAGTTATTAACTGCCCTAAATCCATTCCCATTTCTATATGATCTTGAATGGGCAGCAAAACCTGTTCTTCCAAGGTATTAGTCCGCTCATCCCAAAACATTTTGCCACTTTTATAAAAACGTACATTGAGCAAAGGCATTGAATTTCTTCTCGTTTTTTTATCTTCAAAACCTTCACTTTTTATTCTTCTATCCGAAAAACCATCTGCTGCTCGATGACAACTTGCACAAGAAACTTTATTGTTCATCGAAAGAGATTTATCATAAAACAACACACGCCCCAAAGAAGCCCCATCATTGGTGATGGGATTAGTAATTGGCGTATTGTCCAATGTTGCTATTGCTTGTTGAATATGATTAGGGTAATTAACATTAGCATATTCTAAAGGACTTGTGGGTAAGGATAAAAGGGGCGACTTAGGTTCTAGCACATCGTTTTTACAAGAAGTATGCAACACAATGATTAACCCAACGATAAATAGTCCAATACGATATGTCATTTTTAATTTATTACTTGCCAACATAATATTTTTATTCTACCAATAGTTTTCCAGAGGCAACCACAGCACCTTCCCCTATCAACGTAAAGAAATAAACTCCTGCTTGTAAGTGTTTCCTTGGCACAATAACTTTTTCACCATCCGATGAAAATGCTTGGTGTACTTGACGCCCTAATCCGTCAAAAACCTGCACTTCTAACCTTTGGTAATTGGCTCCTTTTACCATCAAAGTAGTTTGGTCTCGAAAAGGATTAGGAAATACAGTTAAATCAACGGCTTTATTCCCCAACTGAGTGACATTTAGAACCGTCAAGCCCGAATCAACCTTAACAAGGTAACCTTGGCTATTCATATAATCACCAACCATAATGTAACCGTTATCATTTGTTGGGCGAACAACCATCCCTTTATTGTCCTGAAATTCATCAAATATTTGTTCTGACAAAACATTACCTGCCAAATCAACCTTGCCAATAAATGCATTGTTTAACATGATACCCAAAAACGGATGTGATTTGTGGATATACCCTGTTACCACATAATACCCATTGGGATCATAAGTCACATGATTTCCAGCGCCAATCACCCCTCCTAAGGTAGATCCCAAATTAGGCGTTGTCCATAACATCGTATCCCCTAGGGCATCTATTTTTGCAATCATTGGTGTTGAGCCAATAAATCCATTTAATTCCATTGAAGCAACATAGGCACTATCTGGAGTTTGAACGACACTGTGTAAGCTTGAAATTGGCATTCCAAGATGTGTCTTTAACCAAGTACTATCGCCATTCACATCCAATTTATAAAGCATGGGAACATTATCGTTATGTCCAGCTAAAACATAACCTCCATCAAAGGTAGCTTGCCCATCTTCTGCCCAAACATCTTGATAGGTCTTGTCCCATAGGATAGATCCAGCAGGATCAATCTTTATCAATTGTGTATGATACCAATCAATTGGCGCTCCTAATACGGTATGGCAAGCTATGATTAAGATATAATTCCCATCCTTAGTAGCCCTCAACTTTAGTTGATCCACAATACAGGGACCTCCTACCTGTGTACAATAGCTAGGGTAAGTCTTGGTCCAAAGCGTATCGCCCAAAGGATTGGTTTGAATCAAATGAATTGTATTGCCATTTAAAGCCGCCAACAATAAATCATCATTGGGCTGTGCCACTAAAGAAAGACTTTTAAAACCAGCTACATTGGCACTATCAGAATAGTAACTTTTGGTCCATAGCGTTGTTCCATCTTTATCCACCTTTACCAAGGTAGGATAATCTCTTGGGGCTCCTGTTGCAAAAGACTGTATCCCTGTCATCACATAACCACTATCGCTTGTTTGTTGAACATCTCGTCCGTCAAAAACAGAAGTAGTCCATTGTAAAGCGGGGATATTAGCGCCATCCAATTGTCGGGTCCATTCTTGAGCCTGCATTTGAGAAGGAATTATAGTAATGGCTATAAAAGCAATCAAAATATTTATAAGTAACATAATTGGTATAATTTTTAAGCTATAATTAACAAATAAGAGTTGAATAATAGGGTTTTAACCAATTACTGTATGGTCAATTTGCCCGTACCAATAATCTGTTGTCCATCCCTTAGTTTAAAGAAATAAATTCCTCGTTCTAAATCCTTTCGGGGTAAAATCACCTCTGTTCCATTGGTTGAGAAAGCTTGTTGTACTTGACGCCCCAAAGCATCAAAAACTTGCACCTTCAACGCTGTATAAACGCCTCCATTTACCCTCAAAGTCGTTTGATGTTTAAATGGATTTGGAAAAACCTCTATCCCCGTATTCTCTTCATTTATATCCAAGGTATTTAAATAATAGCCTGTTTTTACTACATAGCCCCTTTCTTGATCTCCCAAACTAGCGCCATGGCTTCCTGCAAGCACAAAGTTACCATCCGTTGTATAGCGAACGGCTCGGCTACTATTGTCAATCATGTCGTCAAAAATTTGGTGTTGCAAAATGCTACCAGCGGCTGTTACTCTAGTAACAAAAGCAGCATCCAACATTACAGCAAAGCCACCACCATGCGTTACACGATTCGTTCCTGTTACCACATAATTACCATCAGGATCAACCACAACATGACGAGCAACGCCTAACTGTCCGCCTAATGGCAACTGCCACGATACCGTTCCTGTTTGATCCATTTTGAGTAAAAAGGGACTATTGCCCGCAAATCCAGTAGCATGGCAAGCTACAACAAAACCATTATCGGGCGTTTCTTTTACACTGTGCAGATCATAAATAGGCATATTGGAATAGGTTTGCTGCCAAAGGCTATCTCCATTCATATCTACCTTAAACAAAATAGGCTGACTCATTGCAGTACTCCCTGAGAAAATATAGCCGCCATCATTGGTCGGTTGAACGTCTAATAAAAACCGATTCGTGTAATTTTTATTCCAAATAATGCTGTTGTTAGGGCTAATTTTAATGAGTTGATTGATAGGGCTTGGCAAGCCAATTAATCCACCTGTTGATCCAATTCCTATGATATAATTGCCATCATTCGTAGCCCTCAGACGTACAGATCTAAGGTTGCATCCTACATTGTTAACGGTTTCACAAGTCGAGGCAAATTGATGTGTGGAGATGGTGTCACCATTTGCATCTGTTTCAATCAAAAAGATTCGATTGTAATTAATTCCTGCCAATAGTAAATTCCCATTGGGCTTTTCGACCAAGGACACTTCTTGGAGGTAACCCCCATTAAAGGTAGGGTATTCTTTTAGCCAGATGACATTTCCTGTAGTAGCATCCAATTTTGCTAGCACTGGGCTGTGTGCCAAATTAGAAACTATACCATATTTATAATTGCCAGCAAATACATAATTGCCATCATTGGTTTCCCTTATATCATAGCCCTTTAGTTCTTGCTCATAATTAGCAGGAGGAAGTATAACAATATTCGGGGTAATTTCTGTTTCCCAAATCTGCCCAATGGCATTCCCAATAGCAAGAATTGAGAAAAACATACTAAAGATAAATTTCATGTGATTTTCTTTTTTATTTAGTGATGATTATTTAGGACAAATAAGCAGCAAAAGGCAAAGAAAACCAACAACAATAAAGCAGTTTTGTTTATAACAAACTGCCAAACAAAAAAGCTTAACTTCTATTAAACAAGAAGTTAAGCTTTTTTTTTGTTTTAAACATTTATAAATAAAGCAACTGTATTAATTTTCTATTATTGCTCTATAAATATAGACTATACATCCTCTGTAGCCTTCAGTTTTTCCATATTATAAGTCACTTGGATTGCTTCAATAAATTCATCTAAATAGCCATCCATCACTTCCGTTAAATTATACTTTGTAAAATTAATTCGATGATCTGTTACTCTATTTTGAGAATAGTTGTAGGTACGAATTTTGGAAGAACGATCGCCTGATACAATCAATGTATTTCTTAAAGCAGAAATACTATCTTGATGTTCTTGTTGTTGCAATTCAAACAACTTAGCGTATAATTTTTGTAGTGCAATTTCTCTATTCTTAAGCTGAGAACGTCCATCTTGACACTCTACAACAACACCACTTGGTTTATGCGTTACCCGTACAGCCGACTCTGTTTTATTAACATGCTGCCCACCCGCACCACTAGCACGGAAGGTATCCCAAGAAAGATCCGCTTTGTTAATTTCGACATCTTCCGTTTCAAAAATAGGCATAATAGCAACCGTAGCAGCAGAGGTATGAACCCGTCCTTGCGATTCTGTTTTTGGTATACGCTGAACACGATGTGTTCCTGACTCATATTTCAACATGCCATAAACATTATCACCTGTGACCTCTAAAATCACCTTACTGTACCCACCAGATTCGCTTTCATTAGAAGCAATATACTCTCTTTTCCAGCCTTTTTTGTCAATAAAACGTTCATACAAACGCAATAAATCACCAGCAAAAATAGCTGCTTCATCACCACCCGCTCCAGCACGAATTTCAATAGTTACGTTCTTTTCGTCCTCAGGATCTTTAGGAATAAGCATCATTTTTAGTTCCTCTTCAAAAGGTCCTTTTTTATCTTCCCAATCCTTAAGGTCTTCCTTTGCCATTTCAACAAATTCAGGATCATCTCCCTCCTCTATAATTTCTTTGCATTCTGCAATACCATCTAGCATTGCCTTATATTTATCGTGAGCCTCCACCAAAGGTTTTAAATCCTTGTACTCCTTATTGATTTTCATAAACCGCTTCATATCTGACGTAACTTCAGGATCAGATAGTTGCTCTTCGAGTAATTGAAATTTATCCTTTAATGCTCTTAACTTATCAATCATTTTTTATAAAATTTATATCAATCGTAGCCTCTTAAGGTTAAATAAATAGATTGTCAATAACTCCAAAAGACAGTAGAACTGCAAAAGTACAATTAAATCACGGATATTCAAAAAAGGGGCAATTGCCAAAGCCTTGTAATTTAAGAATGGTCTATTTTTCTTTATTTATTTTTAACCGACCATTGTCACTAAGAGTTCTTTCAAAATCAGCGTTAATTTAGCTTCTGCTTGGTTTACAACTTGGATAACATCTTCTACTGTTGTTTCTGTTATTTCATCAATAGGATAACAACGGTTGGAGATAACAGAGACCACAAAAACAGGCAAATTCATATGCTTGGCCACTAAGACTTCAGGTACCGTTGACATCCCAACGGCAGCACCTCCTATCAAATTAAAAAAGTTATACTCTGCTGGTGTTTCAAGATTCGGTCCTTGTGTGCCTACATAAACCCCTTCAAAAGCTCGAATATTGTTTTTTTCTGCAATTGCTAACGCTTGTTGATTTAGTGCACTATCATATGCTTTTAACATATCGGGAAAACGCACTCCCAATCGTTCATCATTTTTGCCTCGCAAAGGATTTTGCGCATGCAAATTGATATGATCCTTGATGAATACCAAGTCACCTGGATATAGGTGCGCTTGTACTCCTCCTGCTGCATTGGAAATAACTAGCCGTTCTATCTTCAGGTATTTCAAAACCCGAATAGGGAAAGTTACTTCCTCCATACTATACCCCTCATAATAATGGAAACGTCCCGCCATAGCGACAATAGCAACACCATTTAAATAACCAAAAATTAGCTTCCCTGCATGGCTCTCTACCGTTGATTCTGCAAAATGTGGGATGTTCGCATAAGGAATTGCTAATACTTGATCTATTTCACGACTCAAATTGCCTAAACCTGTTCCTAATACAATCCCAATTTGAGGTAAAAAATCAGGCAACTGATCTTGGATATACGCAACTGCATTTTGTATTTTATGATACATTAGTTTACATTAATTTAACATTAATTAGATAAATAAATTATTATATATCAAAATATTGATTGACAAAATCAACTTTTTTTTGTATTTTTGCAAAAGACTTAAGTATATGATTTTATATTTTGTTTTATCCTTTTTAAGGGAAATTTTATATTGCCTATATGTCCTAAGAAAGGTATTATCATGTTGATTTGAGTTAAAAAACTTTTTTTTTTTTGAAAAATCTTGTTTTCCTAGAATAAAGTCCTATATTTGATTAAGCAAATGACTCATAATGAGTTAAAAAAAGAAGAAGTTCAACAATAAACATAATTCATTTTTTATTGTTTAATATAATAATAAAGATAAAGAATTTGAATTCAATTTTTTAACAAAAAAACTAATTAGCTATGAAAGTTTTAATGTTAGTTCTTGCAATGGTAGTGACCATGGGTTCTACTTTTGCCAATACGCCAGCTCAAGAAGATAAAATGGTTGCTGTTGTATTAATGATGGATGATGGTGATGATCAACAAATCGTTGCTACTATTTACACTTCTTTGATGGCTGCTGAAAAAGTAGCAAAAGTGTTAGACATCGAAATGATTGCTGAAGATGAAGTAAACGATGATGTATTCGTTTTCTCTCTAAAATCTGAAGAGCAAAAGAAATTGACCATGAAGATGTTCGATGAAGAAGGTTATGAGTTGGCTGCTAACCGTGTTCTACAAGTAGAAGATGGTAACAACTACAACGCTCTTAACGTTAAATCTTTGGAAGATGGTACTTACAAATTCCAATTGACAGATTCTGAAGGTCGTGAAAAAACTACTACAGTTACTATCAACCGTAACAAATAAGAAATAATACATTTCTTATCCAATAAAAAAAAGCAAGGTGTCTGACACTTTGCTTTTTTTTTGTTTGTATACTAACTAATCAACAAGTTGGCTGATGATCCATTGTCGTTCTGGTAATTGTGGCTCATTTTTTATTTCTTCTAGTAGTTTAGCCTGTACCTCTTTATTATAAAAGTTGTGATTTTGTAACTTCTGAATATAGCGAATCAGGTTCAAATAACTACGTTTTAAATAATCACTTACCTCTTTGTTTCGTTTAACATAAGCTTTAAAGCTTTCCAACAACGATTCTAATGCATCAAACTCATCTAACTCATAATAAATCTTTAATAGAGTTACCTTCGAATCCATCATCAACTCCCGATCTGTATTACTCAATACCATAAACATTTTCATCGCCTTCTGATACTCCTGTGTCATATAATATAGCTTAGCCATATTATAATTGGTATAACTCTCCCTGTGTCTAATATTAAGATAAGGAGCATAGTGACTAATAAATTGACGTACCCATTCATAGTCTCCATATTTTAGGCCTGCTGCTACAATATTTTTGTAGGTAAATCGGGATAGTTGACCATCTCCTACAAAAATACCATCCACTAAGCCCGCCTTGTATAAATCAAAAATATCTTTGGTAAACTCCTCCCGCCCCAAATTTAAATGCTTGATAAAAAAACTAATTGTTATTAGATAAAAATCTTTTAGTTCTTCAACCCTAAAAAGTTGGCTATGCTCCAAAAACGTTGTTTTTAATTTCATACAAGCCTCTATATCATTAAGGTTGGTCAAAGCCTTGTAACTATAATAATAAACCGCAATAGTGGGAATTTCCAACCAGTCCTCTTTTTCTATTTGATCCAATATGGGCTCCACCATCCTTAATTCATAGGTTGTACTAAACACATTTTGATGGCTTAAAGCAGTTACACAATATTTTAGTTTATTGGTCATATAATAGATGTCAAAACTATCTAGCACTTCCTGTACATTTTTTGCTTCTAAGCGTTTTTTTTCTTGAGCAAAAAGAAACTGTTCTTGTTGTAGTTCGTAATCTAAATAGTAATATTCGGTATCTTTATATTGGCTTTTATTGAGTAAAAATTCGCTATACTTAAAAGAAGATTTAAAGCATTTTTCTAATTTTCTCGTTCTATAAACAGACAGGAGTGCTTTGTTTCTCAATGCTTCTTCAGATTCTAGTGCCTCATATACCAAAAATTTATCAATTAGCTTTTGTAAATAAGACATGGTATTCCTAATTTTTTGAGGATTGTATTTCCGATTTGGAAAAATCTCGTCAAAAGCATCCTTTATCCTGTAACTTTTATGTGTCATTAGATAGTCCAAGAGTCTATGTACTTCGTCATGTTTGTTGTGGTAAGGAGAATGAACAAATTTACGAAGACGATTTTGCTCTGGTTTAGACAATGAAGAGAATACTTCTATTAATTTACTTTTATACATAAAACATCTATAATCAAACAAAAAAAACACTAAAAATCAATATTTTAAAGAGAACAATATACAAAAAAACATCTATAAATTGCATTTAATGTCTTTCATTTTCATCTTTCAATCATTGATATTTGTATGATGCAAGAAACCTCTATAGGAGCCAAACCCCAAACAGCTTAAAATCTGTCTCCTTCGAAAATTTTAATGACTATGAACTACCTAAAAATATTTTTTTGCTTGGCATTTTTTTTCCTATTAGGTAACAAAACCTATGCGTCCCATGCTGCTGCTGCTGATTTGAGCTACACTTGCTTAGGCAATAATCGCTATCAAATAAAACTTAGGTTGTATCGAGACTGTAGCGGGATTGCATTACCAAGTTCTGTATTGATTGACCTCAATGGCGGGGGCTCCTGTGCAGGGCTTACCCAAAGTATTCCCTTGGCGCTAAGTTCTATCACAGAGGTTCCTATTGCCTGCACTCCCTTTTTAGGGCAAAGTACCTGTAATGGAGGAATTGTTCCTGGATATGAAGAAAATACTTACATAGGTACCCTCGATCTATCTAGTTTTCCTGTCGGTTGTACTTGGACCATCAGCTATTCGAGCTGTTGCAGAAATGCAACCATAACAAACCTAAATAACCCCTCGTCCCAAAATTTGTATATCGAAACAACATTATTAGATGGTAATATCACCTGCAATTCATCTCCTACTTTTGCTAATATTCCCATCTTTGTTGTTTGCGATAGTTTGGCGCAATCTATCTCCAACTCTGTAATAGAAGCAGATGGAGATTCTATTGTTTATTCATTAACGGCCCCTTTGGCTGCTACAGGCTCCCCTATTAGTTATGCAACAGGATTTTCGCCTACCAATCCACTAACTACCTCATCTGGCGTTAATTTTAATCCTTCAAATGGTCAATTAAATTTTACCCCTATTGGCAGCCAAGTAGTCGTTCTAGATGTTTTTGTTGAAGAGTATAGGAATGGCAACCTAATTGGTTATACTCGCCGAACAATGCAAGTTGTTGTCATGTCTTGTAATAACAATAGCTTATCGCTTGATAGTGTATCTGAAGTAGTCAATGGAATCGTACAACCCCATGGCGTGTCTACTACTTTTAACGCTTGCCCTGGCGAAGACTTGCACTTTCAACTTAGCTTATCAGATGTTGATGCCAATGATTCATTGACCGTATCCCAGAGTTACTCAAGTCTTTTTCAGGCTTATCCCAACGCAACAGTTAATCTAACTTACCCTATTTCAGGCAGTACCAATTCCGTTTTAGTCGATGTCATTATTCCAGGGGTTCAAAGCAATGTATTTTCAATCGCTTTTTCTGACAATTCTTGCCCTGTTGCAAGTTTGCAAAGTTTTGGTTTTTCGATATTGCCCTCCAATACCTGTGCTAATATTACAGGGCGTGTTGCTATTGATTCTAATAACAATTGTATTGTTTCACCTTTGGAACAAGCTTATAACAATGTCATTGTTGCCATAAACAAAGGTAACTTTACAACCTATGCCACCCCAGACCCTAATGGAATATATACAGCCCCTGTTGATACAGGAACTTACACGGTCAATCTTATTAATTTACACCCGTATTGGGGTAGCTGCAACAACAATATTATCACTAGCCTTAACAGCAATAACAATGTAGCCAATATAGATTTTCCAATGGTCCCAACAACACTTTGTCCATATATGCATGTAGACATTGGGGCTCCTGTTTTGGTGCATTGTGCTAGTAATTATTATAATGTCGAATATTGTAACCATGGGACAGTTGATGCACTTAATGCCTATATAGAAGTCACTCTCGATCCTTTATTTGTTATCGATAGCACAGAATTGCCAATTAGTAGCCAAGTTGGCAACCTCTATACCTTTTTTCTAGGAACAGTAGCCGTAGATGCTTGTAACAATTTTAAGATATATGGTACACTAGATGGTGCCTGTGACACGCTCAACAGAGGGCGCACCCACTGTGCCGAGGCCAATATTTATCCAGATAGTTCTTGCTCTTCTTGGGTTGGAGCTAATTTGGAAGTAGAGGCAGAATGTCAGAATGATTCTGTATCCTTCCGAATTAAGAATACAGGAAATCAACATATGTTGATTCCCCAAAATTACTGGGTAATTGAGGATAATATTATTTTTTATACCAGCCCAGGACCTGGCATTACCCTTCCGTCTGGAGGCTCTACCAATTGGCAACGTTTTGCGGCAACGGGAGCTACTTATCGTTTGCAGGTTCCACAACCCCAAGGACACCCTTGGTCGGTAGAAGCATCTGCAACTGTTGAAGGCTGCTTATCTCCTGCTTTTAGCCAAAACCCTATTTCAACGGGTTTTGTCAATATTTTTTCTCTTAACGACGGATCTCCTTATTATTCTATAGACTGTCAACAAAATGTAGGTTCTTGGGACCCCAACGATAAACAAGGATTTCCTACTGGTTATTCAGCACCGCATTATATTGAAGAAAATGTAGCGTTAGAATACCGTATCCGTTTCCAAAATACAGGCACTTACCCTGCTACCAATATAGTAATTTTGGATACGCTTTCTCCCCATTTAAATCCTGAAACAATTTTACCAACTATTTCTAGCCATCCCTATACTTGGCGACTAATGGGGAATAATATTATTGAATTTCGCTTTAATAATATTATGCTACCTGATAGCAATAGCAATCTTGCAGCCTCTCATGGCTTTGTAGATTTCAGAATCGAACAACAAACTAACAATCCTATTGGAACGGTTATTAACAATCAAGCTGCTATCTATTTTGACCAAAATCCTGCTGTGATTACCAACCAAACTTACCATACCATTGGGCACGATTTCATACAAATTACAGGAATAGATGCTGTTTTAGTCCCAAAGGTCAAGGTTAATGTTTATCCAAATCCCTTCCAAGAGTCTACCACGATAAAAGTAACAGGAGAAACCACTTATCAACAAATTACCTTATCTGTATTTGATGCAACAGGCAAAACCATTAACGTTATCCATCATCAAAATGAGCAAGAAATCATTCTACAAAAAAATAATATGTTGCAAGGCATCTATTTCTATCGATTAGAGGCAGATGGTTTACTTTTAAATTCGGGGAAATTGATTGTTCATTAAAACAGGTATCTATTTAGGAGTAGCTAGATTCCTCCCTCAATGCAACTCCCTATTAAACAATACAATCATTCCTCAAATTTATTTTTCAAGCTTCTAACGTAAACCGTTAGGAGCTTTTTTTTAGCGAGTCATTTCTAGTTAAGAATTCTTTTAGCATTTTTTAACATAAAAAAATGCAAATCTACTGGACATATTTTATTTGAGCTGCGTTTTATATAATAAACAAACATTGGTTAACAACCTTTTACATCAAAAAAAATGTTTAAAACAGCAATTTAAAATTGTTATTCCTTAACTAAAAATCCCGCTTATGACATTGAAATTTACACTTACTGTTATCTTTTTATCGCTTGCCATTCTATGCATAAACATTCCTGTTAGTGGTCAAATGTGCACTGGAAAAAATAAATCACCCCATAACGAGGAATCAATGGTGACGCAAACTGCTATTGCGCAAAATGTTCCAACCAAACGCATCTACATCCCACCTAATTATACGCCTCCATTGGCAGATAAAAAATTAATCATGTTTCCTGAAACTGTTGCCACAAAGAAAAAGCAAAAAAAGTTACTTAAAAAACGTAAAAAACAAAAAAAAGCAAATAGACAGGGTTGCATAGCTATCAATATGTAATCCGATTGCTTATCTTTGCAAAATCACTTTTCGTCAAAGTCCTAATTCTATTTTAGGGCTTTTTTTTATACAAAAACATTTCTGAACCTTAAGGACATAAGCAAAACTAGTGATTGTGAGTTTAAGACACAGAAGTTGCTTACTTACTTATAGATTACCTACAATAAAACTCTATGTTTCAATTCATAAAGCAACGCCTTGCTAGTTTCCAATGGGCACTAAAAGGTATGAAAGATCTTTTTACCAACCATCCGAATGCCCAAGTACATCTTGGAGCCAGCTTAGTTGTTATCCCCTTGGCTCTTTTTCTTCAAATATCTACTATAGAA
The DNA here is from genome assembly GCF_026000115.1 of Aureispira anguillae. GTDB lineage: Bacteria > Bacteroidota > Bacteroidia > Chitinophagales > Saprospiraceae > Aureispira > Aureispira anguillae. Next base: position 5,639,208 of record NZ_AP026867.1, read on the forward strand.
TGGTGTATAATTATACTTTGTATTACCCTAGTGATGGCAATGGAAGCGCTTAATTCTGCCTTAGAATATTTAGCGGACAAAATCTGCCCTGAACAGGATGAGTTAATTGGGAAAGCTAAAGATATTGCAGCCACGGCAGTTTTGTTAACAGCCATAGGAGCTGCCCTTATTGGTTCACTTATCTTTTTGCCAAAAATTTATGCTTTATTTTTAGCCTAAAACATAAAAGTATCAGACACAAAAATGCCTGATACTAATTATCAAAAACATAAACATTTAGTTTATATGGAACTAGACTATCTTTTAATAAATTTTATAGTAGTTGCAGATGTTTTTATGGTTAATTTCAAATAATAAACCCCACTCACTATATTGTCCAAATTTAATTCTAAGCGTTGATTTCCAACAATGTATTTTGCCAAAACGGTTTGCCCCATAGCATTGACAACTTCTAACGCTATATCGTCCTTATACTCCCCTAAATTGATGGTTAATTTTTGAGTCGTTGGATTCGGATAAACAACAACATGATCCAACACCTGCTCTATTGCCTTGGTATTGGTCAAACAGTTAGTGCTTAACGTACTCACAGGGTCTATCCCCCAAAGAATACCAGAATAAGTAGGATCATCAACCTGTATACAAGTTAACAATGGATTTCCTCTGGTATTAAAAAATTGTAAATTCGTATTGTTACCATTTTGTATGTTTAGGCTACTCAATTGGTTGCTATCGCAATAAAACCAATAAAGACTCGTATTTAGGCTTACATCCAAAGCGGTCAACAAGTTGGCACCACACTTTAGTTCCGTTATGCCTGTATTGGTACTTAAATCCAATGTCGTTAATTGATTGTTGCGGCAATTCAAATTGGTCAAAGCAGTATGGGCGCTTAGGGTTAAGCTCGGCAATTGATTCTCATAACACCACAAAATAGTTAGTAAAGGATTTGAACTTAGGTCTAAGGCTGTCAGTTGATTAGAACCACACCTCAAATCATTAAGCAAGCTATTATTACTTAGATTTAAGGCAGACAATTGATTAAAACTACAATCTAAAATTCTCAACCCTACATTAGAACTGACATCTAAGGCTGTTAACTGGTTTGAGCTACAACTCAACTCATTAAGAGCCGTATTAGAACCTAGGTTTAAGGTTGTTAATTGATTTGAACTACAGCCCAAAGAAGTAAGTGCTGTATTGGAGCTTACATTTAAGGTTGTTAACTGGTTAAAATTACACAGTAAAGAAGTAAGTGCCGTAAACGCCTCAATACCCGTTAGGTCTGCAATATTTTTAGAATTTACATCAATTCCTCCATTATAGGCCTGTGCTTCAGTAAGCTGTATTTCGGTATCTCCATTGGTATTAATAGCTGAATTTGCCACCAATTGAGCTTTAAAATTGGCATCGGGAATAGTAACATTTTGTGCCTTCAGTTGCATCCCCGTTCCAAACAGAACTAGAGCTGCAACCATTAATAATTTTAATTGGTCCATCTTTTTATTTTTTTATGAGAAATGGTAAATTTCTCCTAATTAATTATTAAAGAATAGACGAATCTAATTAATTCTACACAGAGATCATAAAATCCTTTGTCATTATATAAACATTTAACAATTAAGGACTTATAATTATATGTTCTATTTTAAATGAGGAAAAAAGGTTATACTTTCATTACTTTTTCTAAACTTTCCCACAATTTTTGAGCGGTCAAATCCCAAGAAAATTGCTGCCGTTGAGTTTTTCCCTTTTCTATCAATTCTGCTCTAAGTTCTGGTTCGGTCCATAAACGCTGCATTTGTTCACTAATAGCATCAACTGAATTAGGATCTGCCAACAATCCTGCTGCCCCTGCAACCTCTGGCATTGACGAACAATTGGATGTTATACTAGGCACATTGCAATACATCGCCTCTAAAATTGGAATGCCAAAGCCTTCAAATAAAGAAACATAAGTTAGGGCAAAGGCAGAAGCAACAATTTTAGGCAATAATTCATTTGAGACATACCCCAAAAAAATAATATCTTCCTTATGGACTAATGTCTCTAACAAATCGCCAACAGGCCCACCTTGCCACATGATACGTCCAGCAAATAGCAATTTAGCAGGAGATTTTGTCTTTTGCTTAAAAGCATCAAAAGCTCGCAATAGATTCGGCACATTTTTGCGAGGATGAATAGATCCCACGTATAAAAAATAAGCTTGCCCAGCACTATATTCTTTTCGTATCAATTCTTGTTCTTGGAGCGGCAATGGTTGATAATTTTGATGACTCCCATTATAAACTACGTCTATTTTAGTAGGAGCAAGGTCAAAAGCCTGCACCATATCTTGTTTGGAATAGGCTGAAACCGTTGCAATTCGAGTAGCGGCATGTACAAATTTAGGTACATAATAACTATAATATTTCATTGCCGTGTAATAGACATGTTTCTTAAAGTGCATCCAAGCTATATCGTGCAACACCATTAGAGTAGGCACTTTTGTGCTAAGTGAAAGAAAGCCATCAGGAGAAACAAAAACATCTGCTTTATGCTTTTTTAACAACCTAGGAATAGCCCATTCATACCAACAATAAAATAAAATAGGATGCCGAGCTGGCGGGAATGCCTGAACTCCAGTTACATTTTTGGCAAAAATAAATTCTTCAGAAAAAGGGCGGTCAAAAATAAAAATAAATTCATGTTCAGGATGCCATTCTACCCAACGCTTAACCGTTTCATGGGTAAACCAACCAATTCCCTCCAACTTAGAGGGCATTAAGAACCTCGTATTAATTGCTATTCTCATAACATTTTATGTTTAACTCCCATTTGATCTAATGCTTCTTCAACGGTGTATATAGGCAAGCTACAAGTATAATCTTTGCAAATTACAACCGCTGTTTGCTCAATGGCTTCTGGTATGGATATATTTCGAACCATTTTGGTATCCGAAGTCGAAACAAAGGTATTAAATAGACTTTCAGCTAATAAGCGTTTGATAAATTCCTCCTTATGAGGTCCCATCACTGCAACCGTCTGCAATGGATAAACTTCTAAAAACAAAGCATTTGCCCATTTTCCAAAGGACTGAGGATAAGTTTCTATTTTTTCTTTGAACACCAACAATAATTTCTCTGCTTGCTTTCTATAAGATAAATCATCCAACAACACTCCAATACGCTGAAGGTTGTGCAACATAGTAGCATTGCCAGATGGTGTTGCTCCATCATAAATTATTTTCTTGTGTAAGATAATATCTTGTTGCTTGGCAGATGTAAAATAATACAAGTGATCTTGGTGATCTAAAAATTCGTTGTTTACAAAATCGGTATATTCTTTTGCCAATTGGCTGTACCGAACCTCTTGTGTAATGGCATAAATTTCTATCAATGCCTCTATCAACAAAGCATAATCATCTAAAAAAGCATGGTGCTGGGCTTGACCATTTTTGTAACTATGAAATAAGTGCAACCCTTTTTTGGTAATGGCAAATTGTTCTAATACAAAATGCAGCGCTTTAAGTGCTGTTTTTTTGTAGGCTTCAATCCCCAAGGCTTGATACGCCTTGCAATAAGCAGTTATCATCATCGCATTCCAGTCCAACAAAACTTTATCGTCTAGACCAGGGCGAATTCGTTGAGCACGGGCAGCAAGGAGTTTGGTTCTGCACTTAAGCAAAAAAGTTTCGGTTTCAGCTTGATTACTCAATTCCATTTTTTGCATAAAATCCTCTATTCCAATAGGGATATTTAAAATATTTTTTGTCTCCCAATTTCCCTCTTCAGAGACATCATAGTAAGCACAAAATAAAGCGCTGTCTTCCCCCAACAACTCCTCAATTTCGCTCTTATTCCAAACATAAAACTTTCCTTCTTCCCCCTCCGAATCGGCATCTAAAGCAGCATAAAATCCCCCTTCCTCCGATAACATTTCACGTTCCACCCAATCCAACGTTTCCTGAATGCGTTGTTGGTAAAGAGTGCTTTTTGTTAATTTATAGGCATCAGCCAATAGGGCTACCAACAGTGCATTGTCGTACAACATTTTCTCAAAATGAGGCACTAACCAACGCTCATCAACCGTATAACGGGAAAATCCACCTCCCAAATGGTCGTAAATTCCCCCCATTGCCATTTTATCCAAAGAAAGCAGCAGCTGATTCAATGCTTGTTCATCCCCCTTTGCTAAATAATAATTCAGGCAAAAACGCAAAGGCATCGTTCCAGGAAATTTGGGAGCACCACCAAAACCACCATGCTCTTGATCAAACCCTTTTTGTAGCTGCTCAAAAGTATTCTGTACCGAAGAAACATCAAACAACACTTCGGCATCGGCAATAGGAATAGTGCTAGAAAAAGAAGTTTGAGCTTGCTGAATGTGATGTAAAACTCGGCTAGCTTGCTCCTCAACATCTGCCCTCCGATTGGCATAAGCAGTAGATAAATTCTTTAGCACTTGCATCCAAGAAGCCCGTCGATAGGCGGGGGTCGGTGGGAAATATGTTCCCCCAAAAAAAGGGCGACCATCTGGCATTAGAAAACAATTTAAGGGCCAACCACCTTGTCCATTTTGGAGCAATTGAACCGCCTCCATATAAATTGCATCTATATCTGGGCGTTCTTCCCGATCTACTTTTATATTGATAAAATGCGCATTCATAAAATCAGCGATCTCCTCATTTTCAAAGGATTCTCGCTCCATAACATGGCACCAATGACAGGTAGAATATCCGATGCTTACCAAGATGGGTTTATCTTCCTGTTGAGCCTTATCCAAGGCTTCTTTGCCCCAAGGGTACCAGTCTACAGGATTATAAGCATGTTGTTGCAAATAAGGGCTAGATTCGTGAATTAATCGATTTGGTGCTTTCATTTGATTTTAAATTTGAAAAAAGCAGAAATAAAGCGCCCCCTTTACAAAAGCTATTTAGCATTTTTGCGCAAACGAGGGAAAATTAGCATGACATTCAAGGCAATTTGAATAGCAATAGCCACCCATAGGGTCATCTCTTTGGTCCAATAAATTTGATACACCCCCATTGCTATGGCTACTCCTATTAGGTTTAGGGATATAAAACGCCCCAATTTAAACCTATACTTTCTTCGAAAAAAGATAATTTTTAGCAGACTAAGTACAATGAGATAAATCCCCAATTGAAAAAAAACCAAAGCAATATTATCGATCGTATGCGCTTCTGGTCGTTTAATAAACGTTCGATATAATTCTTCTTCCTTTTGCTCTTCAGCCGTTAGTTCTTCTATTAGCTTTTTAGAATCGCCAATGGGTGAATAAAACTCTAGTTTAAAACTTGGTCTGTGTTTTACTATAATCATTCGATGATCCTCACCAGGATGATTTTTAACCCCAATAAACGAGAGTAATAAGCCGCCAATAACAATCCATATAAGAGGGAGAATTTTTTTCATTTTCTTTGTAGAACTTCTATTTCATGATTATTACCTCATAAGAAAATAACGCTTAAAATTACTTTCCTAGAAGTATTAGACCCTATCCTTATGCCAGACTTTGCTACCGTTTCTAAGCAGCATAGTTGACAGCGTATGTCTATTAATTATATTACTATTTCGCACAAAATACATTTTTTTTTTCTGTCGCTGTAACCTTTCTATTGCTATGTATTATTAGAGGGTAAATTTGGATCGCAAAACTATTTTATGCCCCCTCTAATGCCTAGCCTATAATTGGACGACAAAGTACCTCCTACTAGGAATAAAACAACGATTACTTACTTATCAACTAACTGATGGATACTTAATACCAATAGTTCAGGGTTATTGGAGAGCTTGAATTTGGCTTAAGGGATTAAGCTGGAGTCAAGCTTTTTTTATTCGTTCATGATCTGTATTCCTTTACCCTTGTTAAAATCAATCCCTAAAACATAGTAACCCAAACCGCTCCAAAACACTAACTTACAGCAGCTTAGCAAATAGAACAATCTAGATCAAAAAAATTAATTTATAGGCTCCTAAACTCGTTTAAGATACTGTAAAATTTCCCAAGTTTCAAGCCGTATTTTTAGCTGTTTTTTGTACCTTACAAAGTTTTAAAAATTAAACTAATTTAGTGGTTGTTATTCTATAATCACAGCACAACTCCAACGTTAAGGACTTCATGAATAAGCAATTTGTCACTTATCTCAATAATAAATTAAAAACAGGTAATCTTCGAACGATCCACCTAAATGCACTTCCAGGGCGTTATATAACCCGTTTAGATTTAACACAGCTCAATCTAATCAATGGTATTGATGGGACGCATCAGCTCTTTGACTCTCCTCAGAATAACCGCTCAGAAGATTTTTTATTCAACCACTTATTAGCAAAGCCAAAGTTTCAGTTTAAGATAAGTTTTGATGACATTCCTTTTTCAACACTTTCGGCAGAGGCCAAAAAGCAATATGATGATTTAGCCCGACGGTTGAACGCCATTTATAATCAAAATGAAGATAATTTTTTGGAGCATGGCACCCGAACATTTGGCTTTGGTTATCCTTTGTTAATCAAACAGAGCCTTAGCGATCCTACCAAAATTATCAAAGCTCCTTTATTGATTTGGAGTTTAGATATTAGCCGTTCCAACGCAAGCAAAAATCAGTGGGTAATTGAAAAAAGCGCTGATTCGCCTATTTATGTGAACGATGTTTTGCTTTCTTATATCAATACAGAAGAGGAAATTAACATTGATGAAACGCCCATTCATTTTCCAGATAACAACCTGCTTAGTCCAGAACAATTGCAAGAAGTATTGCATACGATCTTGAGCAAGTTTAGCTATGAAATCAATGATTTAACCGCCTCTATTCAGCCCTGCCTAAACAAACAAACAATAGAGAAGCAATCTACGGCATCTCCCCAATTGCTTTGGTCGGGTATATTAGGTATGTTTAGAACCCAAAAACAAAGTATCATCAAAGACACCGATCAACTGATTGCTAATTTTGATCAAATGGACTTTAATGATCTAGGGCTTAAAACGCCTCGTTTTTCAAACAATACCTCCGTAGATTCAGATCCTAGCCAAGAAGAAATTATCCAAACACTTGACGATCGAGAGTTTAAGGTCATACAAGGCCCTCCTGGTACGGGAAAAAGTCAAAGCCTTACAGCTATCATTACGAATACACTTGAAAACAAGGGCAAGATATTAGTCGTTTGTGAAAAAAAGACCGCACTTAATGTTATTTTTAACAACCTGCAAAAGCTAGGTTTAGAAAAATTAATTGCCATTATTGATGACGTTGATCGAGATCGAAAAAAGATTGTCAGCACAGTTCGGCAAATCACGGATGTTGTCAAATTAAAACACCAACGTTTTAACGAAAAAAATTATAGCGCAAAACTAAAACGGTATAATAAATTAATTCTTGACTTTAACAATCGACATCAGAACCTTCTTAAAAATACGTTTCGGGATTTTAATCTAAAAGAGATTATTACGGATTATCTCCGCTACAAACGAGAAGCTCCTATTGATAAGATTCTATTTGAAAATGTAGCCTTAGAGCTATCAGAACGAGAATTTGATTACATTACCCGCTATTTAGAACAGGGAAGTGATTTATTTGGAGAGGTCGATGAACAAGCTTATATCTTTGATGGTTTAGCAACTCGATTATTTGAGGATATGTCTTATTCTATTAAAAATGAGCGGGCTATTTTTGCAAAGATCAAACAAGAAAAACAATTTTTATTGGACGTTGGTATCGACCAGTTGCCTACTGCGCAAAACCCAACTCGTCTTACGGCATTTCCCAATGATATAAAATCAGGTTTTAGTTTTAACTTTTTTAGAGAGATGGTTCAGAAAGTAGAACATGCTCTAAATTTTTGGCAAAAACGCTATCATTTATTGCTCAAACTAAATCAACATATTGAGCATACGTCCATCATTCGCCCCAATGGTTTTTCTATGAAAGTTAAACGATTGAGTCTTTTTTACCAAAAGATTTTTAATCACATCAAAACACTCAAAGAGTTACAAGAAAACTTAGGGCTATTACAAAAAATAGTGGATACCATTCCCGATGCGCAAACGGTCAAAACCCTTAAATACTCTACTTCTACCAAGGCGATGACGCTGTTTTCTAGCAAAGCAAAATTAATCAATGATTTCTGGCAAAAGATCCCTCCCATCTGTACCAAAATCAATAAAATTTTGAAAAAATCAAGCTTTCAACAAATAGAAAATGAGTTATTTGAAGAAGAAAAACAAACCGTTCCTCGTATGGAGGATGTGCTTTATATTACAGAACGATTAGATACTTGTATTAAAAACAAAGCAGTATTTAAGGAATATTTTGAATGGCGTATTTTCTTTGAATCAACAGCAGAATTAATTCAAAATTGTTTGAGTATTCTCAGGGATGCCACTGCTCCTGAAAATTGGGATGCGGTATTCAAATACAATTATTTATACTTATTAATTGATTTGGAAAGTTCTAGGTTAGGCAACTTTAATACCAATGACAAAACGCTGGATAAAATCATTGAGATTCAAGAAGAATTGCAACGCTTACATAAGCGAAAAATTCTAAAAACATGGGAAAGCATCCAACACGAAAGCATCAAAGCTTTTAATAAAAAAAGTAATATAAAATGGTTGTTCAACCATAGAAAAAACAGTAAGTATTCTCGCAAAAACTCATTGCGAAACATATTGCATGAAGAATTTGATCTATTTACGAATCTATTTCCAGTAGTATTAGTCAACCCCATTGTATCTAGTTCTATCATGCCTCTAAAAGCCAATTTATTTGATGTCGTCTTATTTGACGAAGCCAGCCAATTGCGCTTAGAAGATACTTATCCATCATTGGTTCGAGGGCGAATAAAAGTCATTTCTGGTGACAAACACCAAATGCCTCCTTCTAGTTATTTTTCTAGTGATATTGCACTCGATCCTACCGATTTTTCAATTAACCAATCTAGCTCGGATACTAATTTTGATAAGACCAATCCACTCTATTTAGCAGAAAGTGAGTCCTTATTAGAGTTTGGTAACAATCTAAATCCCAACAGAGTACATACATCTTATTTAGATTTTCATTATCGCTCCTATCATCCTCACTTAATTAATTTTTCAAATGCGGCCTTTTATGGCTCTCGATTGATTTCACTCCCAGAAAAGAACCATTATAAACCCTTACGCTTTTTTCATTTAGAAGGGCTTTACGATAAAAATGGTACCAATATTATTGAGGCAACCCGTATTGTGTCCTTCTTAAAAGAAGAATACCCAATCAATGAAGATGGTAGCTACCCTAGTCTTGGAATTGCTACTTTTAATATGCAGCAACGCAATCTTATCAAGGATATGATTCATGAACAGACCATTCATGATAATCAATTTCGCCAAAAGATGAATAAAGTTGGTGCAGAGGATAATTGGTTTGTCAAAAACCTAGAAAATGTTCAAGGGGATGAACGAGATATTATTATTATATCGACCACCTTTGGTTTAAACCCAGCAGGAGAATTCAAACAAGCTTTTGGATTATTAAACAGTAAAAGGGGTTATCGCTTATTGAATGTGATTATTACACGAGCCAAGCAACAGCTTTGTGTATTTTCGTCTATTCCCAAAGCATATTTCACCAAGTATACCAGTGAAATTCTAGAAAAAGGAAATCGAGGAAAAGCTATTCTATATGCTTATTTGGATTATGTTCGTTCAATTGAAGAAGAAGATGAAGAAGCTAGAAAAAATATCTTGAGCTTATTAAAAGATGCTTGTGAAGAAGAGGGCACTTCTATTCATGACTATCCAATCGAAACGCCTTTTGAGGATGAACTCTACAATTATATCAGTGATTATATACTTGAAGACAAAATAATTTCCGATTATCAAATGGGAGGTTATCATATCGATTTTGTCATTTTGGACGAAAACAACCAGCCTGCTATAGCCATAGAGTGTGATGGTGCTACTTGGCACAATAGTCCGCAAGCCTATGCTTATGATATTCATCGTCAACGAATTTTAGAAAAACAAGGCTTAAAAGTGTTTCGAGTTTGGTCAAAGGCTTGGTGGCCTGCTCCTAGTCGAGAATTAGAAAAGTTGTGCGCATTGGTACAAAATGTATGTCCCAACAGCTTAAAAAAGGACATAATGCCTTGATTAACTCAACTATTAAAGCCTCCACATATTTTATATCAATTCCCTAGATAATTCTGTTATTTAGGGAATTTTTATATAAAAATCTTGCTATTTAACTTTTTTTCTGCCTTAGCGGTAATACTTTTAAAACTATTGGCATTAAGAGCCAAATATTTATTACAAATAACATTTGATTTTAATTATTCCCAAAAAGAAAATGAAATTGTAAAAATATCAATACCCCCTTATTTTCACATCAAGACATGTCCAGCATGAAAAAAGTAAGTCTAGCTTTAGTCGTTGTTTGTACCATATCCATGTTATCTTCTTGTGGCAGTAGTCCTTACAAAAAGAGAAAGGGCTGCAAAGGCAATGGAGGCTGGTATGGCAAACGTAACCTTGGAGCAATCTATAAGGTGCAGGAAGAAACCCCAGCAAAAAACATTTTTTCTGTACACCATTCCCAAATGCTTAACTCTAAAGACATATAGACCCCAGCTCCTTTTCCCTATATCCCTATTTGATCCCCCCAAAATCTAACTCTATCCTGAGTTAGATTTTTTTATTTTTAATACCAACTAATGGCAAAGTAAATTAAATAGACATTATCATACATTTATATTTTATAGCTTGTTTATTATTTTAGCACACTTTTTTTTGATATTTTACAGTAGCTAAGCAATGAAGTATATGGTGTAATCTTTTTTGATTTACTCCATAAGGCTTTCAGCGTTAAAAATACATTATCTTGAAAATGATAAGACATTTATCATCTTCAAATTATCCAATCAAGAAAAGCCATAAAATTTGGCAATCAATCTATTTAGTACCCCACGCATTAAAATTGCTATTTGTCATGAGATTCATTCTTTTAATTCCTTTTCTGTTATTTTCTTTCCAGTTTACCTCTGCACAAGTTTTAGATTCTGACGATCTCAAGAAAGCATTAGAAAGAAAATATGTCTTTACCTCCCTTCGATTGGCACTAGAGCAACCCAATGAAGTCTACAAATTAAAATTAAGAGGTCTAAGTGATCGATTGGAAGATATCGATCAACAAGTTGCCGCCATTCAAGATACCATTAATAGTTTACGCATTAGCAAGCGTAGAGTCTTGAATAGAAATAAAAAGATAGCTCAATATGAAGAGAAAATAAAGGCGATTGAAGAAGACAAGGTTTATTATACGCTAGATAGTTTAAAATACTTGACCAATTTAGTCTCACTAGACCTTTCTTATAATGATTTGACCAGTCTCCCTGATGTATTCCACGAATTGCCCAACATTCGAGTTTTACATCTAGATAACAACAACTTAACTACTCTTCCGATTAGTATTGGATCGCTCAAATACTTAAAAGAGCTCTATATTGAAAAAAATCAATTGACAACGTTGCCTAACGAAATGGGGCAACTAAGTGCCTTAAGGATTTTCATGGCACAAAACAACCACATCAACCAACTACCAGATGATATTGGCAATTGGGAAAAGCTAGAGCTTTTACGTGTAGACAGTAACCGAATTCACCAACTACCAAATAGTTTTGAGGCACTCAAAGAACTCAAACTAATCATGCTTAGTGAAAACAAGCTTACTAATATTCCCGATGGGATTTGCCAATTTAGTCAGCTACAAGAACTCTATTTGGATAAAAATGACCTTACTGCATTACCGCTCGAAATCGGCTTGCTATCTCAACTTAAGGTGGGTCAATTTGCCAGCAATAAAATCACAGAAATCCCTAGAAGCATCGGTTCAAACCGAGCATTAACCTCTCTAAACTTCTCTTCTAATAATTTAACTTATGTCCCTAAAGAGATCATCCAGTTGGTCAATTTAGAACATTTACATTTAGAACACAATGTCATTAGTTCTTTGCCTAAAAACTTAGGTTTGTTAAATCAATTAGAGATTCTGCACTTAGACGATAATAATTTGACGAGCATTCCTGAATCTATTGGCTTATTGGCTCAACTAAAGCTTTTTAATGCGGATGACAATCAACTTCCTTCCATTCCTAACACCATGAGTCAACTTCATGAGCTTAGAGAATGTTATTTGCAAAATAATAAATTAACCTATTTTCCAACTTGTCTAGCCCAACTCAAAAAGCTAGAGGTTCTATTCATTCATGAAAACGAACTCACTAGTATTCCTGATTCATGTATTGCAGGTTTATCGCATTTGCAAACTTTATCTGCCAACAATAATAAAATCAAAACCCTACCTGATACCTTAGGATATTTAAAGCGGTTAAAACGTCTATACCTTTCTCACAATAAAATTGCAACCATTCCTCCTAGTATTGGTCAACTAAAAAACTTAATCATACTAAGTTTGGATCATAATCAACTAAAAGAAGTCCCCAATGAACTAGGGGAATTAGAATATATTGCTTATTTATTTCTCAAAGATAATCAGCTCGCAACCTTACCTGCTTGTTTTTATAAAGTTCCTAATGAACGACACCCCTTGTTTTCTTTGCGTCAACTAGAATTAACTCGCAACCCTATTGGGAACAAAAAAAGCACTCGTGTAAAACTTAGAAAACTAGGACCTGACTATGCTACCATTTACATTTCTGAGGCAGATCGCATTCTTCGTACTACTGCGGAAGCAAAACGAGCGGCAGAGGATGCTAAAAGGGCTGAAGCTAACGCCAAAGAGGCGGCTGCCAAGGCTAAAGATGCGGCTGTAGCAGCAACGGAAGCTAGAGCTAGAGCCAAAGAAGCTGAAGCAAAAGCAAAAGAAGCGGCTGCGGAGGCTAAGGAAACTGAGGCCAAGGCCATTGAAGCCGAGCGCTTGGCTAAAGAGGCAGAAAAAAAGGCAGAAGAAGCCGCAGGTACTCCTGCTGCTAAACAAGCAGAGGCTAAAGCCAAAGAAGCAGAAGCTAGAGCTAAAGAGGCTGAGGCTAGAGCTAAGGAAGCTGCTGCTAAAGCTATTGAAGCAGAAGCAAATGCTAAAGCTAAAACCGCAGAGGCTTTATCAAAAGAATTAGCAGCAAAAGCTAGAGCTAAAGAGGCAGAACGCTTGGCTAAAGAAGCAAAGGAAAAAGCAGAAGAAGCGGCTCGCTTAGCTAAAGAATTAAAAGATAAGGCAAAGGGCAAACGTCCCAAAAAGAAAACAGATAAGGATGTGAAAGTTAAGGTCGAAACGGATGCAAAATCAAAAGCTGAAGCAGAGGCTAGAGCAAAAGCTAGAGCAGAACAAAAAATTAAAGAGGCTGAAGCTCGTATTCGAAATGCAGAGGCACGCATCCGAAATGCAGAGGAACGCATTCAAAAGGCAAAAGTACGTGTCATCCATGTGGATAAAGAAGTTAACAGCTATCCTTCCGAACCAGCTATAGAACAAGGTAAAGAGGAAGGTTCTAACAAAAAAAAGAAGGAGAATAGTCAGCCCAACTCTACTCGATAATTGGGTAAAACATTGTTCAATACTCTATCAATTGGGCTTTAGTTTTGTTGCGTTGCGCATTTAGTTCGAAGGTTGAATGTTTTTAAAACCTTCGAACTAAATACACTGTCTTTTAATTACTTAAAGGACAGTGTACTTAATCTTTTTTACAAATCCCAAAAAGAACGAGGTCGATTATAATAGCGGTATAAATTAACGAGCGATCGTCCAAAATACTGAAACGCTAATGCTCCAAGAATAATGCTTAATCCCAGCCCCAATACTTGTATACTTTGCAAAACGGTAGGCAACAAAACGCCTAATGTAATTGCTGCAATCGATCCTGCAAGACCAAGGATTAAGATTGAAATTAAAAATATACGCTTGATTTTTTTAAGGTATAAATCTCGATACCAATCTTGATATTTTTGTACCACATAAATGGCATGAAAAATTTGCCAGATTGAAATTAAAAAAGCAAAAACACCTAAATGCTGAATGGTTTCTGCTGGGTTTGATTTTATTTGCAACAATAAAATACTAATTAAAACCAATTGAATACCAAGATCTAATGCTAATCTTATTTTTGTCCTCATTTCTATTAAACTAATTTTCTTTCTATCATTAAATATGATTTCCCTACTCTACTAATATAACCCTTTTATCTCCTATCAAGTTCTTTTTTTAAGGTAACTTTTGAATAAAAAAACATCAAAATTCCCATACAAATAAAAAGAAAGCCACTTAATATTAAAAAGGCGTAAATAACCTGTCCTGAATGATGAAAAAAGGCTAGGCTAAATAAGACTAAGAAGACAATTCTAGCGCATACATTGGTTAAGAAAAAGATACTATTTGCTCGCCCCATTATTTCATTGGGCAACACCTGAAAGAGATAGGATACCCTAAGTACACGAATCCCTGCATTGGTAATCCCCAACAATAACGAAACTAGGAAAAACAACCAAATTTGACTCATTGTTATCAAGCCGATCAACTCTAATATAGAAATGAACATCATAATTATAATTGCCTTAACAAAAGACATCCCTTTGAATATTTTATGGATAACCAATCCCGCAATCGTTGCTCCGATTGCATAAAAAACTTCGGAAATAGCAAATATTTCTGAAGCTGCGCCTAAATGTTGGTCCACATAAACAGGTGCCAAATTAAAGACATACAATAATACGACAACAAAAACAGCGTGCGTAACGGTTCCAAACAAAAATACATAAGGACGCTCTTTTAGATAAATATATCCCTCTTTTAAGCGCTCTCCTACCGTTCCTGATGTCTTTTTTCGAGTTACAATTGGCACAAAACGCATCGAATAAATAATTGCCCATGATACAAAATAAGTGCCTGCATCCAAAGCAAAAATTTGGGATAAAGACCAAGGTTCTATCTTAAAGTTTGCGATTCCTCCTCCAATCAATAATGCAGCAGCAGCACCCGCTAAAGCAGAAGCCAATTGGCTCTGAATTTCTATATAAGAAGCAATCTTACTGTAATTTTCTTGCTCTGTAATTTCTTGCATAAAGGCGTAAAAACAAGGATAATGCAAGTTATAATTCCAAAAAGTAAGTGCAAATACAGCCGCTGCCCAACAGCTAGTGTCTCCTACCCCCATTCCATCTAAATAGGCAATTGCTCCAATTGCTACCCCATTAAAAAGATTTAGTGCTAGAAAAATATGCTTTCGATTGTATTTGTCGATTAAGGTACCTCCATAAAGAGACCAAAATAAGCTGACACAGGTAATTGTCGCATAGGCAACATTAAACCAGTTGGACTGATTCGTTCTTGCAAAATAAGCAGGAATAGAAATCATACTAATCCCTTGTGCAATCCCCGATATAAAATTAGCAGATAACAATAATCGTATTGCTCCTATATTTTTCATCCAATCAACTTTTATTTTATGCTTTGAATCCCTACTTGTTCGATACTGCCTTTTTTACTAAAATTTGGAACGCTTTTCTTTAGAGCTAAGATACAGGGAACAAAAAAAAGTAAATTTTGTTATAAGATGTACTTATTCCACTTTTTTTATTAATATTAAATAGGTCTAAGAACATTCTTAAATTGATCACGCTATAACAGATAATAACTATTCACTAGAAATAAAATGTCATGTCTTATACCCCTGACGAAATATCAAAAATTCACTTATTGGCTCAAGACAAAGACCTAAAAAACGTCTTATTGGCTTTTGAACTAATCAGAGGACGTGGTATAATTCCTGCTCTAGTAACCGATGTTTATTGGATTTATAATCGTATAATTTGGGCCCAAGAAACGGAACTAGAAAATGACATTTATCTTTTTTTTAGAACCTATTGGAGTCAACATACCAAGCTCAAAAAATTAATTCCGCTGTTGGAGCCCTCTTCGTCCCGACAACAAAGTGTAGCGCTCGCTGTAGAACAACAAGCTCAAACATTAAATCTGGATCTTACGCTTTTAGCCAAGCTTCTTCATCAGCATTTTCCTAGCAACCGTCATCCAATGAATCGTTTTTTATTCAAATATGGGACAACTGCAATACGGCAAGAAATTCTGCCTTTTCTAAAAAAAAGAGAACATACTGGACGGAGTTTATTAGATTTAGGAGGTTTTGGATTGCAAAAATTACCGCCAATCATTCTGGCAGAAAAACAGATCCAATTATTAAAAATATGGGGAAATCAGCTAAAAGAATTGCCTGATTTTTGGGAATCTTTTCAAGAACTGGAAGTATTAAATATTGCAGAAAACCAATTACAAGTGCTCCCTCATAGTTTTTCAAAACTAAAAAAGCTACAAAAATTATATGCACAGGATAATTCTTTTCGGGTTCCTGATGTTATTCATTCCATTCAACAGTTGCCCAATATCAAGTATTTATCCATTGCAGCCACCAATGCTCCAACTACCTATACCCTCTTGCAAAATAAATCCCTAAAGCATTTTGAAGTACTCGTCAATCATGGAAAAAGTTATGCTTCTGAGCGAGAGAAAAATCTCTTTTTGGCCTTGTTCCTAAAAGAAGATGAAGCACTAAAAAAGCTCACCTTGGTAGATCTATTCCAAGCATTATCAGACGCTAATGAAACCATTAGAAAAACTGCTAAGGAGAGAATTTTAAATTGGTGTGGGGGCACCTTTGATGGACAATTGCCCAAACAAGCGTCCATTGCTATTTTGGGTATTGTTTCTTTTGCTACCCGAAATAAATTAAACCAAATCACCACAAAACATATTCGTTTCACAACAGAGATCAATCCGTTTACGACCCATATCTTAGTCGGTGATTATCCAGAGAATTATACGGCTGTAGCTGATCGTCCTTTTATTTTTATGACCGAGGAGGATTTATAGCAAAAAAATTAGACTTCAACAGCAGACGCTATTGAAGTCTAATCATAGTGTGGTAAAGAAGTCCCTACTTCTTTAAGGTTGACAAACTAATCTTAAAACAGCACTCCTATCTTAAGATTAATGTTGTGCATCATATTATAAGGGTTGGTTGTTTTAGATGCTGCATTAATGTCTAAACTTTCGTCAATAGCAGTAGCAGGATCGTCTACTGTAGCAGCAGCTCTAAGTGTCATTTCACCACCAAAGCCACCAACAACATCAATAATTCCTGCATCGTAATAAACTCCAGCATATAAACGCAATCCGCCTTCTGCATTTGGCGTAAATTCTACCCCAGCACCTGCACCAAGACTCACTTGAATTGGAGTGATGTCTTTCCATACATTTGGCTCTACAGAAGCTTCTTGCCCTGCTGGAATACGATACCCCGTTACATCGTCTACATAACCATTTGCCGAAGCAGCTACATCGCCAGGGCTAAATATCTTAGCACCAGCAGTAACAGGAATCATAATTTTGATGAGTGGAATATGGAAAAAAGCACGCATATAAGATCCTCCTAATTCATTGGTTCTAAGTTTTAGACCGATTGGTAATTGGAGGTAATTAATACGATAATTCACTTTAGTAAATGCGTGTAAATCCAGCTCTGATCCAGTATTATTGTTGGGTAAAGCGCCCCCTGCAATATCTCTAAATACTGTTGGGTCTAAATCTGTTTTTGGAAACAAAACTCCACCGTATCGATACAATAGAGAGCCTCCAGAATTTAATGCAAAGTCTAGCCCAAATGTAATGGCATAATTTTCTTCTCCTGTAAAACGGTATTCCACTTCAACACCTAAGGCTGTACCCCCATTGATTCCATCGCTAGCCACTTGCTTCTCTTGGCTGCCCAAAAAAGAGATAAATGGATCAACATGAACTCCAAATTTTATTTCTTGCGCTTTTACATATACTACCTGCGCTAATAATATCGTTAGAATGGCAATTTTTCTTAACATAAAATTTCTTTTTATAGAGGAATAAGCAAAATTGATTAATTTTTATTCCACTGTTTTTTAATGAGATTGTATTTCTGAAATTTTGTATAAAGGAATTTCTACCTTTTTTAACAATCATACTCCGCTGCTATCTAGCGGAATAAGGTAACAAACAAGTGATTTTTTAATTTAAAAGGCTTGTTATTCGTTTTATTAGACTTATTTAAATATACCATACCAAAAGCTCCATTCAGTAAATTGGCTCTTTTTCTGCAAAAAGATAAAAAATATCATTTTATTTATCCAATAATTCAAAAAAACACGCTTACCACATCAATAACAGACTATTTTTCAAGCATTTAACATTACAAAAAAAATATTTTATAGTAGGCTAATTTTAGCCTTATCCTAAAATCACAAAACAAAATCATAAACAATATGCAAACACCCAAAATAATTAACGCTTTTTTTCTATCTAGTTGTTTTGTTTTTTTACTTTTTTCTTGCGAATCAACCATTGTAGAAACGCAATATATACCTGACCTCAAAGAAATAAAAGGCACGGTTGAATTAATTCGATTTGAGCAAGATTTTTTTGCCTTAGATAGTAATAATATAGATCTTGGCTTGCAAAAGCTCAAAGAAAAACACCCTGAATTTGCCACAGGGTTCTTAATGTCTGTATTGGGAGTAAGGAACAAAGCTTCCGAAAGTCGTCAAGTCTTAGGCTATCTTAATTATAAAGATGCACAATATACATACGATACTGTTCAACAGATTTTTGGCGCACTCCCCCAAGTACAAAAAGAACTCAATGAGTTAGCCTCCTATTACCAATATTATTTTCCTGATGCCACTCCTCTAAGCAAAGCATTTACCTACCTATCTGAATATCATGGTGATCGCTTAGCTGTGGTAGAAGAAGGTTTTGTTGGCTTGCCTTTGGACATGGCCTTGGGAGAGGGATACCCTCCCTATACTTTTCTGAAAATGCCGAAATACGACCAGCGTACCTGTTCCAAAGAACATTTAGTAGCAAAGGCGGCCGATGCAATGGCTCAAAATCTTGTTTCGACATGGGCAAGTCCTAAAAGTAATCACTTAATTGATTTGATGCTTTATAATGGAAAAATATTTTACTTAACCGATTTGCTTTTGCCTACGGTAGAAGATAGTCTGTTATTTGGTTTTTCAACGACTCAAATGAACTATTGTAAAAAAGGAGAACTCACCCTTTATGAGCACATTAGTGATGAAGAATTGATGTATTCTAGTAATTCAAAAAAAATCAATAAATATGTAACCAAAGGCCCTTTCAAACCTAATTTTGATCTTCCTGGCAACAGTGGCTCTTGGTTAGGATATCGAATTATTTTGTCCTACGCCAAAGAACTTAGAGCTAGCCTCAAACAAACCCAGCCCAACCTATCCGACAGAGCTATTGATCAGAAAGTATTAACCCTTATAATGGAAGAAAATGATCCTCAAAAATTCTTGGCAAAATACAAACCGCCAAAATTGTAATAGAGGTAAACAGGATTAGAAAATAAACTGTATATTTGCTCCCTTTAATTAATCATTCTCACAAAAACTAGTTTCTACCTAGCCCTTTATAAATAGGGACATTTTGTCAAGCAACTTTTTTGTAGCTAAAAAATTGGGCTCAGGTATAAAAAGGTATTTAAATATAAGGTTATGTTCCGTTTTCATAAAGAAGGTAAGGCTTCGATTACATTGGTTGGTTTAGTTTGTATTGGTATACTTGCTGCTACTTGGCTATTAATTCCTAGCGACTTATTTTGGCTGCAAATTGTATTGACCTTTGTTGCTTTTGATTTGCTAATCTTTATTTTACAATTCTTTCGTAATCCTATTCGTCAAATCGCCAAACAAGACGATTCTATCATTTATGCTCCCGCAGATGGTAAAATTGTTGTTATTGAAGAAACCACAGAGCATGAATTTTTGAAAGAAAAATGTATTCAAGTTTCTATTTTTATGTCTCCACTTAATGTCCATGTCAATAGAAACCCAATAAGTGGTACGGTTCAATACAGCAAATACCACCCAGGCAAGTTTTTGATGGCTTGGAATCCCAAAGCATCTACAGAAAATGAACGAACAACCGTTGCTTACCAATTAAAAAATGGGCAACAATTGGTTATGCGCCAAATTGCTGGTTTCTTAGCCAGACGTATTGTCAATTATTTAAAAGCAGGGGATCAAGTCAAACAAGGAGAGGATATGGGTTTTATAAAATTGGGGTCAAGAGTTGATTTATTTTTACCATTAGGGACAGAAATTAATGTTAAATTGGACGACATGGTACAAGGTAATTTGTCGGTTATTGGTCATTTAAAATAGGATTAATTGTTTTTTAGCACCTTTATCGATAAAAAAAACGCTACAAAAACAGGATTAACACTCTGACTATCAAAACAAAGAAGCACTAAAAAAAACATATTGAACGCAATCTCTTATAGTTTTGTTAAGTTTAATTCAAATTTGGTATACTTTTAGAAAAAGGGTAAATTGTGTTTTTAAATAACAAGACTATTTAAACTAATGCTTTGTGGATTAGCTACGCTGCGACTTTGTGGTACCTGTGGTGCTACTACGTGGTTTTTAGTTTTTCGATAAAAAACTATCTTACATCAGGTTGATTATTGTTTTAATACGTTGAAAAAACAAAACCTAATTTCAGTAATAATCAACCTAATGTGATTTTTACACGAAGTAATGTTAAACTTAAATCTAACTATAATAATTATGAAAAATCTATTATTGCTTTTGATGTTTGCTTTTGTATCTGTAGGAACATCTTATGCTCAAGGAGCAACCAAAGCTGCTGCAACTAAAGCTGCAACTACCAAAACTTGTTCAAAATCTAAAACAGCTTGTACCAAGTCTAAAACGGCTTGCTCTAAATCAGCTGCTACTGTAAGTACAGCTACTACGACTAAAGCTTGTTGCAAATCTAAAGCTGGTGGAAAAGCTTGTTCTAAGTCTACTGCTGCCAAAGCTACTTCTGTAAATGGAACAACCACTAAAGCTTGTTGCAAATCTAAAGCTGGTGCGACTAAGACTTGTTCTAAAGCTAAAGCAACTAGTGTTAATGCAACTCCTAAAAAAACTGCTGCTGTTGAAAAACGCAGTGCAGCTAAAAGTACAATGGTTGTAGAACAATAATATGCTCTATTACATAGCATTGAAATAAAATTTTTAAAAAATGCCTTTCTCCTTTGAAAGGCATTTTTTATTTTTGTAGAAAAAAAACTATGAAGTTCCAGCTCAATTCCCCCTTCAAACCCACAGGAGACCAACCCCAAGCCATTGAAGAAATCGTAAAAGGAATAAATGCCGACGAAAAATCACAATGCTTACTAGGAGTAACAGGTTCTGGTAAAACGTTTACCATGGCCAATGTCATTGCTAAAACACAGCGCCCTACCATTATATTATCACACAATAAGACCTTAACCGCCCAATTATATGGCGAATTCAAGCAGTTCTTCCCTGATAATGCGGTAGAATACTTTGTTTCTTATTACGATTATTACCAACCAGAAGCTTATGTTGTTTCAACAGGTACTTATATAGAGAAGGACTTGGCTATCAATGAAGAAATAGACAAACTCCGCCTAAGGACAACCTCTCAATTGCTCTCTGGGCGTAGAGATATTATTGTGGTAGCTTCTGTCTCTTGTATTTATGGTTTGGGTAATCCTGATGATTATAAAAATAGTGTTATTCGGCTACAAACTGGACAGGTATTGAGTCGCAATAAATTTTTATACATGCTCGTTGATAGTCTCTATTCTAGAACAGAAGTAGAATTCAGTAGGGGAACATTTCGAGTTCGAGGCGACTCTGTAGATATCAATTTGCCTTATACTGAGGATGGTTTTAGGATTACTTTTTGGGGCGATGAAATCGAAGAAATTGAAAGAATTGAAATTGAATCAGGAAAAAGTATTGAAGCATTAGAAACCATTGCTATTTTTCCTGCCAATCTGTATGTCGCACAAAAAGACAAGATGAAGGACATCATCCATGATATTGAAGATGAACTTCACGGTCAGATTGAGTACTTTAATAATGAACATAAGTACGAAGAAAGCCAAAGAATCCAAGAACGGGTAACACTAGACTTAGAAATGATGCGCCAATTGGGCTACTGTTCGGGCATTGAGAATTATTCTAGGTTTTTTGATGGTCGAAAGGCTGGTGCAAGACCCTTTTGTTTATTGGATTATTTCCCTGACGATTATCTTATGATTATTGATGAGAGTCATGTTACACTGCCTCAATTTAGGGCAATGTATGGCGGTGACCGTGCAAGAACAACCACCTTGGTAGATCATGGATTCCGCTTACCTTCAGCTTATGATAATCGACCACTGAGTTTTAATGAATTTGAAAATCAAATCAATCAAATCTTATTTGTAAGTGCTACTCCTTCTGATTATGAATTGCAGCAAACAGATGGCACAGTAGTAGAGCAAATTATCAGACCAACGGGCTTACTAGATCCTCCTATTGATGTTCGTCCAAGTACCAATCAAATTGATGACTTATTGGAAGAGATTGACAATTGTATCAAATTAGATCAAAGGGTCTTGATTACAACCATTACGAAACGAAGTTCTGAGGAATTAGCCAAGTATTTGTCTCGGCTAAATATCAAATGTCGATATATCCACTCTGAAATCGATACCTTAGAACGAGTAGAAATCCTCAGGGATTTACGATTGGGTGTTTTTGATGTTTTGATTGGTATCAACTTGTTACGAGAAGGGCTTGATTTACCAGAAGTAGCCCTCGTAGCCATTTTAGATGCCGACAAGGAAGGTTTTCTTAGAAACCAACGTTCACTAACCCAAACGGCTGGTCGTGCTGCTCGAAATTCGAATGGTCGTGTTATCATGTATGCCGATAAAGTAACCAAGTCGATGAAGTCTACCATAGATGAGACCGCTCGTCGTCGCTCTATACAAATGGCTTACAATAAAGAACATGGTATCACCCCAACGACCATCAACAAGTCAAAAGAAGAGATCATGCAACAAACCGTTGTTGTTGGCGCTCCAAATTATTTGCAATCGGATGAAGTAGCCAATAATTTAGCTGCCGACCCTGTTGTTCAATATATGAGTGCTGAACAACTGCAAAAATCAATTGAGCAATCTAAAAAGAAAATGCAAAGCGCCTCTAAGGATATGGATTTCCTTACTGCTGCTGAACATCGAGATGAAATGTTAGCTTTAAAACAGTTATATCAAGAGAAATTTGGATAGATTTTCTTAACTTAGTCGAAGAAGTTGTTTAAGATTCGTCTTAAACAACTTCTAACAATCAATTTCTTCCCAGCTATCCGTTTTAGCGATCTGTTTCTACCTCCCTAAAACGATTAGTTACAATTCCCAACAATAACAAAATTGAAAGCATCTTACGCTTTGATTTGAATTGGATTAGATCTCCCCTCTTACTAATTTTGTTTCCCAGTTGAGTGAATCAAAGTAGATTTGTATCTGTTTCAAAAAATATTCCGCCCAAACTTAGATTCATAAAATACCTATTTCCAATAGCGATAACGCTTTTTGCGCACCCTACTTAATGCTTGTACACGAAATTTACGACAATATTCTTTGAATCATTTAATAATGAACAAAGTAGCCAATTTTGAAACATTAGCTAGATATAAACGAATACTATCTTAAGTACTGGAAATAACAACTATTATATATTACTTATAGTTATTTCTTAAGGATATATTTTATATTTTTGCATCTATAAATCAAAAAGTAGGTTCACTCACCTTTGTGAAACTTTGTCATTTTTATAGCATTATATGACTTGCTTTTGGCAAGATTGGGGCCTTCTTTCTTTAGAATATAACATAACTTTATATATATCAACTTGTTTAAAAAATCAAACACTATAAATTTATGAACAAAATAATATCTATACTTCCTTTGTTATTACTATCCTTTTCTCTATTTGCTCAACAAGCTCCTTTTGCAGTTGAAGTCGCAGCTTTTGCAGAACCTGTTCCTGATGGTCACTTTGGCAGCCTTGATAAGGTTTATGAAACATTAGATGCTAATTATATTTATCGCTATTATATTGATGCTGCGACCAAAGAAGAGGCAGAAACTACAAAATCAGCGGTAAAACAAGCTGGTTTTGCAAATGCAAGAATTATTGATTTTAGTTATTTAAAAGAAAACTGCAATACGACTTGCCAATACATCCCTCCTAAAAAAACAGGGAAGACCGTTGCGCCATTTGAATCTATTGCCTCAGAATATAAAGAGATACAAAATGTCCATTGCATATTCTTTGACTTTGACAAAGCGAATATTCGAAAAGATGCACAAATGGAATTAGATCGTTTGATTATGGTTCTAAAACAAAACAAAGACTATCAACTCAATATTTTGGCACATACCGACGCTCGTGGTTCTATCGAATACAACAGAGCTTTATCTTCACGTAGAGCTACTGCTACCCAAAATTATATTATTCAACATGGAATTTCTAAAAGTAGAATTACCAAAAAGACATTTGGGGAATCTACTCCTATTGCATTAAATGAGCTTTCTAATGGAGAAGATACTGAACTCGGTCGTCAATTTAATAGAAGGGTTGAATTTAGAATCTTAGATAAAAATAATAAAGTACTAAATGTTGTTGATAAAATTAGAGTACCAAGTAGTGTTCAAAATTAACAGTTATTGCTTTGTCTAATGAATTAAATCACCCCAATTATATTCCCTTCTTTTGTACTATTATAATGCCACTAAACAACAAAGCTATCTAGTGGCATTACATTCTATTGGTATTAGGTGGTCTATCCTTATCGCAAACCAATAACTTTAAAGTCAGTTCGTCTATTTTGGGCATGTTCACGATCCGAACAACGAACCCCATCCTTACATTTATTCAACAAATTAGACTCTCCATAACCCTTATATTTAAGGCGATATTTATTGATTCCATTTTTGACTAAATAATCATAAACTGCCTTTGCACGTTTCTGAGATAATTCTAAATTATACTTAGAAGAGCCTCTAGAATCGGTATGGGAACGGATTTCAACACTAATTTTATTTGCCTTTAAGAGTTGAATAATCTCTGTAAGCCCTCTAGAGTCTTTCATATCCAACTTATCCTTATTCAGTTCATAATTGATATGATCTACCTTAATCACATCCCCAACTTTAAATCCTTTTTGAGCGATAACCTTAAACTCTGTCCGTCTATTCTTAGCATGTTCGCTATCCGAACAACGAACGCCATCTTTACATTTATTCAATAGTTTAGATTCGCCATAACCTTTGGCGACCAATCGAGCGGCAGAAACACCTTTCTTTTCTAGGTATTTTTTGACCGACTGGGCACGTTTCTCTGACAATTCTTTGTTGTACTTTGAAGAACCCGTAGCATCAGTATGCGCCCCGATCTCAATAACAACATGTGTATGTTCCTTTAGAATTTCTAAGAGCTGTTTTAGGCCTGGTGATTTACGCTCATCAACACTAGACTTACTATGTTCATAAAAAACACTTGCCACCTCAATCACATCTCCAATCGCATAATGTGATTTTCGAGTTGGTTTCCGAGAAGAAGAAGAGGAGGAAGAAGATCGAGAAGAAGATTTAGCTACCGCTTTATGATTGGCAACTGCTAAAGCAACTGCTTCGCTAACAATCTTATCTGCATTAGGAGCTGGTGCAGCATCGTAAGAAATATTAATCACTCCACCCTCATCAATTGAACCAATAGCAAAGAGCTCAATCCTACGGTTTTCTGCTCGTTCTTCACTAGAGCAAGGTACATTATCACTACATTTATTGACTAAAAAGCTTTCTCCATATCCTGTACTCTTGATGCGTTCCTTACGAATCCCCTTAGCAATAAAAAAGTTCGCCAAGGAAGCAGCTCTACTTTTGGACAACGTTAAATTGTTATCAGCAGGCCCCGCAGCATCTGTGTAACCATTAATTTGGATAACAACTTTTGGATTATCCAATAAGCGTTGCAAAATATCAAATAATTGTTTGCTGCTTGTGTTTTGAATGGTTGCATCCCCAGAACGAAAATAGCGATCGTCTAATAAAAACTTATCTCCAATATTTAGGGCTAGAGTTTTACGAGTTGGCAAAACTTGTTTTTGAATCACCTGATAAATATCTTCATTTCCTCTTCCTCCTTCTCTATTAGATGACAAATACCCCACCTTTTTATCTGAATCAAAGACAAAATACATATCGTCTGCTGCGGAGTTGACCTTATTTCCCATATTTTCAACATTGCCCCAGCCATAGCTATAACGATTGGCAGTAAAAACATCCATAGCGCCATAACCATGATGCCAATCGGAAGAGAAATATAAACGTCCTGTTTTATCTACGAATGGAGACATTTCATTTCCTGCCGTATTAATAGGATGCCCTAAATTACTAGGCAAGGTCCAACCCGTTGCAGTTCTATGACTCACATAAATATCATAACCACCGTATCCTCCTGGTTTATTGGAACAAAAGTACAAGGTAGTTCCATTATTTGTCAAACAAGGATGCCCCGTAGAAAAAGGCGTTTTAGTGTCTACTGTTGCATTAAAAGGAAAGAACTGCTCACTATTATGATCCCATTCTTTTTTAGACTTACTATTGTATAAATAAATATCCATCATCAAGCCACTCCCATCTACATGACGAATGCCATCCATAAAATTATTAGAGGTTATGGCAACCATATCTCTAGCTGGCAAGTAACTCATTGGTGCATCATTAATATCATTCCCAATAAAGGAACGCAAAGACTTTGCAGCATCAATTGTTCCTTGATTATCTTTGGTAGCGATATAATGCTGATTAAAAGCATCATTGGTCCAAGCAACCTCTCCCTGTTTTTCGACCGCAACCGATCTAGAAGAACTAAAAATCAAATCATCGTCATATAGTGTTGGCGCAAAATCTGCACTCTTAGAATTTAGCTTGGGCAATGCTTTTACCTCATAAAACTGACTAAGTGGAGCTGCTTTTAAAGCAAAGTCACAAGATTTTGCAAAATGCATTCCCTTTGTATGGTTATTTTTTATAGATGCATTAAACCATTTCTTAGCTTCTGCATATTTAGCGCTCATTTTGAGTATTTGCCCATAATCAAAGGCATATTGCTGATAACCATCATATCTTAAGATCCTAGCATACCATGTTGCCGCTTTGGCGATGTTGTTGGTATAATAATAACAATGAGCAAGATTAACCATAGCGTCTCCTAAATAAGGATCTTTAGCAAGGGCTTGCTCATACAATGGAATCGCCTCCTTAAATAAAAAGGCTTTATAATGGGTATTAGCTTGCGCTAGTTCATTGTGTTGCGCATGAGCATAGATCCCTGTAAACAAAAAAAGTACAAGTAGATAATATTTTTTATTCATGATAAAGTAGCAAATAAGAGACGTTCTTTTAAAGGTAGAAAAATGACAATAATTTGGGTTTAAATTATGCAATCGTTATTTCAATTCTGCTTAGTTACTTAAGTAGCAAAATCAACAATGTTCTAAAGAAGTCTTATCGTTCTCGTTTTAAGCCGTAATCTGTCTAAAATTTATATGGAATACAAAAGTCATCCTCGAAATAAATTCGGGATGACTTCAGATGATATGATTAACTACCTATTCTCAAAAAGAACCAGTAGATTTTGGCATCGCTATATTTTTGGTAAATGTTTTGGACAAACGCAATCCCTTGGTAGAGAATGTTTGTGTATTGGTAAAAAAGCCTTCTCGCTCTACTTTCAACACATAAGAACAATCTTTAGATAAAGTCATTGAGTATCTTCCGTCATGTGAAATAGGAATTACAACTTGCTCTTCACCACAACCATTAATTAGTGTAATTGTGGCATCTATAATTGGTTCATTATTATACGCTTTTTTGATCACTCCCTCTACTTTAAACTCTGCTTCTTTTAATTTTAAAGGCACATTAATAAAAAGTTCTGAACCAGGAACATACCCCACTGTTGAAATGTCTTTTTCTGTATCTGTAAATTGCTCGGAGGTCAACATCAACTTGCAATTGCGCTCTAACGGTAGTGGAGCATAAATAAGACCATCGATATTAGTGACCCATTTTTGGTTTTTAGGAAGGCATTCACTTTGTATTTCTACCCCTGCAACGCCTTGCCCTGTTGACTTATCAAATACTAAAATTTGAGACTCTAGTGCAACTCGTTTAAAGTAATAAATATCCATCTTTCTTTTAGGAACTCTATTAGAGGCAAAATAACCATAAGTCCCTGAAGAATCCATAATATAAGAAATTTCATCCTTCTCAGAATTTAAGGGAGCGCCTAAATTGGTAACAGGCGACCATCTACCACCCGTTTGGTTCGAATAATAAATATCAAAACCTCCAATTCCAGTTTGCCCATCCGAGGAAAAATATAAGTTTTCATCCAATCCAAAAAATGGATACACTTCATCCCCCTCTGTATTTATTTCTGGTCCCAAATTCATAGGTTTAGACCATTCTCCATTTTCATTATAACTTACGTACAAATCAAAACCTCCAAAACCTCCAGGAATGTCTGAAGCAAAAAACATTTTGTCTCCATCTGGTGTAACAGATGGATGGGCAACCGAATACTCTCTACTATTTATTCCCAATTTTAGATTAGGTTTAGTCCATTGTTCACCAACTCGTTTGCTAGAAGCAATTTGAGTATTCAAGATGTTTGCTCTGCGATTTGATTTTTTATCATTCGTACCATAAACTGTATAATAAGCCGTTTGCTGAATACCATCTAAACGGATTGGTCCATCGTGGTAATTCATATTCAATTCATTACTAAACAAAGATGGAATGCCATATTGAAATTCTTTGGTATCCTTGTCTTTCATAGTCGCTGTTATAAAGTACGATTGGATAAATGGTTTATACAACCATGAACCTCTATAACTAGATACTTTTGTTGTATCTCTGTCAGAACTAAACAAAACCCCTTTTCCAAAAAACACAGCTCCAAAGTCATCATAAGGAGTATTGATATTAGGAACAACTTCAACATCGTACAAAGCCCCTGCATTTAGCAAATCTTTATGCACTTCAGGCTTGCAAGCAATCAACATATTATGACCACGCAATTGAGCGCTTTCCATTTCTCTAAATTTGGTAAATTGGCTTTCTGCTTCTTCAAATTTATCATTGGCCATCAAAGACAAACCATAATAATAAAAAATTTCAGAAGGTGCTTCAGGGTGTTCTGCTGCTTTGGCATACCACTGCCCCGCCTTTAGATAGTTTCCTATTTTTCGATAACAATTGGGTAATGCAAAAAGAGCTGCTGGTTTAGTTTCTTTCTTTAATGCCTGCTCGTAGAGATCAATAGCCTCTTGGAAATCAAGCTCTTTGTATTTTTTGTTGGCTTTATTGATGAGCGCATCAGCAGTTTGTGCTGATAACTGGCTGACTGACATACAAAGTATCAAAAGCACGACAATATGTGAATGTAATTTCATCTATATTGGCTTTATTATTATTGATTGTTTGAAAATTATATAAAAGTATAGTTGTTTTTGTTAAAACAAAATACAAAACTAACTAGGAATGAGCAACTATTATACCTTAATTGAGTCAAGGCAGTATGGTTCTATGCAAAGATAGTTTGTTTTATTCTGAAATAACAATCTAAAGATAATAAAATCATTGAGTAGTCTTGTTTAAGCTCTAAAAGGTTAATTTAGGTAAACAAATCGCTCTTAAAATAAAGAATTACAGGTTTTTCAAGCCCAAAACAATATTTTATTGTTTTCTTCCTTATAAAAAAAAGCTTAACAATCCTTCCTAAAAGAAGCTGTCCCAAATAGCCCTTACTTTAGAGTTATTTTTAACAGAATATTAATAATTTTGTAAGGTTTGTTTCAGAAATTGTGCCGCTATATGGGTTGTGGTAGGCATAAAAAAAAGCCTCTTTTGAAAAGTCAAAAGAAGCTTTAGATGTGATCCCGCTGGGATTCGAACCCAGGACCCTTTGATTAAAAGTCAAATGCTCTACCAACTGAGCTACGGAATCTACCTGCATTAAGGTTATTTCAAGCAAAAATTTATTTTTTAAAAAGTTGTGATCCCGCTGGGATTCGAACCCAGGACCCTTTGATTAAAAGTCAAATGCTCTACCAACTGAGCTACGGAATCTACCTTTTGCTTTAATGTTATTCCCTCAAAGCGGTTGCAAATATACCGATATTTTAAACAACTGCAAATTTTTATAGTTTTTTTTTCAAAAAAAAACACTTTCTTCAAGAAAAAGAAAAGCACTTAGGTGCTAATACTTCTATCTCCTCCTTCCCCCCACCAACACAGTGCACTAATAATCAAAAGATTGCACTTTAAGGCAATAAAACAGAACAAATCTATTTAAGTCAAAAAAAAACTGCAACTTATTTCAAAGAATAATTCGTTGCAGTTTTTTAAATTTCTAATAAGCCTCACCATATAAGTGAAACAGCTTAGATCATTTCTTTGCATTCCAATCACAGTTGAAACGCAAAGAAAAAATACATCCAGGCTTCAATTTATTTAATCACTAAGCCCTTTGCCAACAACTTATACTCTGAAACAGGCTCTGTAATTTTAGCAATTTCCTCAGCAGATTGACCTTCATCTTCTGCAAAATGACGTAACTCATCAACGGTAGTAACAGATTTATAAGCATTGCCATCGACAACCACTGTTTTACCTACCATATCAACAGGAACTAAGAATTCATGATTCGTTGCAATAAAAATTTCTTTCCCATCAGCAGTTGCCATTTTTAACCAACATCCTGCCTTTTTGCAAACCTCTGAAACCTCTCCTTCTACCTTAGTAGCTATTGCTTTCACTATATTCCCTTTCCCTAAGTCTAAGTCTTCAGCTCCTTCTCCTCCATCTACTTTTGCTAATACATCAGCCAAAGCAATTCCACCATCAGGGGTTATTTCTGCTCCATAATGAATTCCATCTCCTTCTGTTACTGTACCGTGATCGTGGTCATGATCGTGATCGTGCCCAGCATGGTCGTGGTCGTGTCCCTCATGATCGTGTCCAGCATGGTCGTGGTCATGGTGTTCGTGATTATCGTGCTTATCTCCTGTAGCAGTGCTATCACTCGTACAAGCAGCAAAAGTATAAGCTAGTACTATTAAATACAATATGCGTAACATAATTTCTAGTTTTATTAAAATAATAGTTATTTTTTTAGATTAAATCTAACTTCCATCATTTGCAAATATAACAAGAAAATCACAAAAAGAATGTACCTTTTTATACTGAAAAGATTTAATAGAATACAAGACAACAATAAATAGATGGGCGCATGAGTTGAACCACTCCCTCCTGTTCTTTTAAAGAGATAATATGCAGCCGTTTTATTATCTACAACTTACAAATTCAACAACTCCTCCAACAAATGCTCTCTTCGACTCTTAGATACTGCAATATTTTGACCATCCTGCATAACAACAGAACTCGGTCGAGTTTTAATTAATTTGGAAACAAATTTAGGATTAATCAAAGAAGAACGATGCACTCTCAAAAAGCCAAAACCTTCCAATAAATCGGAGTATTCTTTTATTGTTTTTGATACCCAGTATTTCTTGCCATCCACGACAGCAAAAGCAGTATAACTTTTCTCTGCCTGACAATACATGATATTTTCTATATCAATAAATACATAGCCCTCTCCACTTGGCAAAACAATTCGTTTGGACTGAGTAGTTTGTTGTTCGGCTGCAAATTGATACCTCAAAGCCTGATTAATATAGGCTTGGTGCTTTTTATCTCTATAGCTATTTAAAGCATTTCTCAATTCTTTTAAATCAATTGGTTTCAATAAATAGTCTAAAGCCGATAAACGTAAAGCATTGATAGCATATTGATCGTAAGCTGTTGTGAAGATAACCTCAAAGTCAACTTTATCAAAATACTTAAATAATGACAAGCCTTTTTCGTTAGGCATCTCTATATCCAAAAAGACCAAATCGGGTAACAGCTTTTTGATACAAGCCACTCCATCTTTTACATTACTTGCCTCTCCTATAATGTGTACATCTTGACAATAATCCTCTAACAAGGTAATCAACATTTCACGAGCTTGTGGCTCGTCCTCTATAATAATAGCTCTAATTTTTTGCATTGTTTAATTGGTTTAGTTTTTTAATGTATTGTTCCAATCCTCTACAGACAATATCAACCATCAAAAGCATTATAGGTCAACAAAAGGAATCCAAAGTTCCACTTTTGTTCCTAAGGCTTTGCCTGCTTTATCTTTTAAATCGGTTATTTTTATATTGTTGTGGGGGTGCGACTGATTCATTATGCTTTCTTGCAAGATTTTTAAGCGCTCCTGAGTTGTGGTCAACCCCGATGAACGAGCTGGCTCTTGCTTCTTTTTTGCCTGTCGCCCTACTCCATTGTCTTCTACACTGACATAAAGATAGCGACCTTCTTCCTTGAGTACAATACTTAACTGACGATTGGTTGTTTTATGAAATAAGCCATGTTTAAAGCTATTTTCTATAATTGGTTGGATTAACAAGGGAGGAATCGCATAATCCCCATCCAATAATTCTTCCTCTACTTCAAAACTAATGTCAATCTGATTTTCAAAACGAATCTGTTCTAAACTCAAATAATTATTCAGAAATTCTTCTACCTGTTCAATAGGGATCGCCTTTTTGCTAGAATACTGAAAGATTTTGCGCAACAATTTGGCAAAGTTAGATTGTAGCTCCATGGCTAGTTCGTTCTTTTTTTGCAGCCACAAATTTTGCACAGCGGTTAATACATTAAAGATAAAATGGGGGTTCATTTGGGATTGTAACGCCTCCATTTTTAAGACATTGACCAAGTTTTGTTGCCTTTCTTCTTTCTGTTTTTGGCGAACCCTAAATAGTACTACGCCAACAATCATCAATGTCCCCAACAAATAGAGCGCCCCCTGAAACCACCACGTTTGCCAATAAGGAGGAGCAATTACAAATTCAACCCTCGCCACCTCCTTGCTTACCACACCATCTTCATTTAACACCTTTACTTCAAACGTATAGTTTTTGGGCTCCAACTGAGGAAAACGCATCAGATCAACTGCGCTGGATTGTGTTATCCAACTACTGTCCACTCCAAGCATTCTGTATTGATACTTAAATTTGCCTCGGCTTCGATAAGCTACTCCCTCTACATAAATAACTAAATTATTTTGGGTATAATCCAGCTCATAAGAAGGATGTAGGGTCGTATCTACCTCGTGAATGGCTATTCGCTTGATATAAACCAAGGGTGGAGTTGTATTCTCACTTGGCAATTGAGTATCAAGTGAAACCAAGCCCTTTGAAGTATTTAACCAAACCTTATCATTCACGATTTCTAAATCCTTTATCTCTAATGTTGGCAAGCCGTCTTCTAAGGTGTAAATATGGTTTTCTTTTGTTTTTATATTAAAAGATTGAAGCCCGCTTGCTGTTAACAACCATAAAATGTCTCCAGCAGCTTTTGCTCGTTTTACTTTATTACTGATTAAGCCATCTTTAGTTGTAAAATGATGGATAACTTTCAAATCTTTGTCCAAACCATAAACACCTTTATTGATTGTACACCCCCAAATAACGCCTTCCTTAGATCGACTTAGATAGGTCGCTTGAATCGCTTGTTTATCGTTACTTAAGATAGGAAATCCTCCCCCTTGTTCGGGGTAACACATCAAGGTATCGACCCATGCAGCTAAAAAACGATCCTGCTCTTCATCTACCAGAATCCAATTGCTTCGCTTTCTTGCTATTCTTCTGGAATGCCTTCGCTTTCCTTGATGTAACCATTCTATTTCCCGCATAGCAGGAAAGTGCTTTCCAATCACAGCACGACATCTATCTCTAAAATTAACCATCGAAACACCTTCCTTTCCTCCTGAATAAACAAAGGTAGAATCTTTATAAAAATTCACATTTTGCCAAGTACTACACCCAACATTCTGTATTACATTTATTGCTTTTGTTTCTAAATCAACCTCTAGTACTCGTAACGAAGAGACAATCAATAGCTTATTTTCAAAATATTTGACACACTTAATTGTCTCCCCCAAAGAATCGCCCAAATAAGAAGTCCATTGATTGGAAGGACTATTGTAGATCCAAAACACACCATTAGAAGTTCCCACTAATAAATTATCCTGAGGTCCTTTCTCTAGATAGGTAATCTCTGTTTCTTTTAATGCTTCTATAGGGTAAACATTTAACAACCATTGAGGTAGGATATATACCCCATTACTCAAACTGCTTACCCAATAATTCCCCTCATGATCGACTAAAAAGTCTGAGACTCCCTCATTGGGAAACAGCCTCATGCTCCCCTCTATCTCTCCTATAGACGCTGAGTCAATAATTTTAAAAGCCCCATGATTAGAAGTCAACTGCCAAAGGCTACCATCTGCTAACTCTCGGCAATAAATAAATTCTTGTCTTGCTATTTTTTCTACCTTTATTAATCGTTCAAAAAAGGGCGACTCTTCATTTTTATTATACCTAAAGAATGAATAACCACGCCTATTGTATAAAAAAGGAGGGTATTGAGAAAGACATAAAGCCCCTTCATACTCTAACAACATCGTCAGAACTAAAGATGCTCTATAACGGGTCTGTTGAATTGAGACCAATAAGTTTTTTTCTAAATTATCACAAGGCAATAAATGGAGGCTATCTTCTTTTAAGGCAAATATTCCTGAAGTTGCAGATACTACCAAACCTTCCTCCTTAAACAGCCCCATATCATAAATCTGTTTTTTAAGATACTCTCCCTCCTCACTAGAAAATGGAACAAAATAAGTATCCCAAATTTGATTTTTCAGATCATATTTAAAAATACCACTGCCTTTTTTAGAATTACCTGCTACATATAAAGTGGTATTGCTTACAACCAAATGCTCTACTCTAGTTATTCCTGATGCCTCCATTGGCTCAAAATAATGCATACTATCCTCCTCCACATAAAAGATTTGATTCTTAAAATTTCGCAACCAAATTCGACCTTCATTATCTTCTTGCAGTGCAGATACTGCCTCCCCTAACTCCTTTTCATTGTGATAATAAAAGAATTTCCTACCATTGTATTTACACAGCCCCTTATCGGTTCCCATCCACATATACCCCTTGCTATCCTGATACAAATCATAGACCTCTAAACTCGGTAATCCATCCTCGACTGTTAAGTTCCAAGCATAGGGGTGTTGAGCCTGTAGATACAGACCAGTCAACATTAATAAAATAAATAAGTTACAGCACATTATCCATTGCTTGCCCAAACTTATACACATAGCATATATTTTAAATATGAGGAAACAAGATAAACATGTCTGCTGAAGCAAACAAGTCCATCTAATAATTGCTTCATTTTTCTAGTTGAAAGGAACAAATAAGTTAATTAATGGACATTTAAACAAAAAGGCGACTCTTCACAAAATGGTGAATAGCCGCCTCTATTTCTAAGAAATTTAGGTAAAACTTCTGTTTTTCAACAAGTGTTATTGCCTATACCGCAACATTAAAATCACGCAAAGCATCATTTAAAGACGTTTTTTTATTGGTGCTTTCTTTTCGTTGCCCAATAATTAACGCACAAGATACTTGGTATTCCCCTGCTGGAAACTTTTTGGTATAACTTCCAGGAATAACAACAGAACGAGCAGGTACACGCCCTTTGTATGTAATTGGTTCTGGACCTGACACATCAATAATTTTAGTAGATTGGGTAATCGTTACATTAGCCCCCAACACTGCTTCTTTTTCTATTCTTACTCCCTCTACAACAATACAACGAGAGCCAATAAAACAATTGTCCTCAATAATTACAGGTGCAGCTTGCAAAGGCTCCAAAACACCACCAATACCAACTCCACCACTCAAATGCACATTTTTGCCAATTTGAGCACAAGAACCAACCGTAGCCCAAGTGTCTACCATTGTTCCAGAATCAACATAAGCACCAATATTGACATAACTCGGCATCATAATTACACCTGGCGCAACAAAAGCACCATGGCGAGCAATGGCATGAGGAACAACACGTACCCCCAATTCAGCATAGTTCTTTTTTAGTGGAATTTTGTCGTGAAATTCAAAGGGAGGCAATTCTATCGTTTCCATTTTTTGAATAGGAAAGTACATAACAACTGCTTTCTTCACCCATTCATTCACTTTCCATCCTTCTTCAGTAGGTTCAGCTACTCGCAATTCGCCACTGTCCAATAAATTAATAACTTCTCGAATTTGTGCTTGAGTAGAAGCCTCTTTTAATAATTCTCTATTTTCCCAAGCGTTTTCAATTGATTTAATTAGTGTGTTCTCCATCTTATTATTTTTTGTTCTCTGATTATTAGATAACCTTGTCATTGACTTTTTGCCCTATCAATCACCCAGTACACTCTTCCAAAGAATCTTTCTAATTTAAAACCTTAACAATCTTATTAAAAATTACTTATTTTCTAGATTTTTCAAAATTTCAGCAGGCAATAACTGTTGTAAAACTTCAGGGTGTTTCTTTAAAAAATAATACCAATAATAACTTCCAAAGAAAACAATGGTTTGCCCAAATTGGCTAGGTTCATGAAAATGGATGGTTACCTTATTCCAAAAAAGCATTTTGCTCTCTTCTACCCTAGCAATACTATCATAAGTATACTGGAATGACTTTCTAAAATTAGATACATAGAGTTTTTCTGCATCCATAGCCACCCACTTAATAGGCGAAAACATTAGGTAGTAAATTCCTGCGGTAGACAAGACAAAAGAAACCATCATTAGCCTTGCTGTGGTCGGAGTAAAAGGTTCTCCAATATTGTCTAAAGGGGTAAAAAATAAAACGATGGTCAACCCTCCAAAAAAACAAAACCAAAAAGTAGGAAGAAGAAGTTTTAAAGTAAGTGTCCACTGAGAAGACACGACTTGCATTTTTGTCATATTCTGTATGATTTTTATTCTCTTAATTGCAATAATACAGCTTTTTTTGATAGAAAGTATGAGCTACTAGAAATAAAAAACCTGCTAAACACAGAAGCTTAGCAGGCTTTTAGCTCCCCTTTCAATAGGGGGCTTTTATTTTCTTTAGTAAAAAGCAATTTTTTTCAAATACTATAACGCAGCTCCCTCCAAACCATTAGCATAAGTATGTTGAGCGGTTGCTTTAGAAGGCGCTCTAAATTGATAGGTAGCAATTACCCCATTTCCATCAAAAAATTTATCGAATGCAGTGCAAACTAAATCTTTCGAATAAAAGATATGTTCATCTCTAGTAGCCAATTGTAAATCAATTTCGCTATCGTTTAGTCGATGTACATTTTTAAACTCTTGCAACTCTGGTGTCCACGAAGTCAATTGAGTACCACTAAACGTCAATAATGGTTTGTCTTGAAAATTGGTATTAATATAGTTGCTCAATTTTGCCAAATGCTGTTCGGTCTGCCTTCTCATTCCCTTATCTATAGGCACCCGTGTATTCAAAAAAGAAATTTCTTCGTGTACACTATCAATAAACATGGTTCCTACCAAGGAAACCGTGTTATTACCAGAATAATATAAGGTGTCGATATTTTGCAATTTATACTTTGAAAAAACAAACATTGCTAAGTCATTGTTACAAATAATCTTTTTCCAATAAGGCATTTGAGCAGACAGCCTCTTAGTTAATGTTTCCTCTAAACTAGGCTCTATAGGAGTCTGTATAGATAGGAAATTAGCCTCTAGCCCCTTAAACGATTGGTCAAAGTTAGCAATTTCATCCTCATTATCGAGGACTAGGTGTGCTACACGAATTTGAATATCGTCCGTAGGAGTTGAATAGGTAAATTCTTGTGTTAATGACTCTTTAATAAAAGAACACAATACAATACAGGCCAAAAAATTAGAAAAGATAACCAAATTGTTTCGGAAGACAAGCCCCATAAAACCTACTCCCAAAAATAACAACATAATGGAAATAGCATGAGCAGATAAAAAATGGTTAAAAATTGAATCTGTTGGTATAACAATACCCAATGTTAGACTGGTCACAAATATCAACCATAATATATTGATTATTTGTGCATTATTAAGGTTATTAAGTTTCATAGCGCAAATATATACAATTCCTTTTAAAAATCACCAAAAAAGTACTTAACCTCCTTAACGAGAAAGTAGTTTCAGGCCTTATCTCTCTATTAATAAAATACTAGGCAACAACTTTTATAAGTGCCCAAATTTATTATTTCCTTCATTGTGATAGTTGCGTGTAATTTTGTTTTCAAATAGGATGTCAACATTTTATTCCCTAAAAAATAAGTGTTTCAATTTATTATTACATCAAACACTCATTGTTCCTTCTAAATTAGGGTTAGTGTGATTAATACCTATTGGGGTAGGTTCTCTTCTTAACGAGAAATTTTAGGCTTTTATTACCTCTAATCCTCATTTTTATTCCAAATAAAAAATTTAATTTATTTTACAATTTTCTTTACAAGGTTCTCAAACTCTGCAAAGTTAGTATAACTTTAGCTATTCCATTTTTTTCTTGTTTTCAAAACCCAATTTTTTCATCGACATTACAAGCTCATTAAGAACACCGTAAACAATCACAAATTCATCATTTGTTAAACTATGAAAAAAATTTACTTCGCCTCTGATTTTCATTTAGGGGCACCAACTTTTGAAGCAAGCCAAAAAAGAGAGCTTAAAATTTTGCGCTGGTTAAGGTCTATAGAACACAATGCAGAAGCTATTTTTTTGGTCGGTGATATTTTTGATTTTTGGTTTGAATACAAAACCGTTGTCCCCAAAGGGGCCATTCGTTTGTTGGGTAAATTAGCCGAACTAAGCGACCGAGGTATAGAGATTCATTTTTTTGTTGGCAATCACGACATCTGGATGTTTGATTATTTTCCCAAAGAATTGGGCATCCAAGTACACCATCAGCCCCTACAAATAGAGCTCAAAGGAAAACAGTTTTTTATAGCACATGGAGATGGTTTAGGTCCTAATGACTATGGATACAAACGGCTGAAAAAAATATTTACGAATCGACTCTGCCAATGGTTATTTAGATGGTTTCATCCCGATCTAGGAATTCGCTTGGCAAATTACTCTTCTTCTAGTAGTCGATCTGCTCAAAAAGAACCAGAATATTTTTTAGGCTTGGATAAGGAATGGTTGTTGTTATATGCTAACTATAAATTAAAACAGTTGCCCCAAACAGATTTTTTTATTTTTGGTCATCGCCATCTCCCCTTAGATATTCTTTTGGACAATCAACAAAGTCGCTATCTAAATTTAGGAGAATGGTTTGGTTACTGTACTTATGTAGAGTTTGATGGGCAAAATTTAGAATTAAAGGCATTTGAGAATTTATCATTTGATCTCGCAACCGCTAAGCATTAATCTCAATTATGGTACAACTACTTCTTTGTTTCCTTTGTGTTTTGACAGGGCATTCTTATGCCCAAGATTATACCTTTAAACCCTTAAAAACAATTTCCAAAACCACTCGTTGGATGGAAGTAGACAAAATGAAACATCTGTACCTAATTGAAGATGATCATACCTTGTCAAAATACAGCCCTGATGGTCTTTTGTTGTATCAATTTAATGAAAATAGCTTAGGGCAAATTTCTTATGTTGATATTAGTAACCCACTTAGGGTTTTGGTCTATTATGACGATTATGCTACTGTCCTTTTTTTGGATCGTACCCTTAGCGAAATACAACGCCACGATTTATCGATCTTAGACATTTCACAAGTCCAAGCCTTAGGTACTGCTTCTGACAATACCATCTGGATTTTTGATAACAACTCTTATACCCTAAAAAAAATAGATAGTCAAAATAATGTGCTTGCAGAAAGCACCGACTTAAACCTCCTTTTGTCAGAAGAAATAATCCCCAATCGACTCACAGAGGTAAATTCAAGAGTCTATCTGAATTCTCCAAATCTTGGAATCTTGGTTTTTGACATTTTTGGAAATTATATCAAAACAATTGAGATCCCGCAATTGGATTATTTCCAATTATACGAGGGACAATTATTCTATGTAGAAAAGAAAATTTTTCAAGCTTATCATTTATTATCCTTTCAAACAAAAAAAATTGAACTTCCCTTCGTCAAAGACAATTTAGAACAAATAAGTATTGCACAAGAGCGTATATATATAAAATATCCAAATAAAATCAACATCATTGATTTAAAACAAAAATAATTATTTTTTTTTGTGAAAAAATTTGGAGAACTGGAATGATATGTTGTATATTTGTGTCGCTTTCAAAGGAAAGGTATTGGCTTCTTAGCTCAGTTGGTAGAGCATCGGACTGAAAATCCGTGTGTCGGCAGTTCGAGTCTGCCAGAGGCCACAAAGCATCTTGAAATTATTCAAGATGCTTTTTTGTTTAACACCGTCCCCCCTTTTATTTCATTCCCCGTTAAGCTTAATATGCACTACTTTATTACTGTTGTATTATTCTTTACGATTATAAGCAACTCCCAAGCACAAACGTTACAAGAAATTGCAAATGGATTGGAAATTGAGCAAATACGACTCATCACAGAAAATCAAGACCATTATTTAGAAGTTATATTTTCGGGTAGCGAGCAGAGTTTTTTTGAGCGTTCATTTCCTTATCCCAAAATCCAAATTGAGTTGGAAGATGGTACTCGTTTAAAAACTGAGATCACTTATATGCTCCTAAAAACAGTCCTAGTCAAAACTAAATTACAGCAACTCCCCAAGGATTTTAATTGCAAGGTTCATCTTAACACCTTACACAATACCGAACCTGACCTTGTATTTTCGTATACTTCAATGCCCGTTGGGAAGAATCAATTTGAGGTTACCAACATCGATTTGTTGCGCCAAAATGGACAAAATTTTTTAGCGCTAACCATCAAAGATCACAACCCTAAAGGACAAATATACCCTTACCCGATATTTAGGATAGAATCCAATCAAAAACTAATTGCTGAACGTGATTTCTCAACAACTGAGTTGGTCGAATTAGAGCTAATTCCTACCACCTTAAAGCAACTTCCCAAAGACTTCTCTTGTACCATCTATTTAGATAGCTTTGGAGACATGGGATCTCTTTCTTATCAATTCTTTTACCAAAAAAAATAAATTACGAGTCGCTGCTATATTTTTTCCAGAAAAAGACAATTAGTACCAAAACCAATATCCCCCACCAAAGTTTTAATCTTGGCGACTCTTGAACAATAGGACTAGAGTCCCCTATGGGTATAAAAGCAGACCAAAATGCTGGATGTGCAGTTATGCCTTTAGCATGATCCATATAAGTCATCTTGGCTTGGCGCAAAGCTTCTGCTTTATTCATTTCAGTCATTAAATTGGCATAAAAATCCTGCATCAATAGGGCTGTTGAAAAATCATGTACTTGCCACAACGAAACAACAAGGGATGGTACCCCTGCATACATAAAAGAACGAGCTAAGGATAACACGCCCTCTCCCTGCTCAAATTTCCCTACTCCTGTCTCACAAGCAGACAAAACAACCAGTTGAGCATTTAAGTCTAACTGTGAAATTTCGTAAGCATGCAAAAAATTATCTTCTTCAGTGGCTAAGTTTTCACTAAAGGCAAGGCTTGACAAAATGGGTGCGTCTTGATTTAAAATGCCGTGCATCGCTAGATGAATGATTCCATAATTAGAAGCATTCTTTTTAAAAAAGGCTTCATTCGCCTCGATTCCTTCCAAAAAATCTCCTGAACAAGTTGCTGCAATTCCTTTCACTTCTTTCTGCACAGCAGGTAAAGGTTTTAATGTTTTTCTTAATTGCCCCAACCTGCGCCCTCTTTTTTCGAATAGCTTAGCTTCTTCTTCTTTCCCATAACTAGATGCACAAGCCAATACTTCACCATTAGAGACCCAATTTAGGTTGCTTTTATTCTCTTTCCACAAGGTAGCAGAGTAATTATAACTAATCCGATAGTCCTTTAGCAAATAAGACAAGTTCTTATATCCTTTTTGGGTTGGGGGCTCTTTTAAGAACACTTCAAATGGCAAATGTCCTAGTTCATAATCAGGAATAACAATTAATTGTTGAATACCTTCAAGCCCTCTAATCCCAGGTTCAACCATTTCTTGATAAAACCAACTGGCCATTGTTGTGTATGACTTCCAAGCCGTCAAACTGTCGCTCAATATAAAATGATAGTCACTTAATGCTTTATGAAGAACGGCAACATTTTCCTTCAATTTTTCTTTTGCAACGGCTAATGGAATAACGTTTAATTGATCCGAAGTGAGTGTAAATAAATAGGTTATTGAATCTGCAACAAAATAAGCCAAAAGAGTGGTTTGAGGTTCAAGCATTGCTTGGATTTCTTTTGTTGTATTAGAGACCAGCGCCTGTCCATACTTTGTTTGAAAATACTTTGGATACGCTTTTTTTAGGGTGCGTTTAAATTGGTTAATTTGATTGTTTAACTGATTTAAATTAGCTCTAACCGTTGCAGAGTTGGTGGGTGAAGTAGCCTCTAATAGCTCTTTTTGAAGAATAGATTTTTGCTTTTGTAAACTTCGTTCTTGTTGCACTAAACTATCTGGTAAACCGCCAAAATGGTGCTTCTGTTTAGATCTTAAGGCATCCAACAAAAGCATTGACTTATTTTGTTCTGCAAACCAAAAAGCAGCTTCCTTGTATTCATTGCCCCCTCCGAGCTCCATCAATTCCAAACAACTTTCCATTCCGAGCTTAATAAAGGTTGCTACGGTATTAAGCACGGTATATTTGTCCGTTTCAAAGGTAAATTCATTTCGAAATCGCTCATTCAATACAATCACTTGCTTAATGACTTCATGCCGCTGCTCCAACCATTTTTTATCTTCTGTAGATTTGTAATATGCATATAAAATACTTGATAGTATTTCGTAGATATGATTAATCTTTAGTTGGTAATCGTACTTTATCGTTGGTATTTGACGAATAAAACGCTCGGAGTACTGAAGTTTTTGTTGATAATCCGAAAACGTCGCATTTAAGGCTTGCATAATATACTTCAAGGCTAAGTCCAATTGTTGCTTATCTCGATAAATTTTTGCTGTTAAGCCTAGTGTATTGATATAAAAAGGATGTTTTTTGCCCAATAACTTAGCCTGTTTCTGGTTTAAGTCTAGACAAAGCTGCTCTGCTTGCTCATAAGCTCCTTTTCGAATCCACAAAGAAACCAAAGTAGATTGAGCAATTAGATACCAAGGATGCTCATTGCCTATTTTTTTAGACATAATGGTCAAGCCCTCCTTTATAGCAGCTTCAGCATCATCATAACGCTCCAATTTGGTATATAAAACAGCAAGCGTATTGAGTGAATTGGCATATTCTTTATCCTCTTTGTCCAGTGTTTTTTTTTGAATAAACAAGGCTTGTTTAATCAATTTAATAGCCTCTTTGTTTTTATTTTTTGCCTGATAAACAGAAGCCAGATTGCTCAAGGTAAAAGCAAACTTTGCATTGCTAGTACCCGATAATTTTTCTTGAATCGTTAAGACCTCCTTGTAACAAGACTCTGCCTCTCCATAACGTTCCAAATTATAGTAGGTCGTAGCAAGCCCTTCTAGCGCATAGGCGTAAGCAGCGTGTTCTTTCCCAAAATGCTCCAAACAAAGCTCTTCCAAATAAGTATATAAATCCAGTGCACGCTCATACTCCCCCAAATCATTGTACACAACAGCAGTATTATAAATAATCCCAACCAAATCCTTGTCTTGCTCCCTATAGACCTGTTTAGCAAGCGACAATAAACGATTGTAAATCCGCTCAGCATCTTCTAATTGTCCTGTTTTCTGATAAAATCCAGCTAAAGTAGCAAGTGCATCTAAGGTAATTGGGTGATTATTCCCTAATTCTTTTTTTCGTATTTCGAGCCCCTCCAACAAATTAAATTCTGCTGCAACAATATCTCCTTTTTTGTAATTGCGTTCGTACAACTCATCCAACCGCTGCACCTTTTGGGCAGCATCAGATTGCCCCATTAAATTCGCTTGCAACAAAAAAAATGCAATTCCAACAATCAATATTTGATAAGGAGTTTTCATTCGCTTTTTTATTATAATACTCCGCTAATGTTCAACTACTTCCTTCAAAACAGCTTTCTCTAATTGTTGAAGTATTTCGTGGGTTTGTTTAAAATCTTTGACATTCTCACAAACCAACATTAGATAACGAGTAGATTGTTTTAGAAAGAATCGATGGTCGCTTTTCTTTTGAATGTGCCCTAGCAGTGTTCCAAAAAATTGACTGTCAAAGAAAGCAGATTGCTGATCGCTAACAAAATAGCAACGCAATTTTCTGTTTTTGAGCATAATTCGTTCAAAACCTAAACCTTTTGCCTTCCAGCGAATTCGGATCGCCTCAAAAAGATTGTTAACCGCCTTAGGTGTTTTACCAAAACGATCTTCCAACATTTCTTTAAATTTAGCAATTCCTGCTTCATCTTTAATCTTATTCAGCTCTTGATACAAAGCCAATCGCTCCTGAATACTTGCAACATATTCATCAGGGATCATCAAATCCAAATCAGATTCAATATTGACATCTTGGACAAATTCTCGTTTTTGCTCCAATTCTTCTTTAAACAACTCCTTATAGTCGGTTTGTTTCAGTTCTTGGATCGCCTCATTCAGAATTTTCTGATAGGTTTCGTACCCCATATTCATTACAAAACCACTTTGTTCTCCTCCCAATAAATTTCCAGCACCTCGAATGTCCAAATCTCGCATTGCAATATTAAAACCACTTCCCAATTCTGAAAATTGCTCTACGGTCTGCAAACGCTTGCGAGCATCCGAAGTTAAGGTAGACATTGGAGGCGCCAATAAATAACAGAATGCTTTTTTGTTAGAACGTCCCACCCGACCTCTTAGCTGGTGTAAATCACTCAAGCCAAAATGATGGGCATTGTTGATAATAATGGTATTGGCATTCGAAATATCAAGCCCTGTCTCAATA
The DNA here is from genome assembly GCF_026000115.1 of Aureispira anguillae. Taxonomy (GTDB): domain Bacteria; phylum Bacteroidota; class Bacteroidia; order Chitinophagales; family Saprospiraceae; genus Aureispira; species Aureispira anguillae. Next base: position 5,684,078 of record NZ_AP026867.1, read on the forward strand.
ATATTTGTGCAAATCAAAACCTCGTAATAGCCTTTAATAAAATCCATTAAAGTCTGCTCCAATGCTGTAGCATCCATTTGACCATGCGCCATTGCAATATCAACGTTAGGGCACAATTCTTTGACCATAGAAGCCATATCCGCTAGGTTTTGCACCCGATTGTGCACAAAAAAGACCTGCCCACCTCTATTAACTTCATTTTCGATTGCTTCTTTAATCATATCCCCACTAAATATACGCACCTCCGTCTCTATAGGCTGTCGATTGGGAGGTGGTGTATTCATAACCGACAAATCTCTTGCGGCCAGCAATGAAAATTGCAAGGTTCTAGGAATTGGAGTAGCAGTTAAGGTTAATGTATCTACATTCACTCGAATATTACGCAATTTTTCTTTGGCTCCCACCCCAAATTTTTGCTCCTCATCAACAATCAAAAGCCCCAAATCACCAAATTTTACTTTTTTATTTAAAATGGCATGTGTTCCGATCAACAAATCAATTTCTCCAGCCTCCAATTTTTTATAGATGGCTGTTTTTTCCTTAGTCGTCCTAAAACGGTTGATGTATTCCACCTTTACGTCAAACTTTTTGAGGCGCTCTCGAAAGGTTTGAGCATGTTGCAATGCCAAAATAGTAGTTGGTACCAACACCGCAACCTGTTTTCCTGCAACAATAGCTTTAAAAGCAGCCCGAACAGCAATCTCCGTTTTTCCAAACCCTACATCGCCACAAATTAATCGATCCATAGGGTAAGGCTTCATCATATCCTCCTTAACCTCCTGCGTTGCCTTGGCTTGGTCGGGGGTATCTTCATAAATAAAAGAAGCCTCCAATTCATTTTGCAAATAGCTATCTTCAGGAAACTCGATTCCAACAGTTGATTTTCGCTTGGCGTATAATTTAATCAAATCAAAGGCAAGTTCTTTGATTTTTTTCTTGGTTTTCCGCTTGGTGTTCACCCATGCATTTGACCCCAATTTGTGTACCTTAGGCGCAGATCCTTCTTTGCCTGTGAATTTTGATATTTTGTGCAAGGATTGAATTCCCACGTAAAGAATATCATTGTCTTTATACACCAATTTGACGGCTTCTTGGTGTTTCCCCTGCAATTCTATTTTTTCTAACCCTCCATAGCGCCCAACTCCATGGTCAATATGTGTTACAAAATCCCCAGGCTTCAACTCGCTCAAGGCTTTTATTTTGAGTGCTGTATTTTTATCAAAACCTTGACGCAAACGAGAACGATGGTAACGTTCAAAAATCTGATGATCGGTATAAACGGCTACCTTTAAGTGATAATCCACAAACCCTTGATGAATAGCCGTAGGAATCGAATGCCATTGCACCTGTACGTCTAGGTCTTCAAAAATGCTATAAAAACGTTCAATTTGTTTTACATTTTCAGCAAAAATATAATTGGTAATTCCTTTTTTAGTATTCTCTTCTAAGTTTTGAATAAGCACCTTAAAATTCTTATTAAAACTTGGCTGTGGTGTGGTCTGATAACTAATAAGCGTTGTTGGCTTTAGCAAAGTTTCGTTGCTCAATTCCAAAACTGAATATTGATCTAGCGCTCCTATTACCTCTCTAGGATACAAAAAGGCAGCCCCTTGCAGCAATAAGCTCTCCTCTCCTCTAGCTTTAGCTGCCAATTCTTCTACTACCGACAAAAACTCTTTTGATTTTTCAAAACAAGTTTGCAGCTTATCTAAGAGCATCTGTGTATCTGCCATCCAAACGACGGTCTCTTTAGGCAGTACCTCTAATAAAGAAACTTTTTGCTGTGCCTCAAATTCTGTATTTACATTGGGTACAATCGTTACAAATGCAATTTTTCGAGTAGACAACTGAGAGGTAGGGTCAAAGGTTCGGATGCTTTCTACCTCTACATCAAACAACTCTACTCGATAAGGGTGTTCATTGCCATAAGAATAAATATCGATAATGCCCCCTCGTACAGAAAACTGCCCTGGCTCATAGACAAAATCTACTTTTACAAAACCATACTCAACTAGTATTTCCACCAAAAATGGCACATCTAATTCTGTTCCTACTTTGATTTCAATAGCCGCATCTTTCAAATTAGATGGCGCAACAACTTTTTCAAACAAAGCCTCTGGATACGTAACAACAATAGCGGGTGCATTAGGATGCTCCACAAGTTTACTAACGGTCTCTGTTCGCTGCAAAACACAGGTTCTATCCAGTTTGTCAAACCCCATTGGGCGGCGATAAGAATCGGGAAAAAATAAGGCTTCTTTGCCTTTCTTCAATAAAGAACTAATATCATTTTGCCAATGAGCGGCTTCTTCTTTATCTTGTGCAACCACCAAAAATGGTTTTTGGTAAAGCTGATGAATTGCTGTTATCACAAAAGCAGGTTGTGCGCCTATCAGCCCCTTTAATTGTAAATTTAGCTGCTCTTTTTTATTTAAAGTAGCTACAATTTGTTCGCTTCGAGGATCTGTGGTATACTGCTGAAAAAGTTGCTCTAAATTCATATTAATTATAATTTCGGTTCTTTGACAAATTGTGTGGAATCGTAAACTACCTTGCCTGCTTATTACTACTTTTGTTATAAGTTATAGGTCGTAAGTCGTATGTCCTGTATTTACAGGAACTAAGCATACGACTTACGACCTATAACTTTCTTCTAAAACCATGTAGTAGCAGCGAAGCTAAAAAGTAGTTAAAAGCTTACCCTTTTTTAGTGTTTACCTCACGATTTATCAAAGAACCATAATTTCTAAAGAAGAACTGCCCTAAAACGGCAAAGATAGTAATTATGTCTTAAGAGGTTTAATAAAAAACGCTCCAAAAATAAGCTTTATCAACAAAAAATGTTCTTATTGAGTAAGGCAATACCTTATCTATAAAAAATAATTTCGTTTTGTAACATACTGTTCATCTGAGGGTAATCTACAATTAAGCATTTCAAATCATCAAAACCGCAACCAATGTCAATAGTCTTACGCTTAGTCAACTACTTAAAGTCAAAATTTAGATTTTTATTGTTGTGTTTTATTCTTGTTTTTAGTTTTACAATTGTTCAACACCTTGGAGAGTACGAATCCTTTGTGGGTAAGTATGGTACGGGCTTAGGGCTTTCCATCCCACTCGTTTTAATTTGGTATTGGCTAGAAAAGAAATTTCAGCATCAAGTTCAATCCGACCATCAACGCTCTGCGTTTTGGATATTATTATTTTTGATTGCGATCCCCTTGGGGACTTTGCATCTTCTAAAAAAAGAATTGAATTATCAGTATTATTTCCCAATGTGTGATTGTGCTCCAAGTGCGACTAGACAAGACAGAGTTGGTGCTATTTGTACCGATCATTTCAAAAGCTATTCAACAGGTCGAGGCACTTGTTCAGAACATGATGGAGTCAAAAAATGGCAATGTAAATGTGAATAAATAGGTTTTCTGAATGGCGATAAAACAAAGAATCGTTCTCTGATTCAATTTCATACGATCAAATGATATTTAATCTCCTAGCCTATAAACCAATCGCCAGCCATATTCTATAAAAAATCATATCAAAATAAACAACTAATTACATCACTTATACTTTTTTTCACTACATTAGTCCTACCGTCTATGGTTTTACTGTCCTAATCTTCGAAAGACCTTAGACAAAATTTTAACACCTAGCACTTAGTTGATCTATAAAGCCCCAAACCTTTCTTATAGTTTATATATATTCTAAAAATAATCTAAAATTAAATGTAAAGAACTATATCCCTCATAAAACTAAAATCACATCACTTTATTTCACCCAAAATTTCAAGACGATGAGTACCATTATAGACCAAGCCAAAAATGCCATTAATGTATGGAATGATACCCGAAACAATTCCACTGCTGTCAGCAACTACTTTAACCAAGGAGCTTATTTTGAAATCTCAATAGAAGATTTTGAAGCATGGAATTCTAACAATCCTACTGAAATTCATGCCTATATGGGCTTGGAGATTCCTCCTGGAGCACCCAATTTTGCACTTCACTTATTTTCTGTTGATAATATAACCGACCAAAAGCCCGTAGAATCTCATCAAGCGGAATACTTAGAAAAACTGAAAAAGAGCATTTACCAAAGAGCCATATTGCCCAATGTTCATTTTAATATGAGTTTAGGTAATGCGGACGAAATAGAACCTTTAGATGCCTTACAAGCTTCTACCCAATGGACATTACACAAAGACCTATGGCTTAGTCAGCAGACTGACTTAGTGCAAACTTTTATCATTCCTTTTAGTGATCTAAAAAAACTTTTTTTGGTTAGAGGGGCAGAATCGGTTGTCGTTTTGCCAGCGTTAAAAGAAATTGATAATATGCCCAATGTATTTCAGATCGATTTGATGCTTTGGGGACATACATCTGAGGGAATTATAGGACGCTATCCGAAGGATTTTATAAAGCCTGCACCGCCATTTTCAAACCCATCCCATTTTCAATTATTAGACTATGCTCTATCCTAACAAGAAACACTTAATATTTTATTCGAATGTAAATAAATAAAATTGTAATATAATAGATGCATATAGAAACAATTTGGAGAATCACAGAGTTATCAATGTATGCTTTGGGGGCTATTAGTATTTTTTTTTATAAAAAACTCACCCCAAAATATAAACTAATTAGTCTCTATATTTGGGTAGGGATTTTTATTGATAGTTTAACTACCTATTTATTAAAAAGCACTAATTACAATCTGTTTCTATTACCTATATACAGTTTTATTGAATTAGCAATATTTTCTAAACTTTATCTTGATTTTTTTCTAAGGAAGCAAAACCGTCATTTACAACTTTTTGTTCTCTTGGCTCTTGGCTTAATCCTATTGGATTTTTTATTTCTATGTGATTTATTTAATGCTGAAACTTTTTATGCATTTAGCAAGGTGATTGCAGATTTAACGATTATTATTTTGTGTTTAATCTACTATTGGAAAGTCCTAAAAGAAGAAATGCCCATTGATAAAGAATTACTATTGCTCAATTCGGGTTTCATTAGTTATTTTTCTATTAATTGTTTTATTTTTTTATCCATTAATTTTCTAATCAATGAATCCTTAGATTTAGTAACGCCTTTTTGGACACTGAATGCTTTAAGTGCTTTATTTCTTTACCTATTCTTGACTTATATGATATGGCAGCATGGCAAAATCCAGAAAATTTCGCCCTTTGGTTAACAATGGTTCTGATTGTTATCACAATGTTGATTATAACCTTTGTATCCTTTACAAAAATGTACTTTTCCCGCATTCTCAAGGAACAGCAAAAGTTACAAAAAGCAATGGTGGCACATCAACAACAGTTGTTGGAGGATAGCGTTTTAGTTCAAGAACGAGAGCGTACTAGGATTGCTGCGGATTTGCACGATGATCTAATTTCCAAACTCAATATATCTTTATTGAGTTTGCATACAACCAAAGACATCAATAGCGTCAGTACCTTGTTGCAAGATAGCATTGCTTTGGCACGGCAAATTTCACATGATTTAAGCCCACCAATGTTGCAACAAAGTAGTTTAAAGGAATTAATTGAAGATTTCATTTTTCCAATTAAAGAAAGTCATTCTATACATTTTTCGCATGCTTTAAGTACTCCATATATGTTGACATCAGATACCAAACTACAGGTGTTCAGAATTTTTCAAGAAGCAATCAACAATACGCTCAAACATGCTCAAGCGACACAACTACAAGTTCATTTACGCCTAAGTCCTAATTTACTAGCCGTACAAGTACTTGACAATGGGGTTGGGTTTGATAGTTCTTCTTCCAAGAAGGGCTTGGGCTTAAAAAACATTGCCCTAAGAAGTCAAATACTGAATGGTCACTTTAGATTTAGTACCCCTAATAATCAAGGCAGCTCTTTTTTATTCTATCTCAAACAACCGTTATTAGAACGTCCAAAACAATAAATATATGACTATCGAGAAAAATATTATCCAACTTGCAATTGTAGACGACGAACAACTGATTGTAAAATTATTAGAAGGATTTTTTACACAACAGGCTAATGTAAATGTTTTTTTATCGGCATTTAGTGGCGAAGAATTCCTAGAAGAATTAGAAAAATCTGAACAGCTTCCAGATATTGCCTTACTTGATTTGAGAATGAAAGAACTTGATGGCATAGAATTAACAAGTATTCTAAAGGAAAAATACCCCTCTATTAGAATCATAGTCATCTCCTCCTATTACAAAAAATACTTTATGGGCTATATGTTAAAAACAGGTGTTAGCGCATTTTTACCTAAGGGGATCTTGCCTACAGAACTGCTTAAGATCATTGAAACAATCAATCAAGAGGGCTATTATTTTTTACCAGAACAAGTAGATATGATGCGCACCCAAATCGCTCCTAAAGCTCCTAAACCCAAACTTAGTATAGAGGCAACCCTGACTTCTCGTGAAAAAGAAGTACTGCAACTCATTTGTCAACAATATACAGCACAAGAAATTGCGAATAAACTTTTTATTACAAAACGAACGGTTGAAGGGCACAAAAACAAATTATTGTCTAAGATAGGCGTAAAAAATACAGCTGGCTTGATTATTTATGCGATCCAAAAAAATATTGTTGATATCCAATCTTTACAGATATAGTAATGGAGGGCTAATTAGAACAATCTAGTTTGCATTTCTAAAAAGCTAGAGGCAGCTCATACCAAACAAGCCCCTTTAGTTGTAAAAAATGGAAGGAGTAATTTTGAGTAGTTAAATTTGAGATGATATAAATCTAATCAAATATGTATTGAAAAAACATTCTTGGTCATATACAAAAGCATTGTTATCAGTACTAGTAAATAAGGTTTGTACAAGAAGATCAACATATATACAGCTATTTTTTTTTCGTGATGTCATTCTTAAATAACAACCTCTTTCATGCTATGCTTTAGTTGCTATAGATCTTCAGTATTAATTCTTCCTGAAATTTAATTCTACTTTTTAAATCATCAATCCTATTCCTCAACTCAAGAATCAAGATATCCTTGGGTTCACCAAATAGTTGATCATCGTCAGTATTTATAGTATATTTTTGATTTTTAGATCTAATTATTTCATCTGATCGATCTTCTACATCTAAAATAGACTTATCTTTAGAAATATCTTCTTTTGCAATATCTACAAGCACCATTGTGTTTAAGTCAACATCAAGATAATTGACGATTCGAACAATAGTATTAAGATTCGGCAAACTTGTGTTTGTTGCATAGTTTGAGATTGTATTGACACTTATATTCAAAAACTTAGCTAAGTCTTGCCTAGACTCATTTTTCTTTTTTAATAGGTATCCAAGATTTTTTCCAAAAAATATTTTCACAATTTACTTGATTTTATTATCGATTTATTTGATTATATCAAATAAATCGATTTAATTTGTAAACATAAGACAAACACAATGGACCCTAACCATGTGATAAAAATATATTCCACACAAAACAATTGAACTTAAGTATCATAATACTTTCAAGGGGGATGGTTATAATTGAGTTTTACTATAGCCACTACAAATGACTATCGAGTTGTTTTCAGCTAGAGCTATGAAACACGCTATATCTGCCTCCAATTGTGGGTATTGGGAAAACACTAATGGACAAATATTCCAACATTTACCTTATTACACCAATTTGCCATTAATTACATATGTTTTCCATCAAACTTTTTTACATAATCTTAATAATACAATTATTAAATTATGAGGGAATATTTTAATTACGGTTCTATTTATTCATTACTCTGCTTCAATATTTTTATCAAGCTGATAATCAACAATATATAACTTTACCAACTAAAACATTAAAACATTGGCTATCAACTTAACACAAGATACCTTTTTATATTTTTTGTTAGCTATCTCATGAACATAGCAAGCTAAAAAACTAAAAACTGTCTCATTAGCAGAACGAATAATTAGCGAAGTAATACTTATTAATAGGTAAAATCAAATTCACACTATTTTTAATTAAAGGGCATAATCACTATTTTTCTGTTTAATATTCTATCATAAATTTAAAGAAAACAATTTCAAAAAATAAAATTGATAATTAGTGAATTTTCTGTTTGGGCAATTTTATTTTATTTCTTTTATACCATCTATATTAATCTTATAATACAATCTTCTTCATTAAAGGAGTTTATTATTCATAATATTTCATCTAAGATAAAATACTAATTCTAATATATCTAGTTAAGAACTATATAATTAACAGCAATCTTTATTTAAGTAGCTCTTCTTTTGTAGAAAAGCAAAATACATTTAGGATATTCCCCTGTTTGCTTTTTAATTATATATAAGTAGCACCCAAAATCACCTTTCATCCCCAATGTTGATGTTCAGTAAAGCAACCTTGTCCCAAGGTTGCTTTTTTATATTAAATATCCTCTATCAAAACATCAAAAACTCATCTCAGAGCTATATCTTAGCTTTTAATTTCGTTACTAATAAAGAATGGCTTTGTCCTATACCTTGATCCATTCCCCTTTTTTGATGAAAATTTGTATTTTAAGCTCTTCTCATCACAGTTATTTACCACCAACAACCAAATAAAAATGTGCTGAGGAGAGGACAAATACGCAAAGAAAACCCAAACTTAATAAACTTTAGGTACTCAAAAAAAATAATAACACTTAGATATAATGGCAAAATTTGATGGTATAGATATAATTGAAAACGAACTGTACGAGGATAGCCCAGAAGGTGATGCAGAATGGTTAGCGACAAGGTTTGAAATAAAAGCCATGCTGGGACTTGAAAAACTCCCTAATCTTCAAGGCATTCTATTTGCAATAGGGCTCCAAGAGTTAGGGCAAATACGCAATAGTTTTACCAAAGAAGAGCGGCAAGATTTAATGCATATTGCGGTATGCCGTCTATTAAGTTATGACAATTATTATGAACTTGAAGGTTATGATGATGATGGCTGGCCACATTGGAAACAACTTGCAGTTCCTCCCGCTGGACGTGTTCCTCAAGAAACATTGCTCAAAAGAAAAATTTCAGAATATATCCAACATGTAAAGAATAGTTAAACCATGCAAAAAATAATTTATGTTCTCTTTGGTCTTGGGCTTTTTTTTGCAGCCTGTACAAATAGCTCAACTCCCCCAGATCTTGTAATAGAACAGCCCCGTACAAAAGTTTCTATTCAGACACAATATGGAGAAATGCTGATCGAACTATTTAATGAAACCCCCAAACACCGAGATAATTTCTTAAAACTGGTGAAAGAAGGTTTTTATGATAGTTTATTGTTTCATCGTGTGCAACCCAACTTTATGATCCAAGGTGGAGATCCTGAATCCAAAGGAGCTGTTGCTCCAGATTATTGGTTGGGCAATGGAAATACCAAAGATAGAATTCCTGCAGAGCTCAATTCTAAGTTTATCATGCGTCAAGGTGCCCTCTGTGGTTTTCATAAAGGAGTAGGGCATCAGCCTGACAAATCTTCTAATGGTTCTCAGTTCATGATTATTCATGGTCAGGCACTCAAAGCTTATCAAGTAAAGGAGATTTCATTAAAAAATAAAGTAAATTATACTCCTGAACAAATTCACTTATACGAAATGTATGGGGGAACGCCTCAATATGACAATACTTACACTGTGTTTGGTCAAATTATAAAGGGAATGAACGTCCTAGATAAAATTGTTCAAGCTAAAACACATCGTTCTGTTGATCCTACATTGCCCGACCGACCAATAGAAGATATCCGAATGATTGTCAACATAGTTGAAAAATAAATCTGGCGAATCAAGACGCAAAAAAGCTATATCAAGTTGATAAAACACTTAAAACGGCTCAAGAATGGCATCGTTGATTGATCTCTTGCAATTTAAATAATCTTAATGATGAGTAAGAAAAAAAAATCCACTAAAAAGAAAACTATAGAAGCCCCTGCTTCGTCAAAAAGCAAAACAAATCAAAAAAAAGTAGCAGCCTCTCCTCCCATCAAGAGCATTAAACTCGAAGATTCTTTTTGGGTCAACCACCAAATGCACCTTATCCTAATCTTTGTATTAAGCTGTGCTTTGTATGCCAACACCTTGTTCCATCAATATGCGGTAGATGATAGTATTGTAATTTTGCGCAACAAATTTACCAAAAAGGGATTCGCAGGGATGCCTGGCATTTGGGGAGAAGATACCTTCACTGGTTTTTTCGGTAGCAAAAGGAATTTAGTTGCAGGTGGGCGTTACCGTCCTCTGTCAGTGGCAACCTTTGCTATAGAATTGCAACTCTTCGGCAGTCCAATTGTCGATCGTGAAGGAAAAGTAGTGTTGGATGCGGATGGAGATGTCAACTACCAAGGAAGTCCCTTTGTTAGCCACTTTTTTAATTTATTGCTTTATGCTTGGCTCTGTGTTGTGATTTATTTGATGCTGTTGCAGATGTTCAACCCTGAACGAGACAAAAATAACATCAAGGGGTATTTCATCGCCCTAGCGGGAGCCTTGCTTTATGCCACCCACCCCATTCACACAGAAGCCGTCGCCAATATCAAAGGACGAGATGAAATTATGGTTTTACTAGGATCTGTATTGGCGGTTTATTGGATTCTAAAAGCTGCTGCTCAAGAAGCTGAAAAGGCACTCTTGTACCAAATAGCTGCTGCTATAGCTTTTGTTTTTGCCATCTTTTCTAAAGAAAATGCTGTAACCTTTTTAGCTATTATTCCTGCGGCTTTATATTTTTTCACAAAAAAAGATCTTCCCAATATAGCGATACAGACCTTGCCTTACTTAGCAATTGTGCTAGGCTTTTGGTTTGGTGTTCGAGCCCCTATATTAGGTGATGCAGGAGCTGTAGTTGGCTCAGGCAATGCACCAGCAACAGAGTTAATGAATGACCCTTTCCTAAAAATAGAAAACAATAGATACGTTTCATTTACCACAGGAGAGCGATTGGCTACGGTTTTGTATACCTGGATAGAATATATCAAATTGCTGATTTTTCCCCATCCACTAACCAATGATTATTACCCCAAACACATTCGCACCGACCAAGATATTATCCCTAGCTTTCAGATGGCAAAAGTTATGCTATCGGTTTTTGTCCACTTGGTGATGGGTTTACTTTTAGTCTTAGGTACCCTCAAAAGAAAGGCATATGCCTTCTTTATTTTATTCTATTTGGCAACCTTTTCTGTCGTATCCAATTTAATTTTCCCAATTGGTAGCAATATGGCAGAACGTTTTATGTTTTTGCCATCTGTTGGATTTAGTGCCTTGTGTGCAATGGGTTTATACGAGTTGGTTCGCAGGGCGCTGACCAAAGGGGGAAGCTTGGTAGATGCCTTAAAGCCTCCTGCTACTGTTCTGGCAATTGCTTGTGTCCTTTATTCAGCCAAAACAGTTGTGCGAAATTTTGCGTGGTATGATGATTATACCTTATTTACTACAGACATTCACAATTCGCCTTATAGTGCTAAATTAAATAATGCCGTTTCTGGTGTACTGCAAGATCGAGCCAATAAAACAGCAGATAGAAATCAACGAAAAGGACTTGTAAAAGAGGCTTTACAAAAATCTCTGATCGCTACTCAATTGCATCCTACTTATAATAATGCTTGGTTGTTAAGAGGAAATGCTAATGTTATGTTGGGAGGGATTACCGAAAAAGAAGGTGCCCAAAATCAAAACGCCGCTTCAAGAACAACCTTATTCAAACAAGCATTAGCTTATTATGATGCGGGGATCAAAGCCTATAATGAGGTTATGCGCTTGCGTCCTGACCATCCCGATGTTAAGCGTAACTTTGGTGTTGTATATCGAGATCGTGGCAAGCTCTTAGGGCAACATTTGCGACAATTGGATGCTTCTATGGCTTCTATTGAAAAATCTCTGACTTATTCCAAACAGGACTTTGAAAGTTTTCGCTTATTGGGCGTTGCCTATGGTATGAAAGGAATGCAGTTGCAGCAGATGGGCAAACAAACAGAGGGCGTTGCTTCCCATTATAAGGCCATCAGCTATTTTGAAAAAGCAGTTGAAATGAGCCCGAATTCTGTGCCAATTCTCTATAATTTAGAAATTGCTTATCGTCATCTCAATCAAATGGAAAAGGTAGCGGAGTATCACAATCGCTGGAAAGAAATTGATCCAAATTACGATCCATCTAAACAGCAATAATTTTTTTTACAGTTCATTAAACCTTAGGGCAAAACCTGAGTCTTAGTAGCTGTAAATCAAATACTCCAACACAAAATTACATATCATGAAGATCAAAAATTTTCTATTGACGCTAATTGCTATAACTGCTTTTGCTTTTAATGCCGATGCTCAGACCACCAAAAAAGAAGTTACTAAAAAACAAGTGAATCAAAATGCCCGTATCCACCAAGGCGTTCGATCTGGAGAGCTTACCAAAAGAGAAACTAAACAGCTAAAGGCTCAACAAAGAGACATCAACCAAACCAAGAGAGCTGCCAAAGCAGATGGAAAAGTAACGGCAAAAGAACGGGCAACTATTAAACATAAACAAACAAAAGCTAGTGCTAATATTGCTCGTAAAAAGAACAATAATAAAAGTCGATAGGTAGCTACTTATTGCTTCAAAATTTTTAGATCAACCACTTACCGATTAAGTGGTTGATTTTTTTTTATATTGCAACTTTTATGTTCATAATCTATGCGCTAAAAAATCAATAGACTATTGTTATTTACTCAAAAATAAAACATCACAATGAACGCAATTATAACAGGAGCAACCAAAGGTATTGGCAAAGCAGTTGCCGAATTATTAGCAAAAAACGGTTTTAATGTTGCTATTTGTGCTCGTACACAAACCGATGTAACTGCCTTAAAAACATCTCTTGAACAAGAACATGGAATACAGGTAATTGCTCAAGCAGTTGATATGTCTCAAAAAGAAGCGGTTAAATCTTTTGTGGCGCACATCCAACAAACATGGAAAACCATTGATATTTTGGTTAATAATGCAGGAGTTTTTATTCCTTGTGACTTGGCGAATGCTGACAATGAAGCAGCTTTTGAAATGATGATGGACCTAAACCTCTATAGCACTTATTATATGACACAAGGAATTCTTCCGATGATGACGGCTCAAAACAAAGGGCATATTTTTAACATCTGTTCCATTGCTAGTATTATGCCTTATGGAGCTTACGCCGTCTCTAAACATGCTATGTTAGGATTTTCTAAAGTATTGCGAGAAGAAGTCAAAGACAAGGGAGTGCGTGTAACGGCAATGATGCCTGGTGCAACCTATACTGCTTCTTGGGAAGGAACCGATTTGCCACAAGAGCGTTTTATGAAAGCAGATGATATTGCTCAGTCTTTGTTAGATATCTATCAACTTAGTGACCGAACAGTTGTAGAAGAAATTATTCTAAGACCTCAATTGGGGGATATATAAATTGTTGCCAATAAGGCTAAAAGAAGAAACCTAACTTAGTGGGAGCTAAGTTAGGTCAAAAACATACTATCTAATCTATAAAAACACACTTCTTTAGTCAATTTTGAGAACTCCACTTGTTGTGAAGTTGTATGTAATCTTTCTTTTCAATTTCGATTACAATACTTAATGGATGCATATTTAAAAGTGTGAACTTTATTGATCGTTTTTTTTTATTTTTTTTAAAAAAAGTTTAAGGAAATTATCCTAGCATCAAAATACAACCAAACAATCTACTCATTACCAATTGTTTAATTATTTTATTGTATAAACGATATTTTTTACAGGAAAAGGAGAGCAAGACGTTTTTATATCCTGAACCAAATAAATATCTCCTTTTTGTGCGGCTGAAATTATTTTTTTTGCAGTTTCATCAAACAATCCATTTTTATCCTTATTGTGATGAACGGTTCTTTTCCCTTCTCCATCTATGCGAATTAGCGTAAAGCTTTCTGCCAAACAAAGTGCAGGAACTTGTTGTCGATGATGTAAAACAACGGCATTTTGAGTGCTAAAATCTTTGGCATTAAACACTAGATTATGAATCTTTACTGCCGTTCTATATTTCCAAATATATGCTTCAGGGGCAGGAATGGCTACAACGTCAAATACCTTAGTAATCATTTTACCAGAAAATGTATCTTTTGCCACTATTTCAACAACAAAGCCAGGACGTTGCTCATAAAAATTATACATCCCTTTGCTAACATCAGCAGGAGTAAGACGACCATTGCTAGAAAAAACATGTAAATGTTCGGTACTTTCTCCTTCTACATGTATTTTTATACTATTGGGCAACCCTGCATATAATTCCTTATTGGCACGCCCACCTTGAATAACAACTGGCTGCGCTTTTTGCTCCTCCATGTTATTTTCATAAAACGGTTCCTCTTCGACATAAAAAGGCTCTTCTACAGCCTCTTCTTCATGCATCTGATGCGGAATAGCACAACCTATTAACAACAAAAAGAACCCACCAACAGCAAACAAAATTTTAGCATTCATACTTTTCTACCTTATTTTATTTCTTTTTAATACTTAACTACTTATTAACCTTTTGTTAAGAAGAATAACGCAATCTGTTCCTTAAATTTACAAGAGGTCAACAAAAAATCCAATTATCCTCATTCCCTAAATTGGATTAAAACAAAACAGATTCATTTCTTAACAAAAGTGGTCAAACCCAATTACCGCTAATAATTCTGTTCAACCACTTGTAAAAACTATACTTAATATGAAAACTTTATTTAATCGGAAATCTTGGCTTTTCACGCTGAGCATAGCTTTTGCTGCTTCTAGTGTATCCTCTCCTATTTTTGCACAGGATCATAACAAACTGGAAACAGATGCTAAAGTTACAATCATTAGAACAACTTCTAATGAAAAAGAAGATTTTTTTAGAGGAACTACAACTTCTAATGGTGACAAAATATATACCTATAATTCTATCTTAAAGAAAAAAAGTTGTGACAACAAGCCCAAGTTAGGAGTTTTGCTAAAAGGGAACGAAGAAGGAACTGTTGTCTTAAAAACATTTCCAAATTCGGCTGCCGCAGAAGCTGGATTGCAAGAAGGGGATAAAATCCTAATGATTAATGGAAAAAAATCTCTATCAATCCCTGGTCTTATTGCTATTGTCGATGCGCATAAAATTGGAGACAAAGTAACCATTAAATATGAACGTAATGGAGTGACACAAACTCGTACTGCTACCTTTAAAGGAGCTGCTCAAAATCATTATTTAAATTATAGAACAAAATATTCCAATTACAAGACCAAGAGACAGTCGTTTGATTTAACACAAAACGCTTGCGAAAAATTAAATGAATTGTATGCTAAACCATTTTTAGGGGTTTATTTGAGTACCTCTCATCAAGAAGATGGAACTGGCGCTAAATTAACTTCTATTATTGAAGGTACTGGAGCCGCAAAAGCACTCCTAAAAGCCTCTGATAAAATTGTAAAATTAAATCAGCAGCAGATCCACAGTACCGAAGAAGCAATTGCTTTTATTCAAAGTAAAAAACCTGGTGATAAAATTCGAATCAGACTCCTTAGAGAAAATCAACCCATAACCATTCGAGCTACGTTGGGATCATGGGCAGACAACCCTAATGTGGCTTGGAAGATAGCTACTTTGGAAGAAAATTGCGTCCCCCATACCCCAGAAACAGTTGTTCAAGAAAAAAAGAAGACAAAAAAGAACAACCGCCAATTTGCACAACAATCAAGTATGGAGGTCTTCCCGAATCCAACGGCTGATTTTGTCAACATCAAATTTAAAGGGCAAAAAGCTCCATTAACGATTCATGTGATAAGTTTGGACGGAAAAGAAATGTACACCCAAACCATCCAAAATTTTGAAGGAAATTACAACGATCAATTGGACGTTTCAAAATACCCTTCAGGTATATACATTATTCATTTAACACAAAATGAGGAACAAATTACACAGCAAATTATTGTAGAATAAATCTTAATTAACCAACGATGCAGAATTGACCTCTGCTTAGTTGGTTAATTATTTCAATGTTATTTAGGCTATTTTTGCAATTCTTGTAAAAATAGCCTTTTCTACGTTTAAGTAATGGGGCAAAATTATTTATAGAATTTGCAGTAAAAGATTTTTGATATTAACAAGGCGAACAACATAGTCATAGCCTTAGCTATGGCGAGTATTTTCAACACAGTTAAGATTAAAAAGATTGCTCGAAAACTATCAATAATTTAGATTCATTACTTAGAAGATTAAATTCAAAGTTATTGCATAGCCCTAACAAAACCTGTATATTGGGTCCCTATCCTAGCATTAAAAACTTATCCAATCTTGCATCTTTTACAACAACGTCTACCTGTTCTAAAAAAAATTAATTCTATTTCCATATTAGTTGGAGTGCTAAGTTTGATTTTGATTGGACAGTATTTATTCTGTCATGGTATGTTTGTAGATGGTCTTGTGTACGGTACACTTGCCAGAAATTACGCCTTGGCAGGAGAAGGCTGGTGGGATTTTTGGGTATATCTAGGCGATCCATTCCATAGTCATCCACCTTTAGCATTTTGGTTGCAATCTCTTTTATTCAGTGTCTTTGGCGATTTCTTTTGGATTGATCGACTCTATTCCATTTTCTGCTTAATTGTGAGTCTCTCCTTAATCAAGAAATTATGGCAACACTTAGTTCCTAGTTTTCCTCAAGGAGCCTATTGGGTGCAACTGCTCTACTTGATACTGCCTTTAGTGCACTGGGGTTTCAACAACAATGTATTAGAAAACACAAGCAATTGTTTTATCTTGATGAGTATTTGGATGTACCTTTTAGCGCAAGATCATAAACAATACCGATATAGCATAGTAGCAGGATTGGCCGTATTTGCAGCCACTTTGACCAAAGGGCCAACTGGTTTATTTCCTCTAATATTTCCTTTATTGTATTATAAACATCCTTTTAAACAAATCTGTTGGAACACAGCAATTCCGATTTTAGTTCTCGTTTTAAGTTGGGGAATGCTAATCGGTAGTTCCACTGAGGCCGCTCTTTTTTTTAGCGACTATTTAGATATACAATTGGTCAAAAGTTTATCAGGCGAGTATGGGACGGTTAATCGTTTTTTGATTCTAGAAAAACTACTACTACAATTGGTGGTATTGATTCCCGTAGGAATTGGTTTACGCATTTTTTTTAAGCAAAAATCGCAGCATCAAGCTATTCAGCAACAAGGATGGGTCTTTTTATTTTTGGGGCTATCGGGCTCCCTCCCTATTATGATTAGTCCCAAACAAATGAGTTTTTACCTTTTGCCCTCTTTAATTTATTTTGTTGTTTCTTTTGCTTGTTTTCATCTAAAACAGCTTGAGGCACTTGATCAAATCGTTCAGAAACAAAAAATAATTCGTTGGGTAGGAAGTTTTGCAATTATCTGTTTACTAGGAATTACCATTAGCTCTTATGGCAGTTTTTCTCGTGACAAGGAAATTTTACACGACACCTTTATACTAGGACAATTGGTTTCGCCAAACAGTTTTGTAAAGGCATCCGATCCCATAAAAAAAGATTGGGCGCTTCATGCTTATTCGGCTCGTTATTTTCAAATAAACATTCACTTTTCCCCCAAAAGAAGCCCCTTTCAAATTACTACAAAAGGCGAACTCATTCCTAAAGGCTACCTTTTGGTTCCTCAGAAGACGATACGCTATAACTTTTATAAAAAGAAATAATCCTTGCACAACACATGTTATGCTCGAATAGTAGAAATGTGAACAATTTTTTTGCTAACCCGATTGGTTCCATTGGTTACAGTGACATAATAAACACCAGAAGGAAGACCAGGCATATTAAAATAGTACTTTTTAGTTTGTGTAATATGCGTTGGGATTTCATAAATTAATTTCCCTGTACTATCGTACAACTGCATCTGAACTTCCTGCTCCTCTGACAAATCAACATCAATAGTAACCTTTTCCTTCAAAGGATTCGGATAAATTCCTATTGCATCTTCAAAATCACGTTTTCGTTCAAAATCTCCATCTACCTCTATCACCAAAGACTGGATGCAAACCATCTGCATATTGGCACGATTGCTCGTACTGCCTGTAAAGCCAAAATAAACCGATTTTGAGCCACCAAAAATATCATTCAGAATATCTTCGGTATAGGTAATTCTCAGCTCTCCATCAAAATAAATACACAATTCCTGCTTGGAAGGCAACCATGTAATCCTGACATCGTGATATTCACAATCTCTAACATCCTTTCCGTAACTTTTAGCCCGTATAGGTTCAATTAATGGTTTGCTCAAATTTCCATCTTTTACCAAGGTCAGATGAGGTTGGTACAAATCTTTGTGGCTTCGATTAAAACGAGTATCAATCTCCAACGCTAAAGAGGGGCTAATCCCCTCACAGTTCGTTGTTTTTCCAAATCCCATTACAGCACCTTGACAACCTAAGGCATCATACATAGCAGAATCTTTATGCATCACAAAAGCCATTCCTTCGCCAGCATATTTAGAGCAACCTAAGTTGACGGCAAACCTAAAATCAATAGCATTGGTCAATTCAATAGGAAACTCACACCAAAGGCTGCCTACATCATTAGAAGCCTGATGAGAAGTTAGACGGTAACAATTCTCAGACATCACAATGGTAGAACCATTTAGTGTAAACGAAGGTTGTGCAATAAGTATAGTGATCTGACTAGACAAAATAAGACATGCAGTTATCAGACACTTGGACCCTGTTTTCATTTACAGTAGGTATGATATTATTTTATAAGATGTATACATTCTATGTTCGTTCCTTTTAAGTATGGAGGCTAAATTAGGTTAAACTAAATTTTATGATGGATTATAGATTACTTCAAGGCAAAAAACGGAGTTGTAGCGAGCTACAACGAGTATTTTTAACGCAGCATTAATCCAAAAGACGCTCAAAATGTTTAAAACTAATTAAGAATCGATACTTAGTAAGTAACTAGACAAAGTAGGAATCTAATGGCTCAATGCTATACGATTAATTATTGTATTACTTACGCCCATCAATCCTTGCAGCTATAAGACTCTTAGCAAGATATTTACGGTAACATTGATCCCTCAAAATACCATTCAAATATAACCTTTTTTCAAAAGTTTTAATATCTATTTTCCTTCATACTCCACATAATTGCGTGGGGTTTCATACAATCGAACCATTAAATCGTATTTTTCATCCAATTTTTTTCGCAAAATATGCCAAATTACATAAGCAATATTTTCTGCTGTTGGATTCAAATTTTGAAATTCTTCTACCTGCAAGTTTAGGTTTTTATGATCCAATTTAGCTTCTATATGATCCCTTATCAAATCAGATAGCAATTTTAAGTCAATCAAATAGCCCGTTTCGGGATCTACTTCCCCACTTACCTTTACTTCCAGTTCGTAATTATGCCCATGATAATGTGGATTATTACACAGACCAAAAATCGCTTCATTTTTAGTTGCCGACCAATTTGGATTATGTAAGCGATGAGCAGCATTAAAATGCGCTTTGCGAAATACTGAAATATACATATCTTTATAAAAATTTTTACCGTCTTATTGTTTATTAATTTGTGAACTCTTTCTTACTTCTATCATTTTGAATAACCAATAAGCTAAAAATATGTTTCAACATAGGGGTAGAATATCCAATTGTCCTATTCCATTTTGTTGCTCCATTTTTTGATCTTACTTAAGTAATCATTGTTCACTAACCATCAAGTAAATACATTATGAGTACCACCTCACCAAAAAGCATTCACACCTTCCAAATAGATGGATTAACAGGTGGACAAATCAATTTTTCGGATTATGCTGGCAAAAAAATTCTTTTGGTCAATGTAGCTTCCCAATGTGGTTTGACAGCACAATATGCACAATTGGAAGAAATGTATCGCAATTTTTCGGATAATTTTGTCATCATTGCTTGCCCTGCCAATAATTTTGGTGCTCAAGAACCAGGAAGTAATCAAGAAATTGAACAATTCTGTTCCACCACCTATCAAATTAGTTTTCCGATGACAACCAAAATTTCTGTCAAGGGAAACGACATGCACTCCCTGTATCATTTTGTTACTCAAAAAACGCTGAATGGTTTACAAGATTCTGATGTGAGTTGGAACTTCCAGAAATACATCTTTGATGAAGCAGGTTACCTAACACATGTCTTTGCTCCTACCGTAGAACCTGCTGATGAACGTATTTTAGCAGCCTTAGACATCCAATTATAAACACCATCAGAACCAATACAGTATGTTATTTGCAGAGGTCTTTGGACATGAAAAAATAAAAAAACACCTTATTGAAAGTTTTTATGCAGAGCGAACCGCTCATGCGCAAATTTTCTTGGGCAAAGAAGGAAATGGCGCTTTGGCCTTAGCTTTGGCTTACTCCCAATTTTTGCTCTGTGAAACCCCTAATGAACAAGATGCCTGTGGCAGTTGTAGTGCCTGTCGAAAAGTTAGCAAATTAGTCCATCCAGATTTGCACTTTTCGTACCCTACTGTTGGTTCCAAAGCCATTAGTACCAATTATATCAAAGAATGGCGTGCTGCAATTGCTGAAAATCCCTATCTCAATGCCAGTCAATGGTTAGAAAAAATAGGAGCAGAAAATAAGCAAGGTAATATTACCAAAGATGAATGTGTTTCTATCGTTCAACGACTCAGTTATAAAGCATTGGAAGGGAAATTCAAAATTATGATTTTGTGGCTCCCCGAATATCTAGGAAAGGAAGGAAATCGTCTACTTAAATTAATTGAAGAGCCCCGCCCCAATACTGTTTTTTTACTAATTTCTGAACAGCAAGGTAAAATTTTAAATACAATTTTATCCCGTTGTCAATTGGTCAATATACCACGGTTAGAGGATGAAAAAATTGCGGCCCACTTGGAAGCCACCCATCACTTAAGCCCCGAAAAAGCACAGACAATTGCTTATTTAGTAGAAGGCAATTACAACAAAGCGCAAACCTTGCTGCATGAGATGGAAGATAACAATGCTCGTTTGTTCGTTGACTGGTTACGAGTTTGCTACCAAGGCAAACCCAAAGATATGGTTCGTTGGGTAGAGGGTATTGTTAGTGGAAAACATCCAGAAAAGAACTTTTTCACCAAAATGGGACGCAAAGATCAAGTTGTCTTTCTCCAATATGCGCTTTATTTTCTAAAAGAGTTCCTAAGCCTGCAACTGGGAGGAGGACGACTAAAAATTCGACTCCAAAAAGCAGAACTTTCTACTGCTCAAAATATGCTAAAAGTCATTGGAATAGACCAAATGCAACAACTCGTACAGCTTTTTGATGAAACAGCTTTCCATATTGAACGAAATGGCAATCCAAGAATTTTATTCTTAGACGTTTCTATTCAAGTGCATCATATCTTACGTCAACAAAAACTGGTAGTTTAGTTATTCTTACTAAGAACATCAATTCTTTGACAAAAAAGCCTTTTTGGCTGTCTTTAACAATTTTGCAAGCTCTTTTTGTTTGTATTCTGGAACCAACTCTGAAGACTTGCTAAGGTCTGAAATCGCCTTATCATATATTTTTTGGTCTACATAAAATTTACCTCTATTATAATAGAATTCTGCTACTTGGCTGTTTAATTCAATCGCTCGGTCAAAATCAGTAAGGGCGGCAACAGCATCGTTCTGATCCATCCAAATCAGCCCCCTATTGCTAAAAGCAAATGCATTAAGAGAATCCATTTGAATAGCTTGATTAACATCCTCCATTGCTCCTTTGTAATCTTTTAGAATCCGCTTAACATTTCCTCTATTATTATAAGCATAGCCTTTGAATGAAGTGTTCAAATCTATTGCTGTTGAAAAAGACTCAAGCGCCATTTTATAATCTTTTAGGGCTACATTGGCGTAGCCTTTACGAATAAAAGTAGCTGCATCCTTAGGATTCAGGGCTATTGCTTGGTTATAATCTTTAATCGCTTCTTTGGGTTTTCCCATATTAGCATAAGTATATCCTCTAGAGATATACCCCATATTAGCCTTGGGTTTTAGACTGATTACATTTGTAAAATCTTTAAGGGCATTTTTATACGCTTTTTGCGCTCTATAAATCAGCCCTCTTTGGTAGTAAGCATTGACAAACTCCGCATCCAATTGAATGGCTTTGGTCAAATCCAATAGCCCACTTTCAATTTCTGTTGTCCCTGCCTTGATAATTCCTCGGTGATAATAAGCTTGGGCATCTTTAGGATTGGTTTCTATGGCTAGTGCTAAGTCCTTCATGGCTGCTTCTAATTGCCCCAATAATCGCTTGGAAAAGCCCAATAGAGTATATATATCGGAATATTGATGGCTACTCGTTTCATTTAATTCTCTTAATTCTAGGACTTTGTTAAAATCATCAACAGCCTCTTTATTTCGATCGACTTTCTGGTACGTTATCCCCCTATTATAATAAGCATCCAAATATGTTGCATTCAACTCAATTGCTCTGCTATAATCAACGATTGCATTTTCAAAATAATCCATTGCCCCAAATGATTGCGCTCGATAATAATAAGCATTGGCATCTTTGGGGGTTAATGAGATAACCTGATCAAAACAGGCTTTTGCTTCTTTTGGTAAATCTAAAGCCAATAAAGCACGCCCTTTATTATTATAAGCAAAGACATAGATTGAATCCAATTTTAGTGCAGCATCATAACTGGTAACGGCTTCGGTATATTTTTTTTCTTTGAGTAAGGCGTTTCCTTTTTGATAATGATTTTTAGCAGATTGAGCCTGCAATACATAACTAACACTTGTCAAAACAAGCAGTATAAAATAATTCATATAGGGGGATTTTTTTTATAAAAAATCGAGTATAGGACAAAAGCTACCCGATTGATTCTTCTAAAAAAGAATCGATTCAAAATTGATTAAAAGTTTTTCATTTCGTATTCAACTAGGCATAACTTCCTTAAAGTTAAGCTTTTCATCACAAATTATTGCAACTGCTATTCCAAAATTAATATTTTAGAAACTTCTAAAATACAGACAATATAAGATAGGATTATTCATTTCATCTGCTTGCTATCGCTTGTGAAGGCACTATGCTCATATTATTTTATAGACCACATTATTTCTTTTATATCTGTGTTTATCCTAAAAAAAGCGGTTACTCTCTACAGAATAACCGCTCAGTACCAAGATTTAATCTAGGTTTTATTGTTTAAAAATTCATTTTCATAAATTGATCCGTTTGATTGTCCCAGCGAATAATATACACACCAGGAGGCAAATCACGAATAACAATAGAACAACTACTGTCTAAGATTCCTTCTTTAACCACTTGCTCTTGAGAATCTATAATTTGATAGAAATCACCTTCCTTTCCCTTTACATAAATAAGTTCTTGGGTAGGAGTAGAAAAAACAGTAGCAGGATTGCCTTCATCAGCAAAGGTTAGCTCAATGACATTGTACCTAGATTCAATTTGATCTAACGCTATATATGGTACACTATTGATGTTCCAATTGTGCCAATACCCCATCAAAACAGAACTAGACAATTGTGCATTCAGGGAAAAACATGTCATAAATAAAGTTACTATCAGAATAATATTTTTCATAATAAATAAAGGTTTATGAATCATAAAATTAGGCACAGCGATGCCCTTTTGAAAAATTTTTCTTCTAAAATTTTCTAGCTGTATATCACCGATTATATAAAACTAACTTAGGATATGGCGGGGCAATCCATACAATTAATGCATGTTGCAATATCCTATCATTTATTTCGGACAAGGACGGGGGAGGACAGTTCCTTTTTCTTAGGTTTTAAATGGCTACACTTTTATTGCATGTTAGAATTTTTTAAATTCAACAATACAATATTTTAGATATATGTAAGCAATACGCCAATCAAAAATCTTATGTAAACTTACTAAAAAAATACACTTTCATGTATTTTTTATTTTTAATTTTAGCAAAAAAAAGACTGCCCTAAAAAAGAGCAGTCTAAATCTATTATTCTCTCTCTATAAGAGCAAGTCTTATACATTTAACATAACAGGCATAACAAGCATTAACAAATCCTCGTTGGGAGCCTGCTCTTCTGTTCTAAGAATCCCAGCTCTATTTGGGCTAGATAATTCAATACGAACATTATCTCCTCCTATCGTATTCAACATTTCAATCAAAAACTTAGCATTAAAGCCGATTGTCATCGCCTCTCCATCGTAATAGCAAGGTAATTGTTCTGTTGCTCGATTAGAGAAATCCAAATCCTCTGCCTCTATTGTCAAACTACTATCTGAAATTTCTAATTTTACCTGATTGGTTGTTTTATTGGCATAATTAGCAATACGTTTTAACGAATTTAAAAAATCCGTTCTTGTAATACTCATCGTGTTAGGATTGTCTGAAGGGATAACAGCCCCATAATTAGGATAGTTTTCATCAATCAAACGACAAGACAAGACTTGATTATCAAAATAGAAAATTGCATTGGTATCGTTATAAGCAATGCTAACACTTTGATTGCTATTTGCTAAGGCATTCTTAAGTAGGTTCAATGCTTTTTTAGGCAAAATAAACGCACCATCCAAACTTGTTTCTATATCTGTAAATCCATATTTGACTAATTTGTGAGCATCCGTCGCTACAAAGGTCAATCCTTCGCCATTTATCTGTACAAAAACACCTGTCATAGCTACCTGAGATTCATTGGTACTGGTCGCAAAAAGCGTTTTGTTAATCCCCTCTAGCAAAATAGTTGCAGGAACATCAATATTATCTACATTATCAGGAGTTGGTATCTTAGGAAAATCGTTACCATCTTCTCCTGCCAATTTATATTGTCCAAATTGAGAAGTTACTGCAACAGCAAATGTTTCCAAATCAATTGAAAACTTAAGAGGCTGCGTTGGTAATTGTTTTAAGGTATCCAATAAAATTTTAGCAGGAATAGCCACGCAACCATCTTCATCCGCATCTACATGCAAGGCTGCAGTCATAAAAGTTTGGTTATCCGTAGCTGCAATAGTAAGTGTATCGCCTTCAATTTTAAATAGGAAGTCTTCTAATATTGGTAAAATAGGATTAGAACTAATAGCACCATTAATAATTTGAAGTTGCTCTTTAAGGTCTGCTGAAGAAATAGAAAATTGCATGGTTTGATTTTAATAGTGTTGGTATTTTTTTCTGTAAAAACAGGAATCTTTGACGACGCTTTTGTGAAGTAACCACGAACGGCTCTTATAACTACCCCTAGGCACACTAAAAGAGTAAATAGCAGCGTAACTACCACGCTGTTAAACAGCAAAAAGCCTACATTTTGTTTGTGTTTCCTTCACGATTTGTTTTGTAGTTGCTAAAGAACCTAAAAATAGAATTGGTATAGTAAAGTATTCATTTATGGACTTGCACAACTTTCGTTACAAAAATAGTGTTTTCTTCTTATAAAGGAAATTTATTGATGGTATTAATTTTAGCGCTTATTCTTAAGTTTCATTAGAAGGCTAATAGCACTGATTTTAAGCAAAAAAAATGCTTGATTTATAGTGCCATAAATGATGAATAAGCAGTTATAATATCATTAATACTCCGTTGATTAGTTCGCTATGCTCATGAGATAGTTGTTTAGTTTTTAATAAAAAACATAAAAAAGCATCTTGCATCACATTGACTATCAGCTTTTTAACCCTCTAAGCCACAGAAACATATAACACTGATAATCAATATAATGCGATTTTTCAACCGAGTAATGAATATCATAATATTCTCATAAAAACACTAAATTATCAAGCACGCCAACAAAAAAGAGCTTTTTTTGTTATTTTTGTGCAACTTATTTTTTTAGACAATATCAAAACAATGGACAATAAAAAAGTGACTAAACCACCAGTAATGCTCTACACAGAGCAAACCCCTAATCCAGAAACACTAAAGTTTGTTACCAACCAAATGCTTTACCCTCGTAAAATGGCAGATTTCCCTGCTGATCAAAAGGAATTAGCACAAGAATGGTCGCCTTTAGCAACTGCATTATTTGGTTTCGACTATGTTCATGGTGTTTATATTTGTAACAACTTTGTTACGGTTACCAAAGCAGCAGATATGGAGTGGTCAACCGTTATGATGGAACTCAAAACCTTTATAAAAGGTTACATTGAAGAAGGTAATGAGGTCATGAAAGAAGGCTTTGAAGAGGTAAAAGCCAAAATAGAGGCAGAAGAGGAGGAACAATATACTGGAGACGATGCAGAATTAGTAGCAAAAATCAAACAATTGCTAGACAAATACGTACGCCCAGCAGTAGAAATGGATGGAGGTAATATTAAATTTCATTCGTTTGACAATGGAGTCGTAAATGTAATACTTCAAGGGGCTTGTAGTGGCTGTCCATCTTCCTCTGGAACCCTAAAAGTAGGTATAGAAGGTATGCTAAAACGTATGGTTCCTGAGGTAAAATCGGTAGAAGCAATCATGGGCTAACTTAACCCTTTTTGTACTTTTTCTAAAAGAACTTTAGTATTTATGCAACAACAGTTTAATTCGCTGCCTGAGATCACTAAAAACATCATTATTTTAAATTTATTGATGTTTTTAGCTTCTATTACATTTGGAAATTTTACCTATCAAAACTTTGTCGTTTATTATGTAGAAAATGAGGCGTTCCAACCTTATCAGTTGGTCACTTCATTTTTTATGCATGCAGGGTTATTTCATATTTTCATGAATATGTTTGTTCTGTTTATGTTTGGTTCAGACGTAGAACGAACAATGGGACCCAAAAAATTCCTATTCCTATACCTATCAGCAGGTTTTGGAGCCAATTTACTTAGTTTGGGGGCAGATTATATGCATGCTCATTATTTAATGAGTACCCTCTCTCCAGAACAAATTATGATGGCCATAAACAATCAAGGCACAAATCCTGACATTATTAATGATGCGACAAGGGAGTTAGCTGGAATATGGCACAAAAGTGCTTTGGGAGCCTCAGGGGCTACGTATGGAGTATTGTTTACCTTTGCCATGCTTTACCCCAACAGGATTTTATATTTATTAATTCCTCCTATGCCGATCAAAGCCAAATACTTGGCGGTAGGTCTAGCTGCCATGGAATTTTACCAACACGTTTCGAACGCCAATACAGGCATTGGGCATTTTGTGCATTTATCAGGTGCTGCTATTGCCATTGGTATTGTTTGGTTTTGGCGAAAGCAGGGGGCAAAATTTTAATTTCAGAAAAAAATCATTGATTATTCGAAAATATCCAACTTTATCAAGAAATTAGTCGGTTGTAATCTACTGGTGTAATTTTTGGAGTATTTTGAAAAGTAACACGACTTTACCTCAGCGTAATGTAAAAGCACAATTAGCAACAAACACAAGCACTTAACAATGGCAACAAATATCTGGGATGATATAAAAATGCGTTATCAACAGGGAAACACCATAATTCGTTTAATTATGGCCAATGTTGCTGTACATGTCTTTGTTGCCTTGATTTCTGTATTTGTATTTTTAATCACAGGTTGGAGAGATGAATATTGGAATTTTGTTAGTGAATGGTTCTATTTTCCTTCCGAAATAGGAAAAATTCCACTTCGTTTGTGGAGTATTTTTACCTATATGTTTTTGCACGATGGGCTTTGGCATATTCTGATGAATATGTTAGTACTCTATTGGTTTGGTCAACGACTCAATGATTTGCTGCCCAACAGCAAAATGCTGCCCATTTATATTTGGGGAGGTATTGCAGGGGCTTTATTTTTTGCCATTGGCTTTAATATTTTCCCTCCCTTTTCTAGCGCAGAAGGCAACTTAGTAGGCGCATCAGCTAGTGTAATGGCCATTGTGTTGGCGGCTGCAACACTCAATCCCAAAGGGGTAATTCGCCTCTTTCTTATTGGTGATGTTGAATTGCAATATGTCGCTTTAGTCTGGGTCATTATTAATCTTATCGTTATCCCAGGTGGTAATCCTGGTGGAGCATTGGCACATTTAGGAGGTGCATTTATGGGCTGGTTTTTTATCTATCAGTTAAGAAAAGGAAATGATTTGGCTCAGCCCATAAATAAAGTCTTAGGTTGGTTTACTCGAAAAAAAATGACTGCTCACAAGCAGAAAAAAACTAAAACACATCAAAAGACAGAGCGCTCTTTCAAAGCAAAAATGAAAGTGTATAAAGGAGGACAAAAATCAGACTATTATGGCAATGAATATGGACGTTCATTCATGCAAAAATATAAGGAGATGTCTAGAGAAGAATGCCTAAATACGATTTTAGACAAAATTAAACGCTCAGGATATGATAGTTTAACCGAAGATGAAAAGATATTTTTAGATCGTTATAGATAAGCCTATATCTAAAGTTTATGGATTCACAACTACATTCATTGTTCACTTCCCTCCTATTGATTGAGGCATTTTAATTCCGTTCATGTTTCGCTGGTTCAAGACGACAATCTCCAAGTTCTTTTTTGGCATCAATATTTTAGTTAGTTTATTGCTTTGTGGCTCTTATTTAGCCAGTTGGGTTCCCCCTTCTACCTTCTATTGGTTTTCCTTTTTGGCGGTAGGCTACCCTTTTTTACTTTTTGCCAATCTTTTATTTGCTTTTTGGTGGCTCTACAAACGACAACGTTACTTCTATCTTTCCCTAATCGTTATTTTTTTAGGCAGCTCTCGTTTATTTGCCTTTATCGGTTTCAACTGGCAGACACCCAATCCATCTTTGGACGCTGTTCGAGTTATGAGTTATAACGTTCGATATTTTAATGCAATGGCCTTCTCAAAAGCCAAAGATTTGGAGAAAGCACAACAAAAAATACTACGCACCATACAAGGGCAAGCCCTTGATATTTTCTGTGGGCAAGAATTTGCAGGCAAATCGGCTGCTTATAATCAAACAACAAGACAGTTTTTAATCCGCCAAATGGGCTTAAAACATTATGCTGAAGGAGGAGGAAGTAGTCTAGCTATTTTTTCAAGGTATCCCATTATCAAAAAAGGAACGATTGATTTCCCCAACAGTTATAATGGAGCCATTTATGCAGACTTAAAGTACAAAAACAGCATCATTCGAGTCTATTCTTTTCATCTACAATCCATTGGTTTAGGTAGCGACGAGCATGAAATTTTCAACAAAAAGAATTTATCTTCACTGGGAGAGGACGGCACCCAAAAGACCTATCAACGGATTAATACAAAACTCAAAGAAGCCTTTTTATTAAGGGAAGAACAAGCTAATTTTATTGCCGAACACATCAATAATAGCCCCTACCCTGTATTGGTTTGTGGAGATATGAACGATACCCCCAATTCTTATGCTTATGGGCAACTGTCTAAAAACTTAAAAGATGCCTTTGGAGAAATGGGCAGTGGATTTGGAAGCACCTATGCTGGTTCGCTTCCTTTTTTGCGCATTGATTATGCTTTTGCAAGTCCTAGTTGTAACGTAGAATCGTTTCAAGTCATTTCGAATACTTCTTCTGACCACTACCCCATTTATACTCAGATTAGTTTTTAAGTAAACATCGTCGCTTAACCATTATACCACTTGCAAAAACAATTTTAAATGTGCTTTAATATCGCTGTTGGCAGGGTGCAGTAAGGTATGAATTCCTGCCGCTCTAGCGCCCACCAAATTGGGGGCATTGTCGTCTATAAACAAGGTTTCTGAAGCGATCAATTGCGCATCGTCCAAGACATATTGAAAGGCTGCCTCATCGGGTTTTCGTTCGTTGATAAGGTGGGAATAATACGCTTTATCAAACAAGGCATCAAAGTCTTCAATTCCATGCTCTTTGGCTACAATTTGGCGAAATTCACGAAGATGTATGCTATTGGTATTGCTCAATAAATAAACTCGATACCCCTTTGCCTTTAACTCTTCTAATAATTCCAAACCATTGCTCGGTATATTAAGCAACATGGCATTCCAGGCAGTTTCTAATTGCGCTCTTGTTACAGGGTTGGAATTGTGTTCTTTCAGCGCATGGATAAAGGCTTCTTCTGTTAGTTTTCCTGTTTCAAAATCATCAAAAACTCCTGCTTGAATCAATATTTTTGAAATTCGCTGGAATTCTTTTTTGTCTCCCACCAAAGCGCAAAATGCAGCTTCTGTATATGCTGGCTGCAAGTGAATCAAGACGCCTCCTAAATCAAAAATTATATTTTTTATGCCCTTCATGGAATTATTTTTTAGAAAAATTGTTTTATTAATTACAAATGCTTATTTTTGTGTCGCACAAGATAAGAAGAAAGTAGTGTTTCTTGCAAAAGAAAAATATAACTTTCTATTAATTTGATGTAAAACCGGTCTTATAGCTCAGTTGGTTAGAGCAGCGGACTCATAACCCGCTGGTCCCTGGTTCGAGTCCAGGTGGGACCACCAGCAAAAAGCCTTGCAAGTGAAATACTTGCAAGGCTTTCTTTATTTTAGGAGTCGTTAGAGGGGCATTTTTTAAAACAATACTATATATTATATAGTGTACTATTAGATATTAAGGTGGCCTGTTAGACGAATTAAACAAAGCTATTTTATTATTCCGTGTCTTCTATATTGGGCAAAATTTCTTTTTCTATTAAATCTATCACAAAATCAAAGTACGGTTTAAAAGTTTTATGTTTGACTTCGTCCTCAGGCAAAGTCGAAAGAACTGTTTCAAAGTTACCTGAATGAAAGTCTTCTTTATCTTTTACACCTTCTAAAAATTCGAGAGGAACTTTTTTAATACTAAATATTTCTTGAAGTAATGAAAAATTTTCTTTAATATCGATATCTAATAATTTCATAATCACATAGATATCGTAAAAATCTTTAGTTCTTGGTTTTGAATCTCTTGAACGTTTTATGATACTATTATATCTTGGATCCGTTTGGCATATTGCTCTAAGCTTTTCGTAAACAACCATTAAAGGAGTATATATCTCTATAAAGACATCTCCAAATTCTGCCTCTTTCCTGTTCTCTCTGCATATTTCATGTAAGCTTATATCTATGGAAAATTTTGGAGAAAGAAGTGTTTCTCCATTTCGCACTTTACTTTTCCCTATAAATAAAGCTCTCTTCTTATCTTCTTCAGGAGTTGTTTGTTTACTTGTTTCAATTATCGAAAAACTAGCCATATAACCTCCCCAGAAATGCTTCAAATCATCACTTATTTCAGGAGGTCTAAGTTCTAACTTGAAATCAAGAACGGAATATTGCACTCCGTCAATCCCTTCACTAAACCCCTGCTTTAGAGCTTTTTTTAATCGATCTCCAAATTCATCAGGATTATCTAATGCGTCTGATAGTGTTGTATCTATTGAAAAGTCTATATCAACTGAGGGTCTTCCTGTTACCTTCCAAACCATATCAAGTAATGTTCCTCCTTTTAAAGTAAGATACCGAGCTAATTCATCATCATTATAGATTGATGAAAGGACAACCTTTTTGACCTTTTTAATCAACTCATAGGTTTCATTATTAAGCTTTTGTGGGTTCAATTTTTTCTTTTTCATATTCTATAGTTTGTTTTTATTTCCCTAATGAACTGGGATAATAAACCTGCCAAGTTTCGGAGAAGGATAAGTTTTTCTGACCATACGTTAAATACATTTTTCTTTTTTTCTGAAAACGATTGTGTATTTTCTGGATAGCACTTTCAGGAAATTTGCCTGTTCTTTCTAGATAAAATCCAATCGCTTGATGGTATGGATAAATAAAATCTAACCTTTTAAGATAAGAAGAAATTCTATTTATAGATATTTTGTCAGAACAAAGTTCAAAAGCTTTAAGAACTTCATATACTCCTCCACAATAAAATGGGCGAACAACTGCATCTATCAACGTTCTTTCTAGATCTGTAACTCTTATTGTATCGTTAAAGTTCCCTATTGACAACTCTTGTATACCTATACCTTCAGCAAGGTGACTTTCCAACAAAAATACTCTTGACTCATCAAAAACTGCAAACTTAGAGCTCCCTATCTTTTGCTTTGAAAATGCTTTATCTATAGCTTCCTGTTGAATATTATCTAAGGTGTAATTGTCTCTACGATCTAACTTTGATGCTCTTAGAGATGATACGTAATATTGTTTGGGGATTTGCTCTGTCAGATTATGAAGGTGTAAAGCTGTATGAAAACATAAATATGAGTTTGGCTTTAAACTAGTTAATAGCTTATAAAAGTTGAATTCTTTCCATGTATATAAAGTGATAGACCTATCAGGAAACTTGAATGAGTATTTTTTTAAGTGCTTGGTTTTTATCAACTCATCAATAAAATCATTAACTCTCATGCTTGTTGCTAGTCTCCAAAAATCTTGCTGCTCATAGAAGATTGAGGCGAGCATATTTTTTGTAAAAATACTAGCAGCTTGCTCGTCAAAAAAAGAGACTATATCTTTTTTTGCTATACTAAAACGACTTCTTCTTCCCATTATTCCTTTTTTATCTATCACATTATGTGTATACACATAATGTGATACGAATAAAGAAAATAAAAGGTTTCAAAAGTATTTATTTTTCTTGTTTAATCGTTGTTTGAGGGCTTTTAGAGGTAAAGAGAGGAGTTAAAAACCTTATTTAACAGTAATGTTATGTGTATACACATAACATTATACGATAATAGAATAAAAAAGTTACAGGACTACTTATTTTTTTTCAAAAAAGCTAATTATAAGGGTATTGTGGTTATTTCGGAGAGTTCCAAGATAAGATAGAGCCTATATTATTTGGTCATTGTATGTGTATACACATACAATGATAATAAAAAAAAACTAAAAAATCAAGGTTTAAACCAATTATTTTTAGCTAGTTATACACATGAAGATGTAGGTTTTTTGTCAAAAAGTCAAGCTTTCTGGATTTTTTTCTTATTCAGGGATATTTATGGTAGCATCCCCCTTCGAAAGCTGACAGTCGCAACTGTGAGATGAATTAGAAAGAGACTCTATTATATCTAATGAACCTCCATAAGCGAAACCAGATACAGCATCATTGATTAATGAATCAATATCAAACTCTTTTTTAGGATTAATTAAAGTTTGGTTAGTAATATTAAATAGAGCCATAAACAAAGCTCTTCTTTTACTATATTTAAAACGTTCTCTCATAATTGTTTTTATAGATTAAGATAACATTCATTTGAAAACGACAAAGGAAAAGATAAGTTACAAATACAGATTTTTTTTAAAGGAAATGGTAAAAAAAACACAACTTGTAACCGTTTAGATTTATTGTTCAGGAACAAACAGCACTACTCCTTGATCAAAGACAGATCAACCGTATGATAATGATGCATTAAGCTAAGTCCTGCCAATAACATCTCTGTCACCCACTTAGCATTAACCATTTCTTCCGAGACACGCATATGATGAAAATAAGAGAATTGATTTTTGTGATTCAAGGCAAACTCCCCTATTGTAATCTCCTCATTCGCTTTTTCGACCAACTGGAGGACAGACGCTTTATCCGATACTTTAACTTCATCTTCGTATAACAAAATAATTGTCAACGCTACTGCATCATCATTGGGCTTAATAAGCGTAGCATAAACCTTGTTTTCAAGCATTAACTTGGTTTCAAACCCTTGGGTATCGTCATTAAAATGAACGGGAAATTGATTTTCTATCAAGGCGGTTACAACAGCTTTAGATACGATTCCCTTTCTTTTTAGTGCATCAATCTTATTCTTTGGTTTGGTAAACGACGTTTGATAGCCCACCTTTAATGTGCCCCCACCAATAGAAGGATCAAGTTGATGCGCTTGCCAAGCCATCAATAAATTCCAGCTATTCTCTTGTAACAGCCCAGCCCCTGTTGATAAGTTATCAAAATAATCCACCAAATTGACGCTTGTTTCGGGAAGTAGATGAAAATTATCAGCATCTAATGTGAGCTCCATAAACACAGGCAAACTAGTATTAAATCCTCCTTCTACCTCGTCAAGTCTATTTTCAACGTTGTTATTAAAAAAGGTCTGTTCTTCCAAAATTTGGTTGGTTTCAACATCTGTTTTCAAAATTATTTTAAAGCTAGTCCATTGATTATCGACTACTTCAAAAATTGCTTCTTCTAAATGTATCTTACCCAACTTTAAAGCTGTTGTAAATTTAATTTCTTTATTGATTTTAACGTTTTTAATCATTTTTTGGTCCTTCTCTATTTGGTGATTTTCTAATGGCATATTTGGCTTTATCAACGCTTGGTTTTGTGCATTACAGGCGGTTATTAACCTAAGAATTAGGCCACTTAAAATTAGAATTTTAATTCTATTCCATTGTTGAATCATTTATATTATAAGTTTATAAATTAATACTCTGCTAGTTTTTTATTTTTTGATAAATAAAAAAGCATCTTGTATTCAATTAATACGATTTTCTAGCGAAGTAATGATAAAAACTAAAGCGATTCTTTTAGGGGATTTATGATCCGCTAGAAATATTTGGTTTCCATGTAAGCAACAGTACCATCTTTTTTCCGCAACATAAACCATCCTGCATCTGTATCATCGGCAATTTTTTTCAGCTCCCCAACAACCGTAAAATCTTTTTTGAAATAAAACTTACCCAATTGTTTTGATCCTGTTGTTGGCTCAGCCATTAATTTGGCTTTATCCTTCAATTTAGCTTTAGTCATTTTCTTAGTTTCAGCACGCACAGGAGCCACATAAAAGTCATTACTAACAATATCGACATTCTTAGTATGTCCTTTTCCTCCGCCTACTGGAGCTTTCTTTCCAACAATAGGAGCAGCCTCTACAGGCAAGCCTAAATCACTTCTTAATTTATCCTCACTATAGCCCTGAAGTTCGTCTTTAACAGCCTTGACCAACACTTTATCTTTATCTACTTGAGTATTTAAAAATGCTTTGCAATCTGCATTTTTCTTATTATCAATAAACCCAACTAAAGCTAATAAAATACGACCTCTCAATGCTCCGCTACCACTCAATAACGTTTTTACATCAGCATTAAGCATTGAAAAATCTAGATATTTTGTCACATTATTTTTATTAAATGCAGGATTAGCCAATAAATCTACAAAATCCTTGCCTTTGGTTTTGTCCGTCTGCATCCAATCTTGGTAAATAGCCAACTGAGCAGCCTTTCGACCAAATTTTAAAAGTAGAGCAGGGTAAAATGCTGCTTTGTGTTTTTGAATCATTTGATCCTTCTTCAATGAAACTGGACGACAATGAGCTCCACCTAAGGCAATATGACTCAAAGTACCAGCAGTACTTACAAGTTTATTGGCGGTAAGGATATCGTCTTTATAATTTGCCAATATAGTACTGTACAACAATTGAATAATAAATCCATCGTCCGTATTAACAGGATTGTTAATACGTTCTTGCATTTGCTTAAAACACTTGTCTTTGTCATCCGCCCAACTTTCAATAACAGCTTTGAGCGCACCAGTTGGTTCTATTCCATGTCGAACATATTCAATTTTGGGACCTGCTACCTTAGGATCAGTCAAAGCAATTACCCCTAATTCACCTGTTTTTTCATTGATAGAACCCGTTGTACCAGCCGTGATAGATGCTTGTGCCCCTAAAATATCCGCCCTACCTTTTGCTTTCCCTTCTAACATGGTCACCAAGCTACCATGTTTAGCATATTGATCTTTTATAGCAGCTCTAATAATTGTTTGGTTGCTCGTTGTTGTTGGGTCTATTTTCTTATCATCTAAGTTCAGTCCCTTTCCAAGCAAACTTTTTTTCAGTTTATCATAATCTATTTCATTAGAAGAAGTCAAACAAGCCCGTAACAAGACTTTGGGTTTTAGCCCCCCTTTGGTATCCATGTTATTAAAAGCTGCCTCAAAGAAATCTCCCCAAAACTTTTCATAACTAGCATTTCCTAAATAAAGAGGGGTATCGCTTTTATCTGGATTAGATGTATATTCTCCTGTTTTGGGGTTTTGCTTAACTTCAGTTTTTGATCCAGCCATTTCTACCATAGTAGAGTTTCCATGACCAGCAACCATCATTTGAGTAATTTTTCCACCCATACCATGTTTAGCCGCTATACTCGCCAAACCAGTGGCTGTTAATTCTTGAATCTTAGCCACATCTGGACCTTCTATTGCATAGGCGCGAATATTGGCATTTTGAATCACTTTATTGACATGTTGATGGCGAATAAAAGCACCATTATGATCATAAAGCGACTGCAATATCAGAGTTAATGGTCGATCTTTTTGCCCTTTGTCTGCTTTTAATTTATCTAAAGAAGCTTTTTCAAATTTATGATAATTTCGAATATCTGGAAGTGCTCCAGTATAATCCGCAATTTTCGCACCTTCGTCTTTTACTAATTTGACATAAGCCTTCACTTCCTCTCCTGTGGGGGTTTGTAAAATAGGATTTTGGCTCGTATAATAGGTTAAGAAAGATTCCGCAGTCGGTTCGTCTGCAATTAACTTCTTAAAAGCAGGACGAGGGATCGTAGCTTTTACCATAGGACCGCCAATTGTTTTATTCAACTTAGCCACCCACTTTCCTTGTTTCTCTATCTCACTCATGTTGCTCAACTGAATTAGTTGTACGGTTGGATCTCCCCCCAATGCACCATTGATTGCTTCACAATAGTTCTTTATATAGGTAAAATTCTTGGCATCTGCCAGCACTTCTTTTACAACCGTTTCAATTTTTAAGGTTGCCAAGCCACTCAATCCCCAGTCAATAATTCCCCAAATTACTTTACGTTCTGTTTCCGTAAATTTCGGGTCATTTGCCCAATCCATTTGCTCTGCTTTTCGATGCTGATCAAAAGCTCCAACTGTTAAAGCCATTAATTCAGCTTTATTCTTTCTAGCTCGCTGAACAAGGGGCGTTTGAACATCTTGCTGTTGAGGAGGGCTATTCATTGGCATTTCTTTGCTTCCTGATCCTTTAGGCCCCTGAATGCCTATTTTTTCTGCCTCTTGTTCTAGTCCTTTATCCTCATTTATTTTCTTTCCATTTACTTCTGTTGTCTTTGATACTCGCCCTTGCTTTTGTTGAACAACATGCCACAACTCATGTGCAAGGTATTCTTCTTGTCCTTTAGCTATGTATATATTGGTTCCTTCTGTATACGCATAAGCCCCCAATTCTTCAGGTTTGGAAGAATTATAATGCACGGTTACATCATCTAGAGATATACCAGATTCACGTTCTATCTTCGCTTTCAACTTATCAGGTATTCCTGTTGTATTTTTCTTCTTTACCGAGCTCATTCCTTCAGCGTCCGTAGAGATTGAATCTTGATAAGCTTGTAAGCTAACCGATTCTTCGCTCTGGTCAACTTGCTGTTGAAATTTTCTCATTTCAATAGCTTCTGGGCTATTATCTACAAAGTCATTAATTTGATTGCTCTTATTTTGAGCTGATTCATTACTTAGCGTTTTTGAATCAAATTCATTATCGTTTATAGTTTTTTTCATAGCTTTATTGTTATCAATAGAACACTTTGCAGCCGCCTTATATTAGGTTGATTTTCTCCACAAAGTATTGCCAACAGAATTGGGTATTTATGTACAGGCTTACTTCTTCACGCACTCATAAAACACAGAATATAAGCAAGTTAAAGATAAATCACAAGATTTTCAACATTAAAAAAGTATTATTTGTATAATTAACATTCTGAAAAACAGCAAAAAAGATAAGCTTTTCAAAAAGCAAAAACAGCAAATAATTGAGGTATAAAAAAATAGTTTTAACAACAACAATAGTTTCAAAAAACAACAAAACTCCTATAAATAAAAGATTATAGGTTTGAAATAAGAATTTCAAATTAATATTACTAAACTGCTTATTAACAATAAATAGAGTGCTTATCTCCTTCAAAAAGAAGCTCAAAGAGACAGAAAAATAATTCCCAATGAACCAAACGCCACTAATAGACGATCAATCACTAGAAACAGATCCTTATCAAAATGTACAATACCAAAATAAAATCTGCATTCGATGGAATTTTGTGATGGTGCTAATCAGTGCCCTCTCATATCCGCTCACAGAGATAAACAATGAATTATCGATTTCAGAAAGAGTTTTGGATGCTTTGTTGTATAGCCTTTTTATTAATCCATTTTTAGCCACTTTTCTTGGACTATTGATCGCTTTCATACCCTACAAAGGCTTGTTCTTACATCAAAAGTATAAGCGGTCATTTCTACTTAGTTGGCTATCATTAAACATCTTATTCACGCTCTTCGTTCTTGTTATCCTTAGCTATCCTCTTTGGAAACAATAGCCCCTATCCCCTCTCTTAAGAACTTACTCCCCAACACCATAGCCAGCTCACTTTTAAACTATTTACCCACCAACCAAATTAAACACAAACCACTGTATTACAGCATATTACAACACAAAAATTCATCAACAAGTGTAAAAAATCATAAATTATGGTTTAAAATAATTCTTGTATTTAATATATATTAGAACGTAGTAATCAGAACTCAAAATGAGTTTACACTTCATTATTTCTAATAACAAAATTCAAATACAATGAACCACCCTCCTATTATTCGATTTTGTCACAGCCCTCCCATCAACCTCATGCTCAACAAGACGTATTCTAGGTAAAGAAATTACTTTTTTAAATTCTCCCTACTCCCAACCACAAGCAATTCGTTTCACTACCTATAATTTTGCTAATCTTTGTTATCCATCATATTTATAATATGGATTTATTAAAAAATATATCTATTTATTATGCAATATATTCCCCCAAAGAAAAGCGGTATCCTTTTAATCATTTGCTTAAAAAAGCAATCACAATTTTAACCAAATATTATGAAAAACTTATTATGGCTATGGGTAGCCTCCTTTTTATCAATATCCATAGCATCTGCTCAAACACAATGCCCCGATAACATTTTTATCAATGGCGATTTAGAAACAGGTACCCCAACAGGATCCCATCAGGATATTGAAAATGCCAATGGATTCAGTCGTATTTGGGCAACAGGTAGCTGGGCTGATTATTATACAGCTACAACAGGACCTTTTTCGCCATACCCTGCTCCTGCAACAGGTAACTATGCCAGTTGTTGGATTGCCAATTATAATGGAGGAGGAACTGTTTATAGAGAAGGTTTTAAGGCCTCTTTAATGTATACTTTACCTCCCAATACAGGTTCTTATACCTTGACCTTTGACATGGCCTGTCTTGGAGGTTGGGGCAACTCTGAAGTAGCGGTATATGGAATAAGCAACTCGTCAGGAGCTGCCGCACCTAGCCCTACAGGAGCTTTTACACCGACCAATATGAATTTATATGGTCCAGCAAATACTGTATTATTAAATACCATTCCTATTTCTGCTAGTTCATGTAGCAACAACAAAACCCTACAAGCTGTAACGATTAATACCAATGCTGCGGGTTACCCTGCTGCGGGTGTAACGCATATCTTTATCACACATAGTGATAACAATACCATCAATGGAGCTTTGTATATGGGCTTTGACAATTTCTGTTTGTCTGTTTCTAGCGACTGCCCTGCAAGTTATGTAAGCAATGGCGATTTAGAATCAGGAACGCCAACAACTAGCGATCAGGATATTGATAATGCAACGGATTTCCGTAGAATATGGGGTCCAGGAAGTAATGCAGATTATTATACAGCTACAACAGGACCTTTTTTCCCATACCCTGCCCCTCAAACAGGTAATTATGCAGGTTGTTGGATCGCCAATTTTAATGGTGGAGGAACGACTTATAGAGAAGGATTCCAATCTAGATTGGTGTCTACCATCTTGCCGAATACAGGTTCTTATACCCTAAAATTTGATATGGCTTGTCTATATGGTTGGGGTAATTCTGAGGTAGCTGTTTATGGCGTTTATAACCCAAGTAATGGTAATGCTCCCAATTCTCCTACTGGTGCATTTACGCCCGACAACATGAGTCTATTCCCTGCGGGTACTACTGTATTGTTGG
This sequence comes from Aureispira anguillae, assembly GCF_026000115.1. Classification (GTDB taxonomy): domain Bacteria; phylum Bacteroidota; class Bacteroidia; order Chitinophagales; family Saprospiraceae; genus Aureispira; species Aureispira anguillae. The sequence goes on from NZ_AP026867.1 coordinate 5,723,892, forward strand.
GAACCATCAGCATTTCAAGTAGCAGCTGCTCAAATACCAAAACGAACCATACGATCACGTTTAATTCTAATGCAGCGGGTTTCCCTGCCTTAGGAATGACACACTTCTTTATTACGCATAGTGACAATACTACTCTTAATGGAGCCTTATACATGGGTTTTGACAATTTCTGCTTACAATCTTTCCAAGAATTACCTTGTCCAAAAATCACAGACTCTAGAGCGGAGTGTATTGATGATGTCAATGGAGATGGTGTTCCAGATTATAACATTCAAATTACCGTTGATAATCCTGGTATTATCAATTTCTCAACTCCTTGTGGAACAATTTCACCAGGCTCTATGTCAATTCCCGCAGCTGGTACTTACAACCTAACCATCACCTCCAATGGTACTTGTAGTCCATTTGCTTTTTACTATGAGTCGTTGGATAGTAATCAAGAGCTTTGCTGGAAAGATAAAGTTGAAACAGAATTACCTCCTTGTAAAAAGGAGTGTCTATGCGATGAATCATTCTTTGATGATGTAAATTTAGGATATAATGCGGTATTGGATTGTCCTAATGACATCTTTACTCCTATTGCACTAACAGATTGTGACCGAGTATTGTGGTTTATTGATGGTAATCATGTCGCTACTACTATTGGCAATGCTTCATTTGTAAATCCTCACATTACAGGTCATTATGAGCTTTGTATAGAAGTACATCGTACACAAGCAGACGGTACCGTTTGTAAACATAGATTCTGTAGAAATTTATTCTCTGCTTTGCAATGCTTAAATAGAGCTAGGTTGGGAGTTAATCCAAACCCTGCTAATGATAGAGTAACATTAAGTTGGACAACAGAGGAAGTTCCAGATCGTCTATCAATTGGTTTATTCAACTCAAGCGGTATTGAAATCCAAAGAATTAATGAGATTAATGGACATGAGGGTAAATTGGAAATCAATGTTCAAGCCTTAGAAAGTGGCTTATACTTTATAAAAGTTGAAGGAAGCGAATATGCTCCTAGACCAATTAAATTTGTAAAGAAGTAAGAGCTTTTTAAGTAGTTAAACCTCGTAGTGAAACGATAATAATGGGCACTCCTAATTTAAGGGGTGTCCATTTTTTTAGGATATGATCCCTACTAAAACAAAAAAGGAACTGCTCAAAAGAACAGTTCCTCAAATATAATGTATAGACCTAGTCTATTATTCTCCAATAATCACTTCTTCTTCCGCAGCAGCTTCTTCCGCTCTACGTTTAGCCTCAATTGCTTCCATTTTTTCCATGTCAGCTACGATCAATTTATCAAAATGTCTTAGACCAGTACCAGCAGGGATTTTCTTACCAACAATAACATTCTCTTTCAACCCTTGTAAGTAATCAGCAGCAGCAGAAATAGAAGCTGTACTTAATACTTTAGTAGTTTCTTGGAATGATGCAGCAGAAATCCAGCTCTTCGTACCCAAAGAAGATTTAGTAATACCTTGCAATAATGGCTTGGCAGTAGCAGGAATTGCAGGACGAGCTTGCAATGCTTTACGATCATTACGTTTTAGATAAGCTTTCTCTTCTTGGAATTGGCGCTCAGTAATCAACATACCAGCAACAATTTTGGTAGAACCTCCAGCATCTTCAACAATCAATTTATCATAAATATCCTCGTTCTCTTCTAAGAAATCGCTTTTTAGTACGGCTTCTTTTTCCAAGAATTTAGTATCACCAGCATCCAAAATCTGTACCTTACGCATCATTTGACGTACAATTACCTCAATGTGCTTATCATTAATCGTAATACCTTGCGCACGATAAACCTCTTGAACTCCATTTACAAGATACTGTTGAACCGCAAAAGGACCTTCAATAGATAAAATATCATGTGGTGCAATGTTACCATTTGACAATGGCATACCTGCACGAACAAAGTCACCCTCTTGAACCAAGATATGGCGAGAAAGGCCAATCAAATACTTGCGTTTTTGACCATCTTTTGCCGTAACAATACATTCACGATTACCACGCTTAATTCTACCAAAACTAACTACACCGTCAATCTCAGTAGCCACAGCAGGAGTAGAAGGTTTACGAGCTTCAAACAATTCTGTTACCCTCGGTAAACCACCCGTGATATCCTGAATTTTCCCCATCACACGAGGAATCTTCACAATCGACTGTCCTTTTACTACTTTTTGTTCATCACTAACGTCAATAAAAGCACCTACAGGTACATTATAAGAACGAAGTGTATCACCAGCAGCATCTACGATCTTAATCGCAGGAACCTGCTTCTTATTTTTAGATTCGATAACAACGAATTGCTCATGTCCAGTTTGCTCATCACGCTCAACACGATATGTCTTACCTTCAATGATGTTTTCAAATTCGATAGAACCATCAAACTCAGTAATAATGGCAGCGTTATAAGGATCCCAATCACAAATTTTGTCCCCTTTGGCAATCATGTCCCCATCATTTACGTACAATGCAGCACCATACATAATATAGTTAGAAGACAAGACACGATTTGTTTTGGTATCAATAATACGCAATTCACCAGAACGAGAAATAACAACAGGGAATTCCTTGCCATTCTCCTCATCTTTATAGATAACCGTACGCACACCATCAAACTCTAGACGTCCTTCAAACTTAGAAATCAAGCTAGATTCTTCAACCGTATACGAAGCAGTACCCCCTACGTGGAATGTACGAAGTGTCAACTGTGTACCTGGCTCACCAATTGATTGAGCAGCAATAATACCAACAGCATCACCACGCTCTGCTAAACGACCAGTTGCTAAGTTTTTGCCATAACACTTGAGACAAACACCACGTTTTGCTTCACAAGTTAAAACAGAACGAACAATCACTGATTCAATTCCTAGCTCACCTATTAAGACAGCCATTTCAGCAGAGATAACCTCTTCTGTTGAAACAAGAATTTCATCGGTTTCAGGATGTTTAATATCATGCAAAGGATAACGCCCTTCAATTCTATCGCTAAGAGATTGAATAATTTTATCATTCTCAATCAAAGCCGTACGCTTAATACCTCTTAGAGTTGTACAAGTATCAATATTGATTACAACATCTTGAGCAACGTCTACCAAACGACGAGTCAAATATCCCGCATCCGCTGTTTTTAATGCCGTATCCGCCAAACCTTTACGAGCACCATGCGTAGAGATAAAGTACTCTAATACCGACAAACCTTGTACAAAGTTCGCCAATACTGGGTTTTCAATAATTGCTCCACCAGTATCGCCTGATTTTCTAGGTTTTGCCATCAATCCCCTCAATCCGCACAACTGCTTAATTTGCTGTTTAGATCCACGGGCACCAGAATCTAACATCATATATACCGAGTTAAATCCTTGTTTGTGCGAAGCCATTTCGTCCATCAAGACATTGGTAATTTCATTATCCGCCTGTGTCCATTCATCAATAATCTGGTTATAACGCTCATTATTGGTGATAAGCCCCATATTGTAGTTGTTCCAAATATCCTCGATCTCTTCATGCGCTGTTTCTAGACGTTTTGCACGAACAGAAGGCGTAATCAAATCGGGAAGGTTGAAAGACAAACCACCACGATAAGCCCAATAGAAACCCATATCCTTGATATCATCCAAGAAAGTGGCTGTAGTACTCGTATTGGTACGCTTTAAGATACCAGAAATAACTTTTTTCAAGTTTCTCTTAGACAACTCTTGGTTGATATAAGGAACTGTTTCTGGTACTTTTTCATTAAAGATCACACGACCGACAGTAGTTTCGATGCGTTTTCCATAGATCAAGTTGCCTTCTTCATCCTCTGTTCTTGCACGAACCTTTATCAAGGCATGCAAGTCTATATTACCTTCGTTGTAAGCAATGATAACCTCTTCTGCTGAATAGAAAGAACGACCTTCTCCCTTTACAACAATGTCATCTTGGCTACGTTTTTCTTTTGTCAAATAATAAAGTCCCAAAACCATATCCTGAGAAGGTAGGGTAATAGGAGTACCATTCTGAGGATTCAACATATTGTGCGCAGAAAGCATCAACATTTGAGCCTCCAAAATAGCTTGGTTCCCCAATGGTACGTGAACAGCCATCTGGTCACCATCAAAATCCGCATTAAATGCAGAACAAACCAACGGATGCAATTGAATTGCTTTTCCTTCGATCAAGGTAGGTTGGAAAGCCTGAATAGACAAACGGTGAAGCGTAGGAGCACGGTTAAGCATTACAGGGTGTCCCTTCAATACATTCTCCAAAATATCCCAAATAATAGGATCTTTACGATCTACCAATTTCTTAGCAGATTTCACCGTTTTAACGATTCCTCGCTCAATCAATTTACGAATGACAAACGGCTTGAACAACTCAGCTGCCATTCCCTTAGGAATACCACATTCATGCAATTTTAAGGTAGGACCTACAACAATTACAGAACGACCAGAGTAATCCACACGTTTACCCAATAAGTTTTGACGGAAACGCCCTTGTTTACCTTTTAGTACATCTGACAAAGATTTTAAGGCACGTCCTCCCTCTGCTTTTACAGCATTTGACTTACGAGAGTTATCAAATAAAGAATCAACCGCCTCTTGAAGCATACGTTTTTCGTTACGTAAAATTACTTCAGGCGCTTTGATTTCTAATAAACGTTTTAGACGATTGTTACGGATAATCACACGACGATATAAATCGTTCATATCCGAACTTGCAAAACGACCACCATCCAAAGGCACCAATGGACGAAGTTCTGGTGGAATAACTGGCAAGTACTCAATTACCATCCACTCAGGCTTGTTCTCCATACGAGTATGCCCATCTCTAAAGGCTTCAACAACACGCAAACGTTTTAACGCTTCCGATTTACGTTGCTGAGAATTCTCAGTAGCCGCTTTGTGACGCAATTCGTAAGCGATTTTGTCTAAGTCCATCCGACTCAGTAGTTCTCTTACGGCATCTGCGCCCATTTTGGCGATAAATTTATTTGGATCATCATCAGGCAACAAAAGATTTTCTTTTGGCAATGACTCCATAATATCTAAATACTCCTCTTCAGTAATCAAGTCCTTAACTTCACTACCGTTGATTTCTCTACCAGCAATAATACCTGGTTGAATCACTACATAACGCTCGTAATAGATAATGGTTTCTAATTTCTTAGAAGAATATCCTAACAAATAGCCAATTTTGTTAGGTAGTGATTTAAAGTACCAAATGTGCACAACAGGAACCACCAATTTGATGTGCCCCATACGTTCACGACGTACTTTTTTCTCCGTTACTTCAACACCACAACGATCACAAACAATACCTTTATAACGAATACGTTTATATTTACCACAATAGCATTCATAATCCTTTACAGGACCAAATATGCGCTCACAAAATAGCCCGTCACGTTCTGGTTTGTAAGAGCGATAATTAATGGTTTCTGGTTTTAAAACCTCACCATAAGAACGCTCTAAAATAGCATCTGGAGAAGCCAAACTCAATACAATTGAATTGAATTGAGGTCTTGACTTAGCGTTGTAATTCTTTTTAAAAGGCATAAATCTATTTTTTTTATAATCTGCGAGTACCGTTCGAAAGCACTTAAAAGATTAAGGGCTGAAACCTTTCAAGGTTTTGAGGCCTTGAAAGGTTTCTATATAAATAAGCTATTTACAATAATTATTAAGACAGCAAAACTGGTCTTATTCAAACTTAATTTCAAGAGCCAAACCTCTAAGTTCGTGAACCAAAACATTAAATGATTCAGGAATACTTGACTCTGGTAAGTTATCTCCTTTAACAATTGCTTCGTATGCTTTTGCACGACCAATAATATCATCCGATTTAATGGTCAATAACTCTTGTAGGATACTAGCAGCACCAAATGCCTCTAGTGCCCAAACCTCCATCTCACCAAAACGCTGACCACCAAACTGAGCTTTACCACCCAATGGTTGTTGAGTAATCAACGAGTAAGGTCCAATAGAACGAGCATGCATTTTATCGTCTACCATATGCGCTAGTTTCAGCATATAAATCACCCCTACAGTAGCTTCTTGATGGAAACGGTCTCCAGTCTCACCATCATATAAATGCGTTTGTCCAAAGTAAGGCAAACCAGCCTCTTGTACAAACTTATTGATTTGATCCGACTTAGCACCATCAAAAATAGGCGTTGCAAACTTCATATTCAGCTTTTCACCAGCCCAGCCCAAGACAGTTTCAAAAATTTGCCCAAGGTTCATACGAGAAGGTACCCCAAGAGGATTCAAAATAATATCCATTGGTGTTCCATCCTCTAAGTATGGCATATCCTCATCTCGAACGATTCTAGCAACAATACCTTTGTTACCGTGACGTCCTGCTAACTTATCACCTACTTTTAGTTTACGTTTTTTAGCCAAATATACTTTCGCTAACTTAAGTACACCAGCAGGTAGTTCATCACCAATAGTAATCGCAAATTTATCTCGTTTGTAGTTACTAATGATTTGATTTACTTTGATACTATAATTGTGTAGCAATTGGCGCACCAACTGATTGGTTGTATCGTCATTGGTCCAATTGGTATAATCTACAGCACTATAATCAATATCTCTCAATCCACGCTCTGTGAATTTAGCATCTTTTTCGATTAATTGCTCGTTGTAAATCGACTTGATACCTTCAGAAGTTTTGCCATCCAACAAGGTCAATAGTTTTTCAACTAAATTACTTTTTAGTTTAGCAATTTCATTATCGAAGTCTGTGTCCAACTTAGACAATAGCTTTTTGTCCATTGCCTTTTGTACCTTATCCTTTTTGGCACGTTTGAACAAACGCTTATCGATAATCACCCCTTTAGTAGAAGGAGAAGCTTTTAACGAAGCATCTTTTACATCACCAGCTTTGTCTCCAAAGATAGCACGCAATAATTTTTCTTCAGGCGTAGGATCAGATTCTCCTTTTGGAGTAATCTTACCAACAATAATATCACGCTCTTTAATCCAAGCACCAATACGAATCAAACCATTCTCATCTAGATTTCTAGTCGCATCTTCACTTACGTTAGGAATATCATTGGTAAATTCTTCCTCTCCTAATTTTGTATCACGAACATCTACTTCAAAAGCCTCAATGTGCAACGAAGTAAAAATATCTTCACGTACTACACGCTCAGAAAGCACAATTGCATCCTCAAAGTTATATCCTTTCCAAGGCATAAAGGCAACTTTTAGGTTTTGTCCTAAAGCCAACTCACCATCTTGGGTAGCATAACCTTGACAAAGAACTTTTCCTCTATGAACACGCTCCCCTTTAGCCACGATAGGCTTCAAGTTGATGCATGAATTTTGGTTGGTTCTTCTAAATTTAACTAAATCATATGTTGTGAAATCATCATCAAAAGAAACCGCACGTTCTTCTGCTGTACGGTCATACTTGATAATAATTTTAGTAGCATCTACATAATCAACAACTCCATCTCCCTCTGCATTAATCAACATTCTAGAATCACGAGCTACCTTAGCTTCCAAACCAGTCCCTACAATTGGAGACTGAGGTTTAAGCAATGGTACTGCCTGACGCTGCATGTTTGATCCCATCAAAGCACGGTTGGCATCATCATGAGACAAGAAAGGAATCAACGAAGCAGAAACCCCTACAATTTGGTTCGGAGAAATATCGATAAATTCGATTTCATCTGGACTCAATACAGGGAATTCACCATGTTGACGACATTTGATACGATCAGTAGCAAACTCGCCCTTCGTATTTAATTTAGCATTCGCTTGAGCAATAATTTTATAATCTTCTTGCTCTGCTGACAAATATTGAGGGTTATTGCCAAAATCTACCCGAATACCATCCAAAATTGGACGATATGGCGTTTCGATAAAGCCCATTTTGTTGATCTTAGCATGTACACAAAGTGTAGAGATCAAACCAATATTCGGTCCCTCAGGAGTTTCAATCGTACACAAACGACCATAATGAGAATAGTGAACGTCACGTACCTCAAACCCTGCACGCTCCCTAGATAAACCACCAGGTCCTAATGCAGAAATACGACGCTTATGAGTAATCTCAGAAAGTGGATTGGTTTGATCCAAGAACTGAGACAATTGGCTAGTACCAAAAAATGAGTTGATAACAGACGATAAGGTACGTGCATTAATCAAATCAACAGGCGTAAACACCTCGTTATCACGAACATTCATACGCTCACGAATTGTACGAGCCATACGAGCCAATCCAACTCCAAATTGAGAATATAATTGCTCTCCAACAGTACGTACACGACGGTTGCTCAAGTGATCAATATCATCAATTTCTGCTTTTTGGTTGATCAAACGCACCAAATAAGTTACGATTTCGATAATATCCTCTTTTGTCAAAACACTAACATCACGGCTAGTATTCAACTCTAGTTTTCGATTGATCTTATAACGACCAACATCACCTAAGTTATAACGCTTGTCAGAGAAGAATAATTTTTCAATAATACCTCTAGCAGTCTCCTCATCTGGCGGGTCAGAACCACGCAATTGGCGATAGATATGTTGTACCGCTTCAATTTCAGAATTGGAAGTATCCTTTTGCAAGGTATTGTATATAACAGAATAGTCCTCTTCAATATCTTCTTTTTGAAGAATCACACTTTCAACCCCTACTTCGAGAACATCTTCAATATTAGAAGCATCTAAAATAACATCACGCTCCAAGATAACCTCAATACGCTCGATAGAAACAACCTCTCCAGTGTCTTCGTCCACAAAATCTTCTGTCCAGTTACGCAAAACACGAGCGGCCAACTTTCTACCCAAGTTAGCTTCTAAAGATTCGCGAGTAGCAGGAATTTCGTCTGCTAAGCCGAATAAATTCAGGATATCTTTGTCACCATCGTAACCGATAGCACGCAATAAAGTTGTAACAGGGAATTTTTTCTTACGGTCGATATAAGCATACATGACAGAGTTAATGTCTGTAGCAAATTCCATCCATGCTCCTTTAAAAGGAATTACACGAGCAGAATAGATCTTAGTACCATTGGGATGACGACTTTGACCAAAGAATACACCTGGCGAACGATGCAATTGAGACACGATAACACGCTCCGCACCATTGACAACAAAGGTACCCTTAGGAGTCATGTATGGGATGTTCCCCAAAAATACATCTTGAACAGTTTGTTCAAAATCCACGTGTTCTTCATCATTACAAGAAAGGCGCAATTTTGCTTTTAGAGGCACACTATAAGTCAAACCACGCTCCATACATTCTTCTATAGAGTAACGAGGTGGATCGATAAAATAGTTCAAAAATTCTAAAACAAAAATATTACGGGCATCTGTGATTGGAAAATTTTCCTGAAACACTTGATAAAGTCCCTCATCAATTCTACTTTCTGGAGTAGTTTCTAGTTGAAAGAACTCCTGAAACGATTTGACTTGGATTTCTAAGAAATCAGGATATTGATCCTCATGCTTAATTTTACCAAAATTATGTCTCGTATTTTCAGGTGCACCGCGATGGCTTGTATTGTTAAGAGATGACATGAAGCTAATTTTATAAAGTTACGACGCAGAACAGAATATTGCCCCTGTCAAGGGAGAAGTAAAAACAACAAACAATATTCTATTAAAATAAAACAGGAAAATCTGACAGTAGTCAGATCGTTAATAGAGCAATAGGCTTAGCTACCTTGAGGTAACTAAGCCCACACTTATATCTAAAAGTATAGGTGTATGCAGAATATCACCAATCCTTTTATTATTTCAACTCTACTTCAGCACCTACTGCTTCCAAAGCAGCTTTTAAGCTTTCAGCTTCGTCTTTAGGAGCAGCCTCTTTAACAGCGCAAGGAGCACCATCTACAAGTTCTTTTGCTTCTTTAAGACCAACACCCAATAGAGTTTTGATTTCTTTAACTACTTTCAACTTAGCAGAACCAGCTGATTTCAACATAACGTCAAATTCAGTTTTTTCAGCAGCAGCCTCAGCACCACCAGCGCCAGGACCAGCAGCAACAGCTACAGCAGCAGCAGCAGGCTCAATGCCATAAGTTTCTTTAAGAATATCAGCTAATTCTTTAACGTCTTTTACTGATAAGTTTACTAGTTCTTCTGCTAATTGATTTAGATCAGCCATTTTAATTGATAATTTTAAATTTCCTAAGAAATAAGTTTCTAAATAAAATATTTATGAAGAATACCTTTGTGGAAGCTCAGAATATTCATCAATAAAAAGTCGTTCCGTAACAGTAACAACTTTATTCAGAGCAAAATTGCTATTCGCCACGCTCCTCCAAAGCCTTAAGCAACCCAGAGATAGTGTTTCCACCAGACTGTAGAGATCCCACAAGGTTTTTGATAGGAGATTCGAGCAATAGAATGATATCGCCGATAAGCTCTTCTTTAGATTTGATGCTAACTAAAGCATCCAATTGGTCATCGCCAACATAAACTTCAGATTCAACAAAAGCTGCTTTTAATACAGGCTTTTCATTGTCTTCTCTAAATTTTTTAATTAGTTTGGCTGGAGCATTACCAGTTTCAGTGAACATCAACGCAGAAGCGCCTTTTAGTACACCATAAAGATCTTCATAGTTCTCTTCATTGGTAGTAGCGGCTTTTTCCAACGCTTTTTTGATCAAGGTATTCTTAACTACTTTTAGTTGAATATCTTGCTCAAAGCATGTTCTTCTTAATTTATTTATTGTTTCAACATTTAGTTCAGAGCAGTCTGTTACATAGAAGTATTTACTATCCGCAAACTTCCCAGCCAACTCTTCGATAACTAACGTTTTTTCTGCTTTTGTCATTTTATATTAATTTTTAAAGCTTGATCAAAAGAGTTTGCCAATTATTTTAATTTAGTATTGATAGCAACACCAGGACTGCAAGTAGTAGCCGTTGTAATACTCTTCATATAAGTTCCCTTAGCAGAAGAAGGCTTTATTTTAGTCAATGTGTTTAATACTTCTTTTGCATTGTCATACAATTTGTCAGCCGTAAAAGAAACACGACCAATAGGAGTGTGAACAATACCGTATTTGTCAACACGGAAAGAAGTTTTCCCTTTTTTGATAGAGCTAATAGCATCTCCCAAACTCTGACCAGCAGTAACTACAGTACCAGATTTAGGGTTAGGCATTAGTCCACGAGGTCCTAATACTCTACCTAGACGACCAAGCTTTGGCATTACGTTCGCCATTGCAACGATAACGTCAATATCTAACCAACCACCTTGCATTTTAGTAAGGTATTCATCCAAACCTACGTAATCAGCACCAGCAGCTTTAGCTTCTTCCTCCTTATCTGGAGTACAAAGAGCTAAAACCTTCTTGTCTTTACCCGTACCGTGAGGCAAGGTAATGGTGCCACGAAGATTTTGGTCAGCTTTACGAGGATCTACTCCTAAACGGATGTGTAAATCCACAGACGCATCATATTTCGCAATATTGACCTCTTTAACAAGAGCCATTGCTTCCTCTAGGGAATAGAGCTTGCCAGCTTCAATTTTCTTTTCTGCTTCTGCTCTCTTTTTAGTAATTTTTCCCATTTTGATAATTAAATTTTCTAAATAAGTAAACGAGGTTGTTATTACTTACTTTTTAATAGAATTGTTTTTTCAAGTACATGTTTTGCACTTGCGCATTCATTTTACTAGTTGTCCCAAGGAGCTGTTCCAGTAACATTGATCCCCATGCTTCGAGCCGTTCCCGCAACCATTTTCATACCTGATTCAACTGTAAAACAGTTAAGGTCAGGCATTTTGTTTTCGACGATTTCCTTTACTTGATCCCAAGTAACTGAACCCACCTTATTACGGTTAGACTGATCAGAACCACCTTTTAGACCAGCAGCTTTCAATAACTGAACTGCAGCTGGAGGAGTTTTGATAACAAAGCTAAAAGATTTGTCTTTGAATACAGTAATGATTACAGGCAAAATTTGACCCATTTTATCTTGGGTATCTGCATTAAAACGCTTGCAGAATTCCATGATATTAACACCTTTGGCACCCAATGCAGGACCTACTGGTGGAGCTGGATTTGCTTGTCCTCCTTTTACTTGTAGCTTAATAAATGTTTCGACTTCTTTTGCCATTACTTACAAATATTTAAGAGTTTTTTTCAACTTGCATAAAGTTCAATTCAACCTCAGTCTCTCTACCAAATACTTTGGTAATGATTGTGAGTTTTTTCTTTTCCTCATTAACCGCTTTGACCACACCAGGAAAATCCTTGAAGGGTCCATCAGTCACCTTAACGTCCTCTCCTACTAAGAATGGATCTGCTAAAGATTCGCCCGTTTCAGACGATTGGTCAACCTTACTTAAAATTCTTGTGATTTCGTGATCTCTCATTGGAATAGGATTTTTCTTTCCTAAAAAGTGGATCACATCTTTGATGGAGGTCATAGCTTGAATGACATTGCCATTCAGCGAGGATTTCATACCAGTGGGAGTATTTCTTACTACGGCTTCTACTAAAATATAACCAGGAGTAAGCGTACGTTCTTGGATTACTTTTTTACCATTACGGATTTTGTAAACTTTCTCTGTAGGGACAATAATATTGGGAACAAGATCTCTCCAACCATTACGATCTATTTCTAGATCTAAACGTTCTTTGATTTTACGTTCTTTATTAGAGACTACCCTCAAGCAATACCATTTCGTTTCTACAGCGCCCATAATCGCAAAATTTACTTCTTAATAATTAAGATTGTATTAATATAAAATACCTAATACATTAACCCAAATAAAATCCATTAATGCTATTAGGCACGCCAAAAACACAGAACCTGCAATAACAACAACAGTTGTTTTTTGCAATTCAGCCCAAGTAGGCCAAGTTACCTCTTCGGTAAGTTCTTTCATGCTACGTTTAAAATATTCAACCATTGTTGCTAGTATGAATTCTGATGAAAATTTAGCACGGGTGGAGGGACTCGAACCCCCAGCCCTCGGTTTTGGAGACCGATGCTCTACCAATTGAGCTACACCCGTAGATGAAGGGTTAAGCAAATAGATGCTCAACCCTTCTATTTTATGCTAAAAGACGCTAGGTCTTTATTATTCTAAGATTTCAGTTACTTGACCAGCACCTACTGTACGACCACCCTCACGGATAGCGAAACGTAGACCTTTCTCCATAGCGATAGGAGCGATCAATTCAACTGTAATAGTCAAGTTATCACCTGGCATTACCATCTCTACATTAGCAGGCAATTCGATAGCACCAGTTACGTCAGTAGTACGGAAGTAGAACTGTGGACGGTAACCGTTGAAGAAAGGCTTGTGACGACCACCTTCATCTTTACCTAATACATATACTTCACAAGTAAATTTAGTATGAGGCTTAACAGAACCAGGCTTACAGATTACCATACCTCTTTTCAATGCTGTTTTCTCAACACCACGTAGTAACAAACCAGCGTTATCACCAGCTTCACCACGATCCAAGATTTTACGGAACATCTCAACACCTGTTACAGTAGAAGTAAGTTTTTCACCATCTTCCATGAAACCGATAATATCTACAGCATCACCAGTATTGATAACACCACGCTCGATACGACCAGTAGCAACAGTACCACGACCAGTAATAGAGAATACATCCTCGATAGGCATCAAGAAAGGCTTATCTACATCACGCTCAGGCAAAGGAATATCAGCATCTACAGCAGCCATCAATTCGTTGATAGCAGCAACACCAGCAGCATCACCTTCTAGAGCTTTAAGAGCAGAACCTTGAACAATTGTACAATCTTCAAAACCATAAGATTCTAAGATTTCTTGAGCTTCCATTTCTACTAATTCTAGCATTTCTGGATCATCAACAAGATCAACTTTGTTCATGAAAACAACAATCTTAGGTACACCTACTTGACGAGCAAGAAGGATGTGCTCACGAGTTTGAGGCATAGGACCATCAGTAGCAGCAACTACAAGAATAGCACCATCCATTTGTGCAGCACCAGTTACCATGTTTTTCACATAATCGGCGTGACCTGGACAGTCAACGTGTGCATAGTGACGATTAGCTGTTTCATATTCAACATGAGCAGTATTAATAGTAATACCACGCTCTTTTTCCTCTGGAGCAGAGTCAATAGTTGTATAGTCTTTTTTCTCAGCAAGACCAGCATCTGCTAAAACATTAGTTATTGCAGCAGTAAGAGTGGTCTTACCATGATCCACGTGTCCAATTGTACCAATATTTACGTGGGGCTTCGAGCGATCAAACGTTTCTTTAGCCATGGTTAGTCTAGATAAATTAAAAAGTTTTAAAATATTTTTTGAAAAATAGGAAATACTACTTTTCTGCCAAGTTGTCGAGCCAACGAGCAGAATTGAACTGCCGACCCCCACCTTACCAAGGTGGTGCTCTACCCCTGAGCTACGTTGGCAAAATTGTCAAAAAGTTAATATTCTCAATAATAAACAAATAAAGGGAATGAACCATTCCCTTTTCTATGCTTATATTTGAGCGGGAGACGAGACTCGAACCCGCGACCGTTAGCTTGGAAGGCTAATGCTCTACCAACTGAGCTACTCCCGCTTAAAAGCGAATTGTGGGGGTGGTAGGACTCGAACCTACTCAGACATAGTCACCAGATTTACAGTCTGGCCCGGCTCTCCAACTCCGGCGCACCCCCAACTCAACAAAATTAAAAATTCTGTTGAAATTATTTTGTGTATCTTTTTACTTAGAGCCGATAGAGGGACTCGAACCCACGACCTGCTGATTACAAATCAGCTGCTCTAGCCAGCTGAGCTATATCGGCGTAAAAAAAGGTTATACACTTGCCTTTCTTAAGAACTCTTAGTAGACGTTGTTCCCACTAAGCGAATGCAAATATACAACCTTTTTTTTTATCTCCAAATTTTTTCAAAAAAAAACTAAACTTTTTTTTAATTATTTTTTTTTGCCTTGTACTTGATTAGTTGTCTTCGTAACGATGAAGCGCCCAAATCTACGGACTCTTCGAAGGATTTACTTGTTTCTTTTGCCACCAAAGTAGAACCAGGAACTTTTATTTTTATTTCTGCTACCTTATCCTGTACCTGCCCTGTTTTTTCTAATTTTAGGAAAACATCTGTACTGACAATATTGTCATAAAATGTTTCTAATTTGCCCAATTTTTTGTCAATAAACTCCATTAATTTAGAATCTGCATCAAAATTGACGGCTTGCGTGCGAATTTCCATAGGCCACTCGTTTTTTTATTGGTTAATCTTTTTCTACCATAAGAACACAAAGCTTGATTAATTAATTCCAAAGCTTATGGTCTAATGATAGATTTTTATTTTTATTTACAATTGCATTGTATTTCTAATACAACTTAAAGCTACCATTCATCCCTTATTTTCAATAAACTAATCTACTCTTGATCTTTAATTGACCAATTTTATCCTTTTTCTCTATAAAAGGAGCAAACAATAACCTTAAAATTGTTTTTTGTTTTGCTAATTAAACAAACTACTATTTAGGCTTATTGTTTTTTAGATATTGGGAATCTTTTGTTCCCTTTATCAACAACAACCTTCTTATAATAGTTTCATATAAACTTAACATTTAATGTCTGCATTTCCAAATTTAACATAGTCTATTTTTTAAATCACTTCCGTCCTATTTTTATCTTATTCTTAGACCAACAAGGAGATATGTTAGCATACTCATAAAATAAAAAAAATATGCCCTAAAAGGACTATATTTGTTGCTCTCTGATTCAGATATACTTACAACAAAACAACGACTCAATGTTTAGAGCTACCATCAATCTAAAATATGGAATTTTTCTTTTCCTGCTCCTTAATAGTGCTTGTTCGGGGAATGAAATGAAAGACCTAGATAATATAACACTAAAAGATGATGTGGGAATTGAACGAGCAGAGGGAATTGAACTATTGTATAGCGATTCTTCCGTTGTTCGAGTAGCGATTCATGCCCCTACCCTTTTGCGCTATATTGCTAGAGATACCCCCAAACAAGTTTTTCCAGATGGAGTTGACGCTGATTTTTATAATGATCAACATATCCAAACGAGTAAAATGACAGCAAAATATGCTGAGCAATTTGAAAAAGAACGAAAAGTTTACTTAAGGGATAGTGTCTTTATTTGGAACAATAAAAATGAAATGCTAGAAACAGAAGAGTTGATCTGGGATGAACCAGCTGAAAAAATCTATTCTACTAAATATGTAAAAATCACTACCCCCACGCAAATTATAGAAGGGTATGGATTTAAATCTAATTTAGATTTTACAGATTGGGAAATTTACAACGTTAGTGGACAAATGGAGCAAAAAAATATGATGGATAGCCCTTTCTAATACGAATCCAATTTTGAATGCATCAAAAGCAGCTAACCTATATTCTTTTCTAAAAAAAATTTGATAATTTGAAGATGCGTTACAACTCTTAATACTCCGCTGTTTTTTTTAGTTTTTAACAAAAAACATAAAAAAACATCTTGTATTAAATTGATAATCAGCGTTTTAACATTTTAGTCAACAAAAAACTATTTTACTGATTATCAATTTGATACGATTTTCTAGCGGAGTAATGAACTCTTACATCTTCAAATTATCAAATTATAAAAACTAGCATTACATAGTATTCTTCTTATACCTAATAATCTTTTAAGAGCCCCTCTTCCAACCAATCTGCCAAAGCTTGTCGATTGCTAGCGTACAAAATACGTTTTTGGTCATTGGGATTTTGAATATTACCCACCTCAATAAAAACAGGCAAGGGCTTTACTTCACGCAGCATGTGTAAATCCCTAGGAATAACCGAACCATGATACTCTCCTGATTTTCGGTTGGCGGCATATTTCTTTTTCATGGTATGGTGTAATTTAGCTGCCAATGCTTTTCCTCCTTGACTAGTAGGATAATAATAAAAGAACAAATCTATACGCTTAGATTTCATCCTAGAATCAACATGAATTTCTATCAATCGTTGATAATCTACTCCTCTGCGCCTATTTTGTTCGTACAACTCATTAATAATATCCGATCGCTGCGTCAAACGAGCTTTTTGTCCTACAGGAATTACTGCATTCGGCCAACAACGTTCATCCATATCTGATTTTAGGTATTCTGCATTTCTAATACCATCATTTTTGTCTCGAACGATAAAATAGACAACTGCACCATGCTCTACCAAATTACGTGCTAAGCGCAGCGAAATATCATAGGCATATTCATCTTCACAAAGATATTTCCCCTTGTATTTTGCCATAGCTCCAGGATCTGGTCCCCCATGCCCTGCTACAATATAATAAACCGCTCCAGCCAGTTTATCATCTTTTAGTGGCACCTTAGCATATTTTTCGCCAAAGATAGGGAAATTTCGATTTTTAGGCACAAATTTAGAAACATCCAAAGGGCAATATTTCATATGATAGGGCACCCATAACTCTCTGGTTCCACGCCTAAAATCGCTTGCTTTATACCCCAGCTCTACCATCAAATCATTGTAGCGTTCTACTCGTTTAGCACTTTGCCAATCCTTGATGTTAGCAGTTGATCGAATTGATTTTTGATTATACCTATATTTGACAATAGGCAATTTGTAACTTTTGCCCAATTTTAGGCTAGCATTCTTTTTTAACTTATTTAGTTTACAAAATTGCTCCAGACTACAGGCGTTTCGATCCAAATGATAACGTCCTAACAATAGATATATTCCATCGCCTTTTTGAGCAACAGCCCTAATGTATTCTTTTTTAGATTGCCCTTTTGTTTCTGGGCTATACAAAAAAGCAGTTATAACTAGAAATAAAACGAATTGATAGAGGTTTGTATTCAACATTACTACTATTAAAAATATGAGGAGATTAGAGTTGATTTGCAAGTCACTACTGAACATTCATACCCTGTAATAAAATGAGGAGTTCTACAGACTACAATAGCTTAGTCATTCTCATCTAATGACATACCCTTACTATAACAGAAAAATAAACTGCAAATTGCAAAACTAAACAAGTTATTAGAATTGTACAGAATTAAATCTAAATAAATTTAGAATCTACAAAAAATTTAGGGCTATTACTAGGCAAGCTATTCAGCGTTCGCTACATTTGTATTTTTAGAAATGTTGAATCATCTATTACTTATTGAAGTAGTAAATAGATTAATCATAATCCATTTTATATAAAATTCAATCCCATACGAAAAGAGAGAGCATGAGTAATAATGAACCAATTTTGGATGGCAATTCATCCGTAGAGAAACCTACTAATTCGATCGAATATATTTTTATTTTTCTTCGAGGACTTGCGATGGGTGCTGCAGATGTAGTCCCTGGCGTTTCTGGTGGAACAATTGCTTTTATCACAGGCATTTATGAACGATTGCTCAATGCCATTAAATCGGTTAATCCTACCGCCATTCGATTGTTGTTCAAAGAAGGATTTAATGCAGCATGGAAACATATTGATGGTACTTTTTTGGTCGCTTTATTTGCAGGGATTTTTGTGAGTTTATTTACGTTATCCAAAGGGTTAAAATGGTGTTTAGCAAACTATCCTCAACTGCTTTGGGCCTTTTTCTTCGGATTAATTATCGCTTCAAGTATTTACATCATAAAACAAGTAGAACGGTGGAATCCATCGGCTATTGTGGGGCTAATTCTAGGGGGAATTGTTGCGTATATAATTACCATAGTTGCTCCAACAGAAGCACCAACGGCTTATTGGATGGTCTTTTTGGCAGGAGCAATTGCTATTTCAGCAATGATTCTTCCTGGTATATCTGGTAGTTTTATCTTGCTCTTAATGGGAATGTATCGACATGTTCTTAATGCAGCAACAGAAATGGACATTGTGTTCTTACTTATTTTTATGGCTGGTTGTATTGTCGGATTGCTGT
Source organism: Aureispira anguillae (assembly GCF_026000115.1). Taxonomy (GTDB): domain Bacteria; phylum Bacteroidota; class Bacteroidia; order Chitinophagales; family Saprospiraceae; genus Aureispira; species Aureispira anguillae. Next base: position 5,742,735 of record NZ_AP026867.1, read on the forward strand.
CTTTTTCGCATTTATTGTCTTGGACCTTTAAGAATTATAAAAACACCACCTTAGCAGTACTCGCTGGTTTTATGATTGGTTCTTTAAATAAAGTATGGCCTTGGCAAAATGTTGCTAGAACTCGAATTGATAGCCATGGCAATGAAGTACCTTGGTTGATGGAAAATGTTATGCCTAGTAATTATTTGGGTGAAACGTATATTTTGTGGTGTTTAATTTTATTAATTGTTGGTTTCTCTATTGTTTTTTTATTAGAACGATTGGGCAATAACATGACAAAAGAGTAAGATGAAAACTTTTGGATTAATTGGTCGACAATTACAACATTCTTTTTCTCCTAGCTATTTCGAGCAGAAATTTCAACAGGAGGGAATTAAAGATTGTATCTACAAGTTATTTCCTCTAGCACAAATAGAGGATTTTAAGACATTATTAGCCCATGAGCCCAATTTAAAAGGGCTTAATGTCACCATTCCTTACAAACAAGCAATCCTTCCATTTCTAGATGGCTTGTCGAGCCAAGCTCAAAAGGTTGGCGCTGTAAATACCATACAAATACAGCAAGGAAAGTTAATTGGACACAATACAGACGTTTATGGTTTTCAAGCTAGCCTAGAACAGCAATTAAGCCCTCTTCAGCGACAATCGAAAGCGTTAGTTTTAGGAACAGGGGGCGCTTCTAAAGCTGTGATTTACGCCCTAAAAGAACTGAACATCCCCTATCAATTGGTATCTAGAACTGCTAAAGAAAACGTCTTGACCTATGATGATTTAACGACCTCAGTAATCCACAGTCATTTGATTATTATTAATACGACCCCTTTAGGTATGTCTCCCAATATTCATCGTTTCCCCCCATTACCCTATGAAGCTATAAAAAAACAGCATTTGCTCTTTGATTTAATCTATAACCCCAAACAGACCTTGTTCATGCAAAAAGGAACAAAAAAAGGGGCTACCGTTATCAATGGTTTGCAAATGTTACATTTACAAGCTGACAGAGCTTGGGAAATTTGGACTCACTAAGCTGCTCTGTCAGTCATCTATACACTAATTTTATAAGAAAATAAAGTCTAATAGTTATGGCTAAGGTTGATTTTTCAAATACGGCTATCGCTTTTGAGCGCAAGTCAAACAAAGAGTTAAAACAAACCAATTGGTTATTCAAAATGATGAGTAATAATCTATTGGTTAATTTGGGCAGCAACATGACGCTCTTGGCATTGCAACTCAAAATGCCCATCAAAGGAATTATAAAAAAAACCATTTTCAAGCAATTTTGCGGAGGAGCAACGCTTGATGAATGCCGCAAAACGGTCAGTGAACTAGCTGCTTATCAAGTCGGAACTGTTCTAGATTATGGTGCAGAGGGGAAAGAGGATGATGCCGCATTTGACCTTACTGTACAAGAAACAATTAAGTCCATTCGTTTTGCCGCAGAACATGATACAGTTCCCGTTGTGAGTTGCAAAGTGACTGGTCTGACAAAAAATAGTTTATTAGACAAAATTACTAGCCAAGGGCAACTTGATGCTAAGGAAGAAAGTACCTATCAAAAGGCTGTAGATCGCCTCGATATTATCTGTCGTGAAGCGCATCAGCTTAAGGTAGCTTTATTTATTGATGCTGAAGAAAGTTGGTTGCAAGGGGGAATTGACCAATTGACAGATGTGATGATGGAGCGTTACAACAAAACTTGTGTTACGGTCTATAATACGTTTCAGTTGTATCGACACGATCGACTAGAATTCATTAAAAAATCGTTTGCCTTGGCTCAAGAAAAAGGCTATATTTTAGGGGCAAAATTGGTACGTGGAGCTTATATGGAAAAAGAACGAGAACGCGCCAAAGAAATGGGCTACCCCTCTCCCATCCAACCTGATAAAGCAGCCTGTGATGCTGACTACAATGCTGCTGTTAAGTTCTGTATAGAAAATTATGAGCAAATTGGTTCTTGTGTTGCTTCTCACAATGAGTATAGCACCCAATATCAATTGCAATTGATGGAAGAAATGAACATTCCGAAAGAGCATCCTCACTTTAATTTCTGTCAACTGTATGGAATGAGTGATAACTTAACCTTTAACTTGGCAAAATCAGGCTATAATGTTGCCAAATATGTCCCGTTTGGTCCTGTTGCAGATGTTATTCCTTATTTGATTCGTCGTGCGCAAGAAAATTCCGCAGTAGATGGTGAGGTGAGCCGTGAATTGGGGTTAATCCGCCAAGAAATTATTCGCCGAAAAAAAGCATAAAAAATCTTAGATAAAAGTCGATTTGAAGAACAACGGTACTATACTCTCTTCAAATCGACTTAAAAGCAATCAACAGCTATTTTGGTAACGTTAACTTGCCATAAGCCCCTGATAAAATGTTAAAGTTGTAATTTCCATACCCTCAGTTTCTACTTCTATCTCGTTTAGGATAGATAGAAGACAGCCTATACGGGTATCTGTTTTATAAAACTTATTGATTACAATTGTATTACGTTCATTTACGATGCAATAGCCAGAGTTGAAATGTCCCTTTTCGTAAATAATCTTGTATCCTGCTTCTTTAAATACGTTTTCTAACTTTTTTAAGTTTGTAGGTGTATATTTAAGCTTCTTCTTTGTCATTTTCTTTAAATCAATCTATTGTTATTGGTTGTAGAGCAAGTGACCAAAATGTTATTTTTTTTTCAAAAAAGCAAATTTCCAATGAAATTATCAATGATAATCCTCTTCGTCCTTTGTGGTACTATTCAAGTCCTTACAGCACAAAAAAACGACGAAGAAGGACGTTTTACCGCTACCCTTGTAGCAGGCATTAATATCTCACAAATAGATGGCGATGAGGATGGTTCTTATAGTAAAGTAGGCTTTAATGGAGGTGCCAGAGGTGGAGTTCGTTTGGGGGAACGCATGGAGTTGTGTACCGAAATTTTATTTTCGCAAAAAGGAAGTTATGTCGATTATATTGACAAATTGTATCATTTGGATTATATGGAGGTACCTGTTCTTTTTTATTATAAAGATTGGAAAGCAACCGACAAAAAGAATCGAAATTATATGCGAGTTATGATTGGTGCTGGTTTTTCTTATAGCCGACTGCTCAATGCAACGATCAAACAATATGGGACTCGTCTCAACGATGTGCCTGGTTTTGTTGATCCTTTCCTCAAAAATGACTTTATGTTTATGCTGGATGCCAATTTCTTTTTTACTAGAAACTGGGGGCTAAACTTCCGCTGGTCTCGCTCTTTTATTACCATTGTAGAGAGTCCTCTAAGGTCAAACATTAGTTATGCCATCAATCGTTCTATTATTATCCGATTGCTGTTTCGTTTTTAATCCATCAATTAGTATAAAAAAAGAAGGTCGTCTTAACAATATGCTTAAGACGACCTTTATATATTTAGTAGTATCTGTAGATTATTCTACCTCTGCACTTACCTGTGTTACCTCTGGTTTCATTTGAGGGAAAAACAATACCTCTTGAATAGAACTGTGATTGGTCATCATCATCACCAAACGGTCAATTCCAATCCCCAAACCTGAGGTTGGAGGCATACCATATTCTAAAGCACGCAAGAAATCTTCGTCCAAAACCATTGCTTCATCGTCACCACGGTTGGCCAAATCCAATTGATGAACAAAACGCTCTCTTTGGTCAATAGGATCATTTAATTCAGTATACGCATTGGCGATTTCTTTCCCCATCATAAACAACTCAAAACGCTCTACCAAACCATCTTTTGTACGATGTTTTTTAGCTAAGGGCGTCATTTCGATTGGATAATCGGTAATATAAGTAGGCTGAATGAGATTTGCTTCTACTTTTTCTCCAAAGATTTCATCAATCAATTTTCCTTTGCCCATTGATTCATCAACCTCAATATGCAAATCTTGACACACTTGACGCAACGCTGCCTCATCCATTTCAGAAACGTCAATTCCTGTATATTCTTTGATAGAGTCATACATCGATAATTTGCGGTAAGGACCTTTAAATTCAATGGTATGTTCGCCTACCTCTACTGTTGTTTTACCATGTAAGGTCATGGCAATTTTTTCTAATAGATCCTCTACCATCTTCATCATCCAGATATAATCCTTGTAAGCGACATAGATTTCCATTGCCGTAAACTCAGGATTATGCGTACTGTCCATTCCTTCATTTCTGAACATTTTGCCAATTTCATAAACCCCTTCAAAACCACCAACAATAAGGCGTTTTAGGTACAATTCGTTAGCAATACGCATATACAAGCCCATATCTAAGGTGTTGTGATGCGTTTCGAATGGACGTGCAGCAGCTCCTCCATGAACAGCTTGCAAAATAGGCGTTTCTACTTCCATCCAACCTTTGCTATCAAAGAAATTACGCATGGTTTTCAACAAGGTTGCTCGCTTTACAAACACGTCCTTAACTTCTGGGTTAACCGTTAAATCAACATAACGCTGACGGTAACGCAACTCTGGATTGGTAAAACCATCGAATATATTTCCCTCTTCATCTCTTTTTACAACAGGCAAAGGACGCAAGGATTTGCTTAAGAAGATAAATTCATTAACACGAACTGAAATTTCGCCCATTTTAGTTTTAAAAATAGAGCCTCTTACCCCTACATAGTCTCCCAAGTCCAATAATTTCTTAACAGCAAGGTTATAGAAATCTTTGTTTTCGTCTGGGCAAAGCGCATCTCGCTTGATAAACAATTGAATACGTTCCGTAGAATCTTGTATTTCAGCAAACAAAACGGCTCCTTTTCCTCTTTTAGCCATAATACGACCTGCAAGGGAAACTTCTGCAAATGCTTCTACATTTTCCTCATTAAATTCCTGTTTTATGTCCTTGGCATAGTGGGTAACATCAAATTTTTCTGCTGGATAAGGATTGATCTTTAAATTTAATAATCCTTTCAAATTTTCTAATCTTGCCATATCTTGGTCGTTCAATTTACGCTCACCAAGTATGCCCGTTGCTACAATACCATCTATTTTCTGGTTCATTGCTGCAATTTCTGTTTCACTAAATGCCATTTTAAAACAGGATTTAATATATCTGTGAATAAATAAAAATATCTATTGGTTGCTTAATAACACAATAAGCCGCAAAGATAGTTCAAAAATATAGAAATCAATTCATAAAATTGAGACAAACTTATAAAATGCAGGTTCTTTGCCTTTTATATTTGCTTCATAAACATTTCTCTACTCCATCACTTCACCGTATTAAATAGCCAATGACAAAACTGTCCTTCTAAAATATCTCATATAAGAACGTATTTTATATTGGACAAACTACTGATAAACAAGAACAAGGCTTCTTTTTATATAAACGAATGAACAGAAAGTTAGCTTTAGGAAACACTAAAATAACATCCAGACTTACTAAAAATGCTATCTTTGTTTATCGAAAACAAATTCTCTTTGGTCTAAAAGAGTCTGTTTTTTCTTAAAGTATCTCTACTTTAGATAACATTTAGTACCTAAGTCACAGCGTTTATTATGAAATCTAAATTTATGAATTTTTGTCATTGGCAAAACGAATAAATAATTGTTTCATAATAAGACCTAATACAAAGAAAAATTCAATCTGTAATGAGTTGGAATGTCATAAATTATTTTCGTAATTTCATATTACTAGTATGTGTGCTATCTATGAGTGCATGTATTCCATCTGAATCAACTAATACCAACAATATGATAGCTACTATTCCTTTAGAAGATTTTTTTAAAAATCCTGAAAAAACAGCTTACTCCTTATCTCCCAATGGAGAGTATTTTGCGTTTTTAGCTCCTTACCAAAATCGCAAAAATATTTTTGTACAAAAAATTGGAACGGAAGAAATTCAGCAAATTACTCAAGTAACAGACCGTGATTTATCAGGTTTTTTCTGGGCCAATGACGAGCGTCTAATTTTTGTTCGTGATTTTGATGGCGATGAAAACTATCATTTATTCTCGGTAACAAAAGAAGGAAAAGATGAAAAAGATTTAACTCCTTTTGAGAATGTTAAAGTAGATATTATTGACGACTTGGAGAACGATCCAGAACATCTAATTATTGGGATGAACAAGCGCATTCCCCAAGTATTCGATCCGTACAGAATCAATATCCGTACAGGAGAAACAAAACAACTTGCCGAAAACCCTGGCAACATATCCAGTTGGATTACGGATCACAAGGGACAGTTGCGTATTGCAATTGCTACAGATGGTGTCAATACTTCTGTGTTGTATCGAAAAACAGAACAAGACAACTTCAATATCGTATTAACGACTAATTTTAAAGAAACAGTACATCCCATGTACTTTGATTTTGATAACGATGAAACCGTTTATGCACTGTCCAATAGAGGGAGAGATAAAACAGCGGTTGTCAAAATGAATATTGCAACAGGAGAAGAATTAGAATTAATTTTTGAGCATCCTGAAGTTGATGTTTCTTATATGTCTTACTCTCGTCAACGTCAAGTCCCAACAACCATTTCTTATGTTACGTGGAAACGTCAACACAAATTTGTAGATCAACAGGTCGAAGATTTGTATAAACGCCTAGAACGGGATTTAGGTAAATACGAAGTAGTCATCACCAGTACCAATAAATCAGAAGATAAATTTGTTGTTCGTACTTATAGTGATCGCTCATTAGGAGCTTATTATTTCTATGACAAAACAACCGATCAACTAGAGAAAATAACGGAAGTTAGTGCTTGGTTAAAAGAGGATCAATTGGCGGAAATGAAGCCCATTAACTATAAATCTAGGGATGGCTTAACCATTCATGGCTATTTAACTTTGCCAAAAAATGTTGAGCACAAAAACTTACCAGTTATCATCAACCCTCATGGCGGTCCTTGGGCTAGAGATGCTTGGACATTTAATCCTGAAGTTCAATTTTTAGCGAATAGAGGATATGCCGTTCTCCAAATGAATTTTAGAGGAAGTACGGGTTATGGTCGCCAATTCTGGGAAGCATCTTTTCAAGAATGGGGACTCAAAATGCAAGATGATGTTACCGATGGCGTTCAATGGTTAATTGATGAAGGCATTGCCGATCCTTCTAGAATCGCTATTTATGGTGGTAGTTATGGTGGTTATTGCACCTTAGCAGGAATTACCTTTACTCCCGATTTATATGCTTGTGCCATTGACTATGTTGGTGTTTCTAACTTATTCACGTTCATGGAAACCATCCCCCCTTATTGGGAAATTTATCTAAAAATGCTACATGAAATGGTTGGTGATCCATCTAATCCCGAAGATAGTATTCGGATGCGAGCTACTTCTCCTGTTTTTCATGTTGATAAAATCAAAGCTCCTTTATTGATTGCTCAAGGAGCTAAAGATCCCCGTGTCAACCAAGATGAATCGGATCAAATGGTTGCTGCCTTGCGAGAGAAAGGAGTCGCAATAGAGTATATTTTAAAAGAGAATGAAGGGCATGGCTTCCACAATCAAGAAAATCGCTTTGAGTTTTACGGTAGAATGGAAAAATTCTTAGAGAAGCATTTGACCTTACAACTTCAGAACAACTAATTGAAGTTTTTTATAAAGCAGCAAAAACATATATTAGTGCTAGGTATATTTTATACCTAGCACTAATATTTTATGGGGCAGAATGATCTGTTGAAGCAGAAAAAATGCATAAAATAAATAAGTTTTTATAAATTGATTTACAGTTATTTATAGTGTTTCATATTGTATTACATGAAAAATAATCATATTTTTGTTTTAAAGAATAAAAAGTAATAGAATTGCTTATAGAGGAGCAAATTCCCCGCTTGTCAAAGCATTGTTCCTGTCTTAGTTCTATTTTTTTCATTCAACTTATTTTTTATGAATCACCCAATTTTTCAAAAAAGCATTTTTTTGCTTTTTTTGTCCTTGAGCTGTTGGGGCTGCCAAAAGGAAAAGCTATCCATGCACAACAACACTACTCAAACGCCATCTTTACCTCCAACCGTAGTAGGAGCAAGAAGCTTAAACACAACCATTGAGCAAACTGTCCTTGGTGCCAAGCGAGTTAATCCTTATACGGTCGCCAATATGACCGCTGCATGGAACCAATTGTACCCTTCCGATAGCGAAACCGCATTGCCTGCTACGCATTGGTACGTTCGGTTTCATCCACAAACACCACAAGAACTTAAGGAGTTACAACAGGCGATTAATTCCTATGCTGTAGCCAATAATGACATCCATGAAAATGATCCTCATTTATTTGATTTTCCCTTGGAATATGAGATCGAGCAAGCAGGTAACTTTTACCACGATCCAAGTCTTCCAGCAGGAGCAATCACCTATCAATATGCAGTGGTTAAGCCCGACTTTCAATTTCCTGCGGGAGTCACTTATACCCTTATAGATGAATTGGTCTTAGCCCCTTATTCTTCTTTTTTAACCGCAGAAGCCTTTCGCCGTACGGGCAATGATTATTACAATGCGAAGAATGAGCTAGTCAACTTTTGTGCCCCTACTTGTCCCAATTATCCCAATTGCTTGGCGGATGATGTGGATTGTGATGGAACAACAACAACCAATGGCGGAACCATACAGCCCTTTGGGCTTCCTTGTCGGCTGGGACCTTTATGGCCCTTTTGTTTGCACAATGCCACCGTTACAGGCTTACCGACCAATACAGGAGGTACAACCAGTAATCGCTGCGATTGCCCAATCAGCGTTTTTGGCAGCAAACCTGGGGGCTGTGTACGAGTAGAAGATACCCAATTGGGTTGGGAGGGGGTAAAAAATGTAGAAATTTACATTCGAGATCTGTGGTTTACGGGTAGAAGTGTTTGGACTACCAATGAGGGCTGTTGGTACATTCCCTTTAACTATTTTGGTCCGATCCAAGGCTTTTTGAAATACGAAAGCAATCGACTCAAAATAAGTGGTCTAAGAGATTTGTATATTGCAGAGTTTGGGCATCCCATTGTTCAGAATTTAGGCATTCATATTTCAGGTTATAACAACTTAAACATTCGACATCATCGGCATACTGACAATAGCAGCCTACACAGAATGCTTTGGTTTGCTTCCTTAACCAATAATGCGGTTTATGAATACGATTGGTATGCTGCACAGGAAGGGCTACCGCCTGCTGCTCCTGATCTGAATATTATGTTGATGAATGAAGGAGGTGCGGCTTCTGCTCCTATGTTATCCCATATCATGCGAACAAGCCCAGGGGCAGGAATGACGATTGCAGGAGGTTTTAGTTTTGTAGGCACAACGGCTGGTTTTACGACCATGGGCTTAGTGGATATGTTTTTGCCAGGTACGGGGGCATTGGTGGGGACAATGATGCCTTTGTTTTTAACCCACATGCTGGCTAATTTACCCGATATAATTTATCAGTATGGAGGGCGAGAGATTGAGCTTACATCAGATCCAGTAAAAGAAACCATTTATCATGAATGCGGGCATGCGGCTCATTATTATGCCTTGTCCAATAAAAATGAATATTGGGTTGGCAATATTCAACGAATTATAGCCAATGGAGGTTATGGTCTTAAGGGGACTACAGATTATGAACGATGTGCTTTAATCGAATCGTGGGGCTATCATATTGGGAATTATTTTGCAGATTTGCATTATGGTCTAAATAATGAAGTCTCTGCTAGGTTTTTGGATTTAGATGATAAGAAAAGAAAGAAATTTGTGTATAGAAAATCTGAAAGAGATAATCCTCATAATCATTATTATCAGAATTTGTATTGGCTGCAAAAGGGCTTGTATTGGGATTTGATGGACGATCGAACGCATAATGGTCCCCCATTAAATATTCCAGATCCCGTAAAAGATAGCGTATCAGGGTTCACCAATGTCGAAATTTTTTCAGCCTTAACGACAAATAGTCCTGAGTTAGTCCATGAGGTAAAAGATGCTCTGATTAATTTTCATCCTAATCAAAGAAATGCCATTGATACCTTATATAAAGAATATGGTTATTAATTCATCATGCAAGCTTAGAGTTTTTCTAAGCTTGTTTTTTAATGTTATTGTGATGTATAAAATATATGTTTTGTTATTACCATTGTTTTTAACTGCTGCTTGTGGTTCTAAAAACCCAGGTTGCTCTATTAAATATGGTTTTGAATTTCCTCTATCGATAACCCCAAAAGATGTTTTTTCTATAGACGATACCATCTGGTATGAAATCGATTTGCCCAATCAACTATTGGATAAGAATAGTGGGAATTATTTTGATTTTACAAACTATGAACTTTTTTTTAATTTATCTACTAGTAAAATTGATACTGATTTTGTTTATAACACAACTCATTTATTTGATATTCACGCAGAAATTGGAAAGGTAACAACAGAAGTCAATGGATTTGTATACACCCATTTTCATTTTAAGAGTATTAATGAGAAGAAATTTAAAATAGGTTTGATTCCTAAGAAGAAGGGTTGTTATAATACATCTATTCGTTTAGCTGATGTTTTTATTGATAAGGAAAAGAATAAAGATTTAAATATAGGGAATACGGACTGTTGGGAATATTTATGGCCTGACACCTATGCCTATACTAATAATGGGCAATCCAATCATTATTTAGTAGATGGTCTCTGTCAATATACATCTTCTTCTGATAGGCGTCTAATTTGTAGTGAAGACTCCGTTTTTCACACAAAAGGAGGTTATGCCTTTTGTGTAAAAGATTAGAAAAAAGGCTTGTATTGGGATTTAATGGACGATCAAACCCATAATGGTCCCCATTAAAACTTCTTAGAGGGGGTGACCTTCCAAAATAATAATTCACTCTATACAGAACACTAGGGAGAGGGTATTTTTTGTTATAATAATGGTTAATTCTGTTTTAAGAGAACCTTTTGGTCTTTTTTATCATTAAAACCAAACAGCGTTCAATTGCTTAGCTCACAAACAGACTAGCTAACCAATAATTCTTACTATTTATTGCCGATAAATCATGAAATTATTCTTCGTTATAACAACACTACTTTTATCCCATTTTTTGCTTGCCCAAGATAGTTTGGAACAAAATATAAGAGTCTATATGGATATGCAAATGCACCCTACGATGCATGTTCCATACAATTTTTTTGGCGATGGTTTTGTTTTTTTTGATGAAAACAGTCCTCCTCACCTCACCCATCTCCATCAATTTAAAAATGTTAATTATGCCAATTATTGGAAAAATAATAAAGGGGCTCGAATTATTGTAGCAGGTGCCTTGACCTCTGAATGGGTAAAAAGTCGCAAAAAAGCCAGAAAAGTTATTCTAAAACAACTCAATTATGTCAATCAGTTTGCAGCAGAACACGCAGAGGATTTTGTAGTAGCCAAAACCGCTCAGGAGGTCAGGTACCACATCAAAAATAGCCATAAGACTATTATTATACATTCTATAGAAGGTGGAAAACAATTGATTAATAGCTTGGAAGATGCTGAATTTTGGGCAAAACAGGGGGTTGCCTTTATCACCTTGATGCATTTGGTCGATTCTGAATATGGCAGTGCCGCTGTACGCCCTGGACTATTTACCACACTTCTAAATTTTAAGGGAGCGATAAAAGGCAAAAAAAAACGTGGGCTAACAGAAAAGGGCAAAAAAGCCATCAAATGGTTGGCTCAGGCAGGCATTATGACCGATCTAACTCATATGGAAAGCCAAACTAGAAAAGATGCGCTTGCTTTTATGACCCAAGAAAAAATTCCCCCTTTATCCACTCACGATTGCTTTAAAGCCATCAAAAACAACGCTCGTTCTATTAGTGGCGAAGAAATTCTTACTATTTATCAATTGAATGGTTTCATGGCTTTGCCCATTAGTGGTATGGAAATGCAATTGGTTAAATCCCAGCCGTACTACATCAACAAAGAAGATAGCTTAATACAAGCAGGTTGTCACTGCCCTGGATCGGTAGATTCTTATAAATTTATGTATCAAGCACTTCAACAGTATATTGAAGCTAATATTGGTCTGATCAGAGGCGATAGCTCCATTTCCTTTGCTAACTTAAGTGAAGAGGAAAAGGTAAAATATGCCATTGGTTTTCAAAGTGATTTTAATGGTTGGCTCAATCATAGCCGCCCCCGTATTGGCAAAAAAGGTTGTTACCCCATTGATTCTACCAAAAACTATGAAGCTATAGAACTAGAAGGTTTAGCACATCCTGGCTTATTAGCCTCTCAGTGGCGACTCTTGGACAAAGAAGGAGTTGACTTAGCTCCCATTCTTCGTTCTTCTGAACGTTTTATACAATTATGGGAATATTTTAGAGAAAATAAACAGCAATGGAAATAACTTTCCTGACAAAGTGCTTACTATCCAGTTAATCCCCATAGAACGGTACATTACTGTAGTCGTATTTTTCGAGATTCAGTGCAAACCTAGTTCATTCTTATATAAATTTTGCTCAAAAAATAATTTTTTTCTCTCAAAAAAAGCTTGTTCTCTAGAAACTACCAACCAAATCGCACAAAACTCCGTTTTATTTAGTACTTTTATAGTAGAATTTTTAATGGTTTATTTTGAATAATACCATATATACAATATAACATTTTATTTGATAGACACTTTTGTTTTCTTCGACAAATGAGCATAAAGTATTCAGAGCCGTCAAGAATTTTTAGGGACTTTAGATCCATCCCATATTCTGACTATTACTACCTTATCCGTTTTTATGAGCAGTATGATCAGGACATTGATTATCTTCCTTTCAATGAAGGGCTAATTATGTCTTATTATTATGCCAATGCTCTTTTTGAAACGCAAGAATACGACACCCATATTGAAATAGCCAATTATATTCTAGAACAATCTATTATTCATAATGTCCGCTATATTGATGGAGAAGATGTTTATATGACAATGTTGTACAAAAAAACATATGCCCACTTAAAATTAGGGGATATCGAAATGGCAAAAAAATTAGCGATTCAATTGGTTCGATTGGATCACCATCACTTTTTATATCAAGCTACATTACGCCAATGTTTTTTGGAGACTCGTCCTACTTGGATTCGCCCCTTGTTAACCTTGAGTGCAATGACCACATTGATGGCTTCAATTATAACAATTGTATTTTCTTCTTTTGATACCTATTTGCCTGTCAAAGCAATTATGATTCCTTATAGTTTGCTTTTTTTGGCGGGAATTGGTTTAGTCACAACGGCTGTGGCTTATTGTAAATATATCATTGTACCTACCAAAAAAATTCTAACACAAGCCAAAATCGACCAAACTACCAAAGAAAATTAATGCTTAGGTAAAAGGTCTACCCCAACGTTCATCCATTATTCTATTTTTCTTACTATTCAATAGAAATGTATCGAATATGAGAGAAGCGATCGTTTGGTAAAAAAGGAATTCCTTCTTGCGCATAATAAGTGCCATCTTGATAAATAGGGCTTCCTATCCACAGAAAAGTATACTCATCAGGGATTTTTGCCATTCTCCAATCTATTTTTGCCACTTGCTCACCATCTACCCGATAACTAACATCATGAGGCGTCCAAATAATTTCATAGAGATGATATTGGTTAAAAAAGTCTTGGTGCAATAATTCTTCTCCAGGATAATTTAGTTGGCGATCATTAACTCGATCTACTTTTAGTATATTATCAATTACTTTCTCTTCTCCTGGTTTAACCAATACATTAGCATCTCGCATATAATCTACGATAGAGTAATTGATGGCTGAGCCGCCGCCCCAATTTTCCTCGTAAATTTTAGACCAAATTTCAATGTCAATCTCGTATGGTTGTTTCCCTCGGCTATTTACCATATGAGCATAAGGATGACCAGGAATGGGGTCCGCATAAGGGTGGTTAAATTGATACAACCATAAATTATGTACAATTCCTGTAGGAGTATGTGTTTCTTTGTTTCTCAATTGAGAAAACTTAGCAACAACTTTGACCGTACCGTACAAAAAGCTAGGTCCAAATTTGATCTCGCCCCAAGTTTTTTGTTTTTTTTCAGGGGTAGATCCTGGACATCTTAGATAAATACCATTTTCATCAATTCGGACATTCTCTTTCCGATTTCCATATTCAGCTTTAATCATTGGCGCATCGTGAATATAGCCTTTGAAATAATCATCAGGCGTCCATTCATCTGCAATAACATCTTTAAAATAGCCATTACAAGTATCACAGAGCGGTTTTTCATCTCGATTACTCAATAGATAGACCGTTCCAGGCTTATAAATATTGGCTCCATCAAATGTCTCTAAATGGGTTACAAACTTAAAATGTGTAGCGGCTAAATGAGCGACTTTATCGACAACAGAAACGTCACCTTTCACCCATTTAGACTGAAAATAAGCAAAGGGGTTAATTGTCGTATAATCTATTTTTTCTTGAACAAGTGGATCGGCTTCCTCTTCGGATACCCACAACATAAACTCATACGATCCTGGTCGAGCAGGACCATAAAACTGTTTGCTGGCTCGTTCATTTCCCTTAGGATCTTGCCCTATAATATATTCTAAGAACACCTCCTTTTCTTCTCCTGGCTGCAATTCTACCTCAAGCAAGTTGCTCCCACCATAAAAATTTTGCAAATGTACATTCGTGTTAAAATTCGCATCAGGACTGGTCGGAAACCAATAAGAAGTATTCTGAAAAAACATACGACATCGGATGGTCTTAACGGTTTCGCTTTTATTGATTAGAACGGCCCTAGCCTTTTCCTTGGCGTGAGGTCCATTTTCGCAAGGACTAGGATAAGCCACATCAGCATAGCGAAAATTATGCGGTTCGTATTTGCAATTGTACTCATGCACATATTGATACTGTTGAGCAGTATCCAAATTCAATGGATAAAAATGCACTTCTAAGTCTTCTCGGACAATCATCTTGGATCGACTGGGCAAAGTAGAAGACGGCTGATAGAACTTATAAGCCTGAGGCGATACCAAAGTGACTCTATTATCATTCACGTAGTTGGTATCTTTTTGAAAAAAATGTGCAAATTTTTCCCAACCTGATTTGTACTCATCAGGAACAGGAAAACCATTGTAATAAACCTTTACCTCTTTCTTATTTTCGGTCCTAGAACCAGATTGACAAGAGATTAAGTTGAAAAGTATTACACAAATAAAAAGTACATTACATTTTTTGAGGCACAGCATATCCTAATCTTTATAAAAATTGAGCTGTGAAAACGCTATATAGGTCACTACGAACCCCATAGCCACTGTTCACAACTCAATTTTTAATTGCTTCATTATTCAGGTTTAAAATTTTGCATTAAATTAACCAAAAATTCAATACTTTCCATAGGCATTGCATTATAAATAGATGCACGGAAACCACCTACAGAACGATGACCTTTTATTCCCGATACACCATTTGCTGTACAATAAGCCAAAAAAGCAGCTTCATGCGCAGGGCTGTCGGCAGCAAAGGTAACATTCATCAAAGAACGATCTTCTACCGCTGCGGTACCTTTAAAAAATGGATTTCTATCAATTTCATCGTACAATAAAGCAGCTTTTTTCTTGTTCATTGCTTCTACTGCTTTAAGTCCTCCTTGTCCTTGCAACCATCTCAGTGTCAACAAGCATACATAAATTGGATAAACAGGTGGGGTATTAAAAGCAGAAGCTTTCTTGATGTGTGTACGATAATCCAACATCGTTGGAATAGCACGGTTAACCGTTCCTAAAATATCATTGCGAACAATTACCAAAGTTGTTCCTGCTGGTCCAAGATTTTTTTGGGCTCCTGCATAAATTAACCCAAATTGGCTAGCATCAAATTCTCGGCTAAAAATATCAGATGACATATCTGCTACCAAAATAGATTCTGTTGTTGGAAAATTCTGATATTGAGTTCCATAAATCGTATTATTGCTAGTGATGTGCAAATACTTAGCATCTGCTGGTGTGGTCCAATCCTTAGGAATGTAATTAAAATTATCTTCCTTAGAAGAAGCCAATACTTCTACCGTTCCAAAATTAGACACTTCCTTAATAGCTTTGGTAGACCAGACCCCTGTATCAAGATAGCAGGCTTTTTCTCCTTCATTGAGCAAATTCATGGCCACCATAAAAAATTGAGAACTAGCTCCTCCTGTTAAAAATAAAACCGAATAGTCATCTCCCAAATTAAGCAATTGTTTTACTAAACTCTGCGCCTCATCCATTACCGCCACAATTTCTTTGCTTCTGTGTGACATTTCTAAGATGGATAGTCCAACATTCTCATAATTTTCAACTGCTTTAGCAGCTTCTTCTAAAACCACTTGTGGTAAAATTGCTGGTCCTGCACTAAAGTTGTGGATTTTCATGATTGATTGTTTTTGATTTGGGAACCGCTCCCTTTATTTAATTAGGTTGTTTACTATTCAGAAAAAGACAATGGTTAGCTAAGTAGATGGACAAAATTAGTAGTTTAAAAATTGGAGTATATTTTTTTCGCTAACGACTTGCAAAACGTAGCTTTAGCGGGCTAAAGCGAGGCTTTTCAAGGAAGCTTAGCGGACAAAAGAGATTCAATTTAATGTTAATTATTTTTGTCCATCTACTTAAGTAATAAAAATTATTTATGATAGGTATACCTATATACAACTTGCTCTACCATTTTTTTACCTCCATCTATATAAACCGAACATATTGTCTCCCCCTCTTTGTATTCATAGATTTCTTTTTCCTCTAAATGATTGTTTGGAGAATATGTTTTTTTGCTTAAAATTCGTCCTTGTTCATCTCGCTTATAAATGATACTTCGTACAATAGGTCCTGAAGATTTGTATTCTCTATAAGAAGTGGGTAAAGCATGCCCCCCTAATTCAATCGCTCCTATGGTTTGCTCTTGGGTAAGGTAATTGGTATAAATCTCACGAATGGCATTTTGCCCTTCTTGGTAACTATATTCAATTCCATAAATTTTCTGCCCCTTGTTATCCCAATAAACCTCTTTAACTTTCCTCCCCTTTTCATAGTCAAACGTCTGCTTATCCAATAAACTACCATCTGTGTTAAAACGAATCCTACTTAGAATGGCTCCATCCTGATTATAGTTTTCTATTTCGCTCTTAATTTTTTCACCAGTAGGCATTAACCAATAGCTTTCTCTGCTTCTTTCTTTATATTCAAAAAAGTATTCATAAGCAACACTTCCTTCCGCTTGATAAGCGGTCATTTTTATTTTTTTGCCCAAGCTATTAAATTCTGTTTTAATAGAGCGATAGCCCTCTTTGGTAGGAAGATTATTTTGAATTGGATAATTCCAACAAACCTCTGATTGGATTTTTTTTACTGTTTTTGATGGATTGGATTGAGCCCACAAGTCCATAGGATTGATAAAAATCAACCCTTTTAAGAAAAATAGATACAATAGGAATATACGTCGCATAATTACTGCATTTAAATAGTCTGTTTGCTTAAAAAAGTTCATAGCACATTACTTTTAAAATGTAAGCTAATTAAACTTAGCATGATTCTCAACAAACTAGTATTAAATTGAACATCAAAGCTAAGACCTTCTAAGCAACTATACAACCTTTGAGGGGTATTATTCATACGGGTTCTTTTTCAACTCAAGATACCCAACTCAGAACCGCCTCTAACTTGCTGACTCTAGACCAAAGGTCAATAACTATTTTTGGTATCCCTCCTGCCTCATTTCTTTGATTTTTACATAACGCAAAAATACCCCCCAAGCCATAATAACGCAAAAAATAAAGCCTGCTTGACCATCCAAAAAACCTTTTTTAAAAAGATATTGATTAAGGAATCTTCCAAGGGGTTTGAACCATAAATGATAGAAAGTTACTTGAGGTACTTTCAAAAAATGATCCTGTGCTGACCATAAGCCATAACGCTCATTTTTGGCTAAAAAATGCGCTAAGTTTTTATAGGTAAAATGCTCTAATTTGTGGTTCAAATAGCCAATTTTGCCCTCTGTCTCTATTTCTTCATGCACTTGTTTGTTGTTGTAAGCGCACAAATCTCGCTGAATCAAACGAATAACTCGATCCCTTTGTAGACCACTGTAGTTAATTTTTTTGCCCATAAAATAATTCTGCCGATACAAATAATAACCTGCATATTTTATAGTGGGTCGGTTGACAATTTCTTTGATTTCTTGCGTTAACAAAGGAGTCAAACGTTCATCGGCATCTAAAATCAATACCCATTGGTGTTTTGCTTGGCGAATTGCCCAATTTTTTTGATCGGCAGGACCTTGGTAGACCCGTTGCAATAAAGTAGCGGTAGTATTTTGAACAATAACTGGTGTATCATCAGTGCTAAACGAATCCACAACAATAATCTCATCAGCCCAAGTTAGCTGTTGGAGCAAAGCAGCAATATTTTCCGCTTCATTATAAGTTGGTATGATAATAGAAAGTGGTAATTTCACTAGGCATTGGACAATAACAGTTCTAAAATAAGATGCGCTAAAACTCAAAGGTATAAAAATCTTTAAATAGCATTTAATTTCTTTTCTGTGAAACCAAAAACATACAAAAAAAGTTATTTAACTAAACAGATTTATTAGTATATTGCTTGTTATTAATACTGTATTTGAGTAATTATTTCCACTTAAAAATTTATTTCACTAGCCAGTTTTGCTCCTAAATTGACAAACTACTATTATTTATAACATACTATGTTATTTGATTTCCTTATTCTTCTTGTTTTTTTAATCTCCTCAGGTTTTTTCTCTGGAATAGAGATTGCCTTTATTTCAGCAGACCGTTTGAGAGTAGAAGTTGAACGCAAGAAAGGCAACAAACGAGGGCTTATTTTAGCTGATTTTCTTGAACATCCCTCTGAGTTTCTAGGAACAACATTGGTTGGCAACAACATTGTCTTGGTTGCGCTCAGTATTTTAGCTGGAAACTTTTTACTACTTTACTTTGGCATTGATAGCGATACCTTTTTGGGAACAATCCAAGCAACACTTATCACAACGATTGTTGTTTTAATTTTTGGAGAATTTCTACCCAAAGTTTCTTTCCAAATTAACCCAACAGGTATTTTATTTCTCTTTGCCTATCCCCTTGGTATAATCCGTTGGTTTTTGACTCCCTTGGTTTGGGTCATGATAAAAACATCCAATGCCTTAATTGAAAAAGTATTTAAAATCTCAAACGAATCAACCGAACAAGTATTTACGCGCCGAGATTTGGATCATTTTATCAATAGTATCAATTCTGAAGATGAAGAAATTGACACGACTTTATTTCAGAACGCACTCTATATGCATACGGTCAAAGTTCGAGATTGTATGATCCCTCGTAATGAAATCGAAGGGATAGAGATTAATGCTAGCATTGATGAATTGCGAGATATGTTTGTCAAAACTCGTGTGTCTAGATTATTGGTTTACAAAGATTCTATTGATTATATAGAGGGCTATGTCCATCATCAACGTTTATTTGAAAACCCTACATCCATCAAAGAAATTCTTTGGGAAATTCCAATGGTTCATGAATTTACTCCTGTTCAGGATGTTATGAATCGTCTTATTAAAGAAAAATTAAATCTGGCTTGGGTCGTAGATGAACGAGGGGGTACAGCAGGAATTGTAGCCTTAGAAGATATTTTGGAAGAAATTTTTGGAGAAATTGCAGACGAGCATGATTTAGATGAAGCTACGGTCAAAATCAATGACAATGAATTTATCTTTTCTGGTCGTAATGAGATTGATACCATCAATGAGGAGTATGAATTAGATATACCTGAGAGTGATGACTACCACACACTTTCTGGCTTAATGGTTACTAAGAAAGAAGATATTCCAGCGCAAGGAGAAATGGTAATTCTAAAAAATTATGAATTCATTGCTGAAGAAGTTAGCAATACAAAAATAGAAAAGGTTCGGGTAATCCGCCTACCTAAAGACGATCTATTGCCCTAATAAAGTAATAGAACGATCACCCCATAAAACATCCAATTCCTAACACTAAAAATTCAAAGCAGATGAGCTATTTTGAAAAGGTAAAAGAATTAATACTAGACCTAGAATACGATATTGTACACGAAGAGGCAGAAACTGGTATTTTGGTCATCAATAAAGAGAGTAGAGGAATTTGTGAAATGATCCTAGACTGTGAAGATGATGTCCTAATCATGGAACAAATTATCTTTCCTATTAAAGAAGATAATGCTGGGCATTACAAACAATTATTGCAAATGAATCGCTCATTAATCCATGGTGCTTTTGTTTTAACTAGCTCTGAAGCCTTTAATATCATTGCTTTTAGAGATACCTTGCAGCTTGAGAATCTAGATCGAAACGAATTGGAGGAATCCTTAAACGCCTTAACATTTGCTTTGGTTGAAAATATGGATGATCTTCTTGTTATTTCTGGACAGGCCTAAATACTACCGTCCAAACGTATCATGCATTAACCTTTATCGTTCTTTGATCGGTCAAAGAACTATATTTAATTACTCTCAAAAAACATAGATTATGTGGTCCTTTGTAAAACGCTTATGGAATATATTAGTAGGTAATTTGCACGAGGTTGCCGATAAATTTGAGCAACCGATTACCATGACCAAACAGGGCATCCGTGATTTAGAAGCTCAACTAAAAGAAAGCCTCCAATCGTTTGCTGAGGTTCGTGCAGTTGCTATTCGTAGCAAAAATGAAGTCAATCAAGCTGCACAGGCGGCCGAAGATTATAAAAAGAAAGCAATGACCTTGCTGCACAAGGCTCAAAAGGGACAAAATTCAGCAGAATTTGAACGCTTAGCGGCTGAAGCAATGGCTCAACGAGAACAAAAATTGGACCTTTATAAAACACATTTGGCGACTCAACAAAAATATGAAAAGATGGTCGCTACTATGAATGGTAAAATAAAGCGTCTAAAAAGAGAAATTTCTAAATGGAAAAGCGAGTTAAAAAGCTTGGAATCTCGACAAAAAGCTGCTGCCGCTGGCATGAAAATCAGTAAGGTTATGGCTGGCGTTGACTCTGGCAAAACGCTAGAAATGCTCAATAAAATGAAAGAGCGGGTAGAGAATGATGAGGCTTTGGCCGAAGCTTATGGTGAAATGGCTACCACAACTAAATCCATTGATGAAGAAATCAATGCAGCCTTAGAGGGGCATGAAGGAATGGATGCTTTGCTGGCATTAAAGGAGGAAATGGGCTTGCTAAAAAAGGATGTAATTGACTTAAAACCCGAAGAGGATATTATTTCTATCGAAATTGAGCGAAACAATGATCTAGACGCAATCTAAAGATTGCACCATATTATATTTATAAGGCTTTATAAAATCAGCTATCTCTAAAAGGGGATAGCTTTTTTATTATTAAATATTATATTCATTAAACAATCAGCTTCTAAAAGTTCTCATTTTTAAAGGTTTCAAGTATATTTTTTACATTTCTTAATAAACAATTCTTTCATTTTGTAATTGATTCATTACCCCATTTAAACGAACTTAGTAGCTCACTAAAATGGTATAATATCTTTAAACTTACAATTATGAACCAGTACAAAAATTATTTTTATATGCTTGGCCTATTACTAGGGCTCAATGCTTGTAATAAAGTAAATCTCCAACCTTCTCCTACCCCTACTCCTCCAACAGGAACAACAACAACGAACCAAGTGATTGAAGGGAATACTCAATTTGCGCTTGATATTTACCAAGAAGTTGTCAATGAGAATGAAAATCAGATGCTTTCCCCTTATAGTATTTCTACAGCCTTGGCAATGGTTTATGCAGGTACAGATGGCAATACAGCAACAGAAATGCAAAATGTTTTGGGTTTTGGTCCCAATAACAATAGCTTCCATCAAGCATTTAATCGAGTAACCAATACGATTGAGTCGAATATTAATACCGCTCCAAACAATGAAATTAATATCATTAATAAAATATGGCGAAATACCAGTTTTAATTTCCTATCTAGTTTTGAGCAACTCATGAACAATGAATATTTAGCTCCAGTTGTAGCAACCGATTTCAGTCAAAAAGCAGCAAGCAGGCAATTAATCAACAATTGGGTAGATCAAGAAACACATCAATTAATTCCTGAGTTATTACCCAATGGTTTTATTACAGACAAAACGGTCAGCGTATTGGTCAATGCCATTTATTTTAAAGCGGATTGGGAGCAGCAATTTGTTCCTGCGTTTACACATCCTCAATCGTTTAGAACAACCAATGCTGTTGTTACAACAGATATGATGTCAGACTTAATTCCAACCAATGATTTAAAATTTACGGAAGATGCTGATGCAGAGGTATTGGAGTTGTTCTTTAAAGATAAACAAAGTTCTATTGTATTGATTCTACCTAAAAATGCTGCAGTGGGGATTAACAACTTTGTTCAACAAACTTTATCCAAAACAAAAGTAGACCAGTGGTTTGCAGACTTAGCCCATCCTGCACCAAACTCTAACTTTAGCGTTCAGATTCCAAAATGGGATTTTGATAGTGACTTTGATTTAGTTGCTCCCCTCAAAACCTTAGGTGTACGAGAAGCTTTTTCTGATCAAGCCAACTTATCCAAAATGGCAGAGGGAGCTTTATTTATTGAAAAAATCAAACATAAAGCTGTCATTACAGCACATGAAGGAGGCGTTGAGGCAGCAGCAGCTACTGCTGTTGGTATTGGAGTTACTAGTGCCCCTCCTGTTGCTAGAACCTTTCAAGCAAATCGCCCTTTTGTTTTTATGATAAAAGATACTGAAACCAATTCGATTTTATTTATTGGGCATGTTCAAGACCCTAGCTAATCGTTGAACTAAGTTGAAGGGATAGTAATTATCATAGATTATCATCCCTTCAACGTTTTTTTTATTAAGGCTAAACTTTTAAACGCTGCCTCGTCGTTTCATACAAAACAATACCAGCCGCCACAGAAACATTAAAAGAATCTGTTGTTCCCAACATAGGAATCTTAAACCATTTGGTTGCTTTTCGCAAGATATGAGGTCGTACTCCTTCATCCTCTGCTCCCATAACAATAGCAGTTGGCAAGGTCAGGTCCAAGTCATCCAACATATCTTTGCCCCTTAAATCAGCAGCAACAATTTGCAAACCATTCATCAGCAAATAATCTACTGCATTTCCCAAACTAGCCGTTCGGCAAACAGGAATTTTACTCAAGGCTCCTGCCGATGTTTTTAGTGCCTCTGCATTAATCTGCGCCGTTTTTTTGTAGGGTATAATTAAAGCATGTACTCCCATAGCTTCCGCTGAACGAGCAATAGCCCCCATATTTCGAACATCTGTAATACTATCCAAAACCATTACTAATGGCACTTCCCCTCTGTCATAAATCGTTGGAAAAACATCTTCAATAAGTTGATATTCTAAGTGCGCTAAAAAGCCTAAAACCCCCTGATGATTTTTTTGAGTCACATTGTTAATGCGATCCTTAGGCACAATATGCAATGGAATATTGCGCTCTTTGCATAGGTTTCTTAGCTCTTTTTCGTACTCTCCTTTGAGTCCCTGCGACATCATTATTTTGTCAATAGACATTCCATTATGAATAGCATCCATCACAGGATGTCTACCATAAATCAATTTATCTTTGTCTATTTTTGGGCGCTTATTTTTATAGTGCATGTTTGTTTTTTAGAATCATTGACGGACTTTGCAATAGCCTGCTAATTTAAAATTTTATTTACTCTTCATTCCATTTTAAGGTATGAATTACCTTTTCTAAATCTTCTTTGACAAAAGCAACAACTGGAGCCATTGAATCGGCATTGGGTTTGGTATTAAAATACAGCGATCCCCAAATAGCATGCTCTATACTATCCGTTAACATAAAATGATATGGAGAAGCAACATTACCATCTACATGATAAGTAATTCCAAATATTTTTTGGTCTGCTAAAATAAAAGGCTCTGTAAATCGTCCCGATGCTTTGCTATTGTGTTTTTCAGACAGGGTATAAGAATCATTGATTACATCGTAGAGTTTTTGATCGACAGAATCACCACTAATGTCGGTATAGGTAAAATGTACACTCCCATTTAAAGCTGGTATATTCATCGTAAACCAACAAGGGTGTTTTGCAGCTCTATTCACCAATAAACTATCTTGTTCAAATTTCATATAATCAGGATAATCAAATGAAAAAGCACAATAGTTTTTATCAAAAGCAATGTAATTTCGTTCAGGGTAAATTACTTTAGGATAAATCCTTGGTTTGGGAATTGGAATACGTTCTTCAGTACAAGCAAACACTAAACTTAGGAAAATAATAGAAAAGAAAATTCGCATAGATATCAATACTTAGGTGTAATAAGTTCAAATAAATTGATTATTCGCAAGTAGGTGGGCAAAAGTAATTAAGCGTAAATTTAGCCCCTAATTAATTCTGCTTACTTATAAAAATAGCTAAAAGTTAGTTCTTCTCAGAAACGGATGGGGATAGGTCGATATTATCTATCTGAGGTAAAACAAGACGAATTTTTTCAATTCTACGCAAAGATGCAGCTAGTGTAATCAATTGACAATCCTTACACAACACAGGTACATTAAGCTTGGGAATTGAGCCGTTTAGCACCAATACTAATCCCGCTATGGTTTCTGCCCCTTCTCGTATATCGTCAAAAAAATCAGAACGCAGATCTAAGACCCGACATATTTCAATAATTGGAGTACTCCCGTCAAAATCATAGGTATATTCATCAATTTTAGTATAAATTTGCTCCTCTACATCATCAAATTCGTCCAAAATTTCACCTACAATTTCTTCCAAAATATCTTCCATTGTTACAATTCCTTTTGTCCCTCCATACTCATCTACCACAATTGCCATGTGCGTACGTTTCTCTTGAAAATCATTGAATAAATCATCAATTTTTTTCTTCTCAGGCGTAATCAATGGAGGGCGAATCAATTCGTGCCAATCCATATCATTCCCTTGATTAATATGCTCTAACAAATCCTTTGCATGAATAATCCCTTTGACCTGATCCAAATCCTCCTCATAAATTGGAATTCTAGAGTAAGGTTCCTCCTTAAACACATTAATTAATTCTTCAAAAGTAGATTCTATATCAAGTGCAACAACCTTCATTCTAGGCTTCATAATTTCTGCCGCTGAGGTATTTCCAAATCGAATGATCCCTTTTAAAATATCAACATCTTGCTCTGCATATTTATTATCTTTGACGGTCAATTCTATGGCACTAGCAATATCTTCTTGACTAACCGTGCTTTGATTCAATTTGGTGCGCAAACGACGCTCAACCAACTGCGTACTATTCACTAGTATCCAGCTCAGAGGTGTAAAGAGACGCTGCATTACCAACAAAGGGCTACTCATAAAACGAGCAATCCGCATATTGTTTTGATTGGCATAAACCTTAGGGGCTACTTCGCCAAAAAGCACCAATAAGAATGTTACGACCACAACGGTGATAAAAAAATTGACGTACTCACTCAATCCTACTGGCAGCAATTGTTTTAGCAAAGAATTAGATACTAAAATAATCGCAATATTAATAATATTGTTAGCAATGAGTATGGTTGATAACAGGTACCTTGGCTTAGATAATAAGTTAAGTATACGAGCAGCAGCGCTCGACTGTTCTTCTATTAATTGAGCTCTGTCTTGATGCCCCAATGAGAAAAAGGCAACTTCTGAACCTGACAGTAATCCAGAGCAAATTAGCAGGATGCATATAGAAAAGGTATTCAGAATTATCCCTGAATAAGATCCAGTGAGAAAAATGGGAGTAAATTGGTACCAATCAAATATATGACTAGGCTCGGTTTCCAAAAGTTAAATGATTAATTAAATAAAAACCAAAAACCAAAACATAGATGCTGCTTTGGTCTTTGGCATTAAATATTTCTTAGAATGGCAAATCGTCTGAAGAATCTACAGCAGGAGTAGCACTTGTTGTGCTAGTTTTTGCCGCTCCATTTGTCCTAGATCCACTGAGTTCATTACGCAATAATCTAAATGTATTGGCACGAACCTCTGTAATATATTTGGTATTGCCATGTTCGTCTTGCCAAGAACGGTTCGTTAGTTTACCATCAATATAAACCAAATAACCTTTTTTTAATATTTTTTCAGCACGTTCAGCCATATCCCTCCACATAATAATATTATGCCACTCTGTAATTGTCTGCCATTCGCCACTTTTGTCTTTGTAAGATTCATCTGTTGCCAAAGAAAATTTAGCAATGTTAGTACCGCTATCTAATGTGCGGACTTCTGGATCTTTCCCCAATCGACCGATTAAGGTAACTTTATTTACCATGTAATAAAAATGTTAATAGATTAATGAACTTGTTTAAATATACAAAAAAAATCAAGGATTTGTGAATCAAAAGCCTAAAGTTTCCAGCAATTTGATGCTCAACTCCAACCACCTTCAACGGGCAATTATTTTTTTTTGTTGCCATTTTAACTCAAAAAAAATAGCCCGTTCATCCTTATTAGATTCTATCTAATAGAAACTTGGATTTTTTTTTTACAAATTCAAAACACAAAAAATTTATGCCTTTTTGGCTTCCAAATAATTCGTTATGATCTTTGGAAATGCAAAGTTCTTAATTTTTTTTCGTTCTATTACTATTAAGTCCTTGTTTTCCACAAAAAAAGAAGCGTCCAATTGGATTTCTATAAAAATAGCATTTATATTTTGGTGCGATAAAGTTTGTTTATAAATACCTGATATACTGTCTATCACAATTTTTTGTTTCCCAAACCAAGTTTTCCAATGACTTGTCTTTTGGAGTGCATCCATTAAGAATAGCCCTTCCACTTGTTGCTCCAACTCAATTAACAAAAAATCATATAAATCAGCCCAAATATCTTTCTCAGAACGTTTATTCAGGTAGATCTTTGTTCCTTTATTAAGCACTAAATAATAAAAATACCGACTCCGTTTCTTAATTTTTTTTGACTTAACAGGCAAATTCATTACTCGATTCTCTCTAAACGCAACACACTGTTTTTGGTGCAAACAAGTTTCACATTTAGGCGCTTTGGGAGTACAATGAGTTGCCCCAAAATCCATAATTGCTTGGTTATAAACAGCGGGATTATTTCTATCCAATAATTCATCAGCTCGTAAACGAAACTCCTTTTTGCCAGCAGTAGTATCAATAGGGGTATCAATGCCAAAAAAACGAGATAAAACCCGATAGACATTGCCATCTACCACCGCATAAGGCAAATCATAAGCAAATGAAGCAATGGCTGCTGCCGTATACTCTCCAACTCCTTTGAGGGCTCGTATTTCTGGATAAGTAGAAGGAAATACTCCTGCATAATCATCTCGAACCATCTGAGCAGCTGCATGCAAATTTCTAGCTCTAGAATAATAGCCCAAACCTTCCCAAAGTTTGAATACTTCATCTTGGGAAGCTCCTGCCAAATCTGTAATTGTAGGAAATTGCTCTACAAACTTAATATAATAAGGTAGCCCCTGTTGTACCCTTGTTTGTTGGAGGATAATTTCTGACAACCATATAAAATAGGGATTCTTGATGGCTTTCCATGGCAATGGTCGTTCGTCTGGTTGATACCAATCAAGAAGTTTTTCAGTAAAAAACGGTATTTTATTCATCCAATAGTTTCCGCTTGCTTTTTAGAGATAGATAACTAAATAAACATTGTCTTACAAAAAATTACTCCACTCGTTTCATTTCATGTATAACAGTAGTGAGGTCTTTAGGGTTTAACATTGGGCGCATTTCAATTGTCAAAACATCATCCTTTAACGATTTGACGGTTACATTAGACATAATCACCTTGCCATTTGCGGTAAATTCTAAGGTATTGCCCATCGCAGCTCTCCAATGCGTATCGCCAGGATATTTTTCGCCATTAATTTTTATTTCACAAGAACTATCCTCATTAAATGTAAAGCCCATGCTTTTACCTTCCCATTGACCATATAAATCTTTGACCTCATAATTAGTCGTACAACTAGCTAAAAATAAAGTCACTCCTGCTAACAACATAAATAGACGCATAATTTTTATTTTTGTTTGAATAAATAGAAGCCTGTTCCACTTCTTTTGGGGCTTTTAAACAGCCTATTCTGTAAAATGCAAAAATAAAACATTAGTTACAATAAATTATCGGAGTATTAATGAATAATATAACGCTAAACTTTAAACCACCACACTCCTTTGATTAGCTAAACTTGTTGGTTATATTCATGGTCGTGAGCCAGCAAGCTGAGTTCTGAGTTCACTATGTTGATGTAGTTTTCAACGGAGTAATGAGACCCAAATAAGCAGAAATATTCTACTGTCCTCCTCTGCCTATAATCCAGCTATTTTTTGAAGCAAGTCACTAAGATTAGGTTTCTTATTTTTGGCACAGGTTGCACAAAATTTGAGGCTTGTAATTTGGTTGTTCGTATAACACAAGCGAATAAGAATATCGCTATACGCTGTTTCAGGATGACAGGATTTGAGTTTATAGCGTTCTACCACTTCTTTTCTATTGGCATACTGAATGGTCTCCTTCATAGAGGAAAGCTGCTCGTAACCTTGATTCTGGATCAATAGCTGAGCGATATATTCCAATAAATACCTAAAGTCTTGTTGTTCCCAACGTTGAGCATCGTAATGCATCGTAAAGCCATTGATTGTGGGAATCATCAAAAAGCAAATCGATTTATCTTTTTGGCTACTACAGCCCGTTCTTTTTGTTGAAGCTTCATAAATGGTCTTCAACATATCTTGATGTTTATTCAGTTTTAGCCACTTCCCATACTGAATGCAATAATCATCAGAACGTTTTAATGGCTCCTTGCTCACCTGCTCCCCCTGTTCACAGCAGCTTGGTGAAAGTGTTTTTTTTATGTAATCAAAAAATTTCATTTCTTTTTCTTAAAATTTTAGGGGCTTATACTTTCTCTTAATGCATCTATTCTTCCGTTTTATCCTAGAATCAACTTCTTAGATCAACGAATTATTGAAGCGTAGATTATTATTTTTTTTTATTTTGTTTCCTTGCTTTCTTACTATTAAAGACAGATAATCTGTATTTTTGTTCTCATTTTTGTAAAAAACCTTCTTGAGGCTGCCTATTGCATCACTCTGAATAATAAGAATAAGACTATGAGCTATTTGGATGAACTTAATGATATTCAACGACAAGCCGTTACCCACATAACTGGTCCTGCTTTGATTATAGCAGGTCCTGGATCTGGCAAGACCCGTGTTTTAACCTTCCGAATTGCTCACTTAATCGAATCGGGTATTCCCCCTTGGGAAATTCTGACCTTGACCTTTACCAACAAGGCAGCAAAAGAAATGAAAGAACGTATTGCAAAGGTTGCAGGCGCCAATGCCAATAATATTTGGGCTGGTACTTTCCACTCTATTTTTGCTCGAATCTTGCGCAGTGAAGCTTCAAAAATTGGCTTTCCTTCTGATTTCTCTATTTACGACAGCCAAGATACTAAAAGTGCGATTACCGAAATTGTCAAAAGACGAGGTCTCGATAGCAAGGTTTATAACGCATCAGCAATCTATAGCCGTATATCTTTGGCGAAAAATAATTTAATTTCTCCTGAAGCTTATGCCAAAGATGCTGAACGCATCATGGAAGACAAGCAACGCAAAATGCCCTACCTGTACAAAATTTATGAGTTATACGTTCGTAAATGTATGCGCTCAGGGGCAATGGATTTTGATGATTTGTTGTATCAAATGTATCGTTTATTGGATCAAAATCCTGACAACGTTCTAGAAAAATATCAAAAACGCTTTAAATATATCTTGGTAGATGAGTTCCAAGATACCAATCAACTCCAATATTCCATCATTCAAAAATTAGTAAGTTACCCTGGCAGCACCAAAAATATTTGTGTAGTAGGGGATGATGCTCAGAGTATTTATGCCTTTAGAGGAGCTACCATTCAGAATATTTTGGACTTTGAAAAAGAGTTTCCTGATATTTCTGTTTTTAAATTAGAACAAAATTATCGTTCGACTAATTTTATTGTTCAAGCAGCAAATGATATTATTTCTAAAAATAGCAAACAAATCAAAAAAACTATTTTTACGGCCAAGGATGGAGGAGAACCCATTCGAGTAATTCGTGCAATAACGGATACAGAAGAGGCTCGTAAGGTAGTAGATATGATTGTAGAACAAAAAAATCGTTATCATATTACCAATGATGATTTTGCTATTTTGTACCGTACGAATGCACAATCTAGGGTATTTGAGGAAGCACTAAAAGGGCATCGTATTCCTTACAAAATCTATGGTGGAACCTCCTTTTATGACCGTAAAGAGGTCAAAGATGTATTGGGATACCTACGGGTAATTGTTAATCCTAAAGATGAAGAAGGGCTAAAACGTATTATCAACTATCCTACTAGAGGGATAGGGGCTACTTCTATCACCAAAATAACAACCATTGCCGAAAAAGAGAATTTATCGCTATGGACAATTCTAAAAAATATCCAACATGCAGAATTGCCTAAACGGACAGAGAACTCCATTAAGCAGTTTGTAGCCATGATTGAAATGTTCCAACAGCGAATGGAAGAGGTTTCAGCCTATGAACTGGCGAAGTATGTTGTCAAAATGGTGGGCATTATACAGGATATAAAAAAGGAAAAAACAATAGAAGCCCAAAATAGAATTGAGAACGTTACGGAACTATTGGATGGTATTAAATCTTTTGTAGAGGATGATGAAATTGATGAATTTAATACCAACATTGAGGATAAAACACTATCTAGTTATCTCCAAAATGTCGTCTTATTGACGGATATTGATAAAGATCAAGAAGAAGTTAAACGGGTAAAATTAATGTCGGTGCATTCTTCTAAAGGGTTGGAGTTTAAATCTATTTTTATTGTTGGTCTAGAAGAAAACTTGTTCCCCTCTATGATGTCATTGCGTTCCAAAAATATGCGAGCAGCAATTGACGAAGAACGCCGCTTGTTTTATGTGGCCGTAACCAGAGCCGAACAGCTATTAACCTTGTCCTATGCTTCTAGCCGTTATCGTTTTGGTAACATGGTTTATAATAATTCTAGTCGATTCTTAGAAGAAATTTCTCCTAAGTATTTAGATTTATCAAGTACAGTTAGCAAAGCAAGAGTGTCCCAATTTCCCAAAAAGAATAAGAACCGCTTTAGTCCTATGGGCAAAACCTCAAACAAGCAGGCTCAAAAAATGGCAAACTTTAAAGCCAGTCCAATTTCTCAAATCGTAGCTGGTGCAAAAATATTGCATGAGCGCTTTGGCAATGGTAAAATTGTTGCGATTGATGGTAATGGCAGCAACAAAGTAGCCACTATTTTCTTTGAAGATGGAGTCGGAGAAAAGCGAATTATGCTAAAGTTTGCTAAAATTCAGGTCGTGGGTTAAATTCCAATCTACAATCTTACAAAACAATAGGAAGAGGTACTTAGATATGCTAAGTGCCTCTTCTTTTTTATAAACGAAACTTCATTGGTCAAATTCAAAAATCAAAGATTTTTTTCTCTTCTATCAACCGTTCTGTATTTCGTTTTACTTCAGTATGTATATCGTGTTCTAGGTATATTTTTAAAGCCGCTTTTGACTCAAATTCTGTATAAAGTAAAATAGAATCCTGATCTTGTTGCAGACTAAAGTGCTGCACCTCTTCTATTTCTGGCAAGGTGTAAAAAAAAGCCATTGCCTTAGGTATATTATGTTCAGGATCAAAAATCTTAAATAAAACAATGTGTCTAAGCATTTTTTCTAATTTGCAACCCATTTACCAACACATATTTCGGCCGTAAAACCTGGACCAAAGGCAGCAAGACAGCCTAGGTCATTGCTCTTTCTCCTATCCAATTCAAATTCCCGATTCAAAACATCAAAGACCACACAACTGGCAATATTCCCTTGCTGATCCAAACTTTCTCGACTCTCCTTTACAGAATTTTCTTCGAGTATCAGGTGCTTGGTCAACTCGTCCAAAATTTTTCGACCTCCTGTGTGAAAGACATAAAAATCAAGGTTTTTCATTGCTTTTGACAAACTTTCTTGCGATAAATCTTCCATTATAGGGGCAACATCTACAATGCTATGCATGACATCTTTATCCAAAGAAAAGTGCATCCCTGTGTTTTTATAATCATAGGTAATATAATGCTGTGAATTGCGCTTGGTAAATGTTTTGGTATCGACTACCTTAAAACCAACATCCCCTTTTTCTACCTGTCCTTTTACAACACAGGCCGTAACTCCATCCCCAAACAAACTATATGAAATCAAAGAAGCCAATTTGTTGTCAGTTGGCTGAAAAACCAAGGACGAAAATTCTACAGAAACGACCAATACATTGTGCGTGGGATAAAGTTGCGTGTATTCATAAGCACGATTAATAGCCCAAGCACCTGCTACACAGCCTAACTGGCTAACGGGTAACTGTTTTGTAGATGGCTTCATCTCTAGGAGGTCAATTAAGTAAGCGGTTAGAGATGGCATCATAAACCCTGTACAAGAGGTAACAATGATTAAATCAATATCTTGAGGGCTAAGATTGGCATTCTTTAAAGCTGCTAACGCAGCTGTTTCTGATAATTTTAGCGCTTCTTTTTTATAAATATTGTTTCTAGTCTCTAAGCCTGAATGAATAACAATCTCATCGATTGGTTTAACTAAATTGCGCTTTGATACATTGGTATTTCTAATCATTCGCTCGATAGTAGACCACTTAGGGTGATAGGGATACAAATCTTTCAAAATCGTGATCATATCCTCTTGTTTCACTTCGTAAGAAGGGTATACGCAGGCTGGTTTCATTACAATTGACATAATTGATACATAAAGTTTGTATACTGTACTGGATTATTGGGGTCAACAGTATGTTAAGTGAAAAAATAATGATGTTATAAAAAAGTTTAGGTACATCATGTATCCTCTTTCAATAACACAAACTTATATATTTAAAAAACAAATTAAAAACTATTTTATAGATGTACATATCTATAAAATCAATATAAAAATATATCATTTGAATAAACAATGACATAAACGAGAACCTCCAATATAAAATCCCTCCCAATGCAGCATTGGGAGGGATTTTATATACTTCTGATTTTTTTTATTTGGCTAAGTATAAGCTTCTAATTAAAAACTATTGTGCTTAAAACGATCTCTAAAAATAGCAACGCCCATTGTCAACATAGCGTGTCCTGTTTGCGAACGCCCTGTTACTCGCTGAATAGTAGTAGAATGATTATATGGGCTATATTCAAAATCCTTGAGGGTATGTACATATCCAAAATCTAAATAAAAATGCTTCCAACGCAATCCTATCCCAGCACTAATGTCATGACGCAAATCAGTTACCCCAGCGACTGAAACCTGATAAGGAGAAGTTTGAAATTGATAGCCTAAACGAACCCTTGCCAAGCCTAATGCTATCTCTGCTCCAATTCTTGCCTTTAATACTCCCTGATAAGCATTCGTTATTCGGTCATTCAAATCATTAATGAACTTATTATTGGCGGTTGTTTGTTCATCTTCTAATAAAGAAAAAGAGGACCAACTGTAATCGGTATACTCTACATCTAACCCAATAAAACCTCTTTTGGGAATGACAAGCCCTACACTCCCCATAAAGACCCAAGGAGTTACCAAGTCATGCTTTAAAACATAGGGATCTTGATCTTCCATCGCATAATTATTATATCGCAATAAGCTATCGTAAACAATTTGCCCAGAAAGCCCTGAATTATAAGCATCGGTCAATCGATATGCTGTTGGAGTATGAACAGCCAACCCAACTCTTAGTAATTTATTAATGCGATAAATCATCCCCAATTTAAGATTGATTCCCGTTCCTTCTACTCTGCGTTCTTCTACAAACTCCATTGATCTAAAATCCAATGAGTCGCTCGTTTCTTGATAAACACGGTCTTCATTCATAACCATAAAATCAACACCTATTGTTGCTCCTAAATACAACTTGTTGTTATAATTTCCTCCAATTGTAAACGCCAATTCATTCACCCCTCCTGTTCGTTTAACATTTTGATATTTAGTCGTAAAAGTAGAGTCTGAAATTCCGCCATTAGGAACGTAATTAAAACCTCCAACGGTATCCATCAAAAAGGCATTATAAGCCATCCATCCTTCATAGGCATCCAAGTCATTCGTCGCTATCCCATACGAGTTTTCTGCAAACGATTGAATTCGAGAACCAGTAGAAGCACCTTGATAGGTAAAATCACGGGCATAATTTGCCAAACGGTTGACTGTCAGCCCTACATTAACGGATTTCCAGTCGCTGTTTTTACGGCGAATTCTAGAGGCAAATACCATTCCTGCACTCCCAAATGAAAGTTGCGACATTCTATCTTTTGTCGAGTTTTCTAAGAACTTTGTAGTGCTATTATCAAATAAAGCCCCAAAAGATAAGGACATTTCCATTCTACGATAAATAGCAATTCCCGCAGGATTTAAGTTAGCAGTAGACATATCTCCTCCTAATGCTCCTAAAGCATTTCCTAAAGCCATTGATCGTGCATTAATAGTAGGATGAGTTTCTCCAAATAATAATGCATCTGAGGTTATTTGGGCCTGAACTTTAGATTGGATAAAAATAAGTGTAAAGAGGAAAAAAATGGATCTCATATTCTATTCTTTTTATAACGAAATGTGAAGATAGTTGTGATTTGATATTGGGTTAAACTATGAAAAAATTGTTCCATTTGTCGAATTCAATTTATCTAATTCGGTGCAACTTCCAAAGTTTAACAAATGTTGTAAATTTTGGTAAGATACTATCAATAAAAAAGGTAGAATAGTTACCTATTCTACCTCCTAAATTGAGCTTATTTTTTAATGCTTTATCTTCTTCCTCCACTACGACCTCTTGAAGAGTTGCTGCTTCTAGAAGAACTAGACGAACTACTGCTTCTTGAAGAACTGCTACTTCTTGATGGGCTAGAACTTCTCGATGGTGTATAAGTGCTTCTAGAAGGGCTTGTGCTTCTTGTTGGACTTGTACTACGATTTGGAGTATAGGTGTTTCTAGAAGGTGTTGTCGTTCTAGAAGGTCTATTGTAAGTATTTGTTTTAGGCTGTGTATATGGATTGTTATTTCTTGGTTGTGTATAGGTATTTCTAGTCGGTGAAGTTCTAGAAGGGGTCGCAGTACGATTGGGCGTATAGGTATTAGTAGAAGCAGGAGTTCTAGTCCCTGTATTTCTAGTTCCCGTGTTTCTATCTCTCACTATTGTTGTTCTAGTAGGCGTAGTAGTAGTGCGAACAATTTCACCTCTTCCATTAGTAGTAGTTGTTGTTGTTGTCCTTCCCCCTCCACTAGATCCTCTTGTATCACTAATCGAATTCGTTGTTATGGTACGAATATCTCTAGTTACCTTACCTCCACGAGTGCTGTTGGTACGACCAGAAGATGTAGTGCGATCATGGTCTGCATTTCCGATTGAAGAACTTCCTGTTGCCACCATTCTACCACCTGGACCTCTACTTGTATGAGCTCCCCCTCCTCGAACAACATCCGAACCTCTACGAGTTCTTACACTAACATAACGAGTAGCATTGGGCGTTGAAGCAGCATAATTATATCCATAGTTAGAAGCCCAAGAACCTGCTCGATAACCATCACACCATCCATTGTTATAACCATTATAATAACCCCAACCCCAACGTGATCCATAAAAGCCTCCATAATGAGCGTGGTGATGATACCCATACCAGCCCCAATTGTTCCAATAATTGTAGTGACGATAAGGAGAATATCCCCAACCATAATTCGTCCAACCACCATAATAACCATAGCTTGGGCTTATGTAAATGCTGGAACCATAAGCATATTGATCGTAGGGATTATACCAATAATTGTCGGTGTAATAATCACTGTAATAAGAAAATCCCTGAGCAGGTGCATGAAAACGACGCACCCTAGAAGCGTACTCATAATCATAAGGCTCATAATTCTCATCGACAACATAGTCTTCGTAAGAATTTTTCTTTACGGTTTCTGTTTCAGAAATTTCATCTTCATAAACTTCTGTCTCAAAGGAACTATCTAGCTCCTTTTCTTTTTTATCTTCTTTGTAGACCACTTCTTCCTCTACTCCATCAAAATAAATGTCATCATACTGGATGTTTTCATTTTGTGCAAAGCTAGGTTGAATGGATAAACAAAATGCTGTCGCAAATAGAAAAGATAGATATCTTGATTTCATAGAATTTAAATTTTGATGCTAAACAACTTTGGCAAAAGTGCAAATATTAGAAAATATAGCTGTGAGAGATTAAGAATTAACCAACAAGTTACCTACTTATAGTTTGTTAATTTATTAAAAATCCTAAATTTGTAGCTTGTTTATTATAAAGATACGTTTTTTTGAGCTAGTAAATTGTTAAAATCATTGCGCTACAGCCACTTTAACACAGGTTAAAGTTATTGTGCAACTGATAAATTGATTTTATATTGTTCAAAACGAATCGTTTTTATTTCATTTATTAACAAATAATATACCACAAAAAATGGCTAAGGAAATCACATCACAAGCCGAGGACTACTCTCAATGGTACCTTGATATTGTGAACAAAGCAGGCTTGGCAAGCAATTCAAAGGTTCGAGGCTGCATGGTCATCAAACCCTATGGATTTGCCATCTGGGAAAAGATTAAAGCAGATTTAGATCGACGTTTCAAAGAAACAGGTCATGTAAATGCTTATTTCCCGCTGCTGATCCCCAAAAGCTTTTTGAGTCGGGAAGCAGATCATGTTGAAGGATTTGCAAAAGAATGTGCGGTTGTCACCCATCACAGACTAATGAACGACCCTAATGGCAATGGTGTAGTGGTTGATCCTGATGCTAAACTGGAAGAAGAATTAATCATTCGCCCAACCTCTGAAACAATTATTTGGGATACCTATAAAGATTGGATTCACTCTTACCGTGATTTGCCTTTATTAATCAACCAATGGGCTAATGTCTTGCGTTGGGAAATGCGTACCCGTCCATTTTTGCGTACAGCAGAATTTTTGTGGCAAGAAGGTCATACCGCACATGCTAGCCAAGAAGAAGCACAAGCGGAAGCTCGTCAAATGTTAGATGTTTATACTGACTTTGTGGAATCTATCATGGCTATTCCTTTGTACAAGGGCGAAAAAACAGCACATGAGCGTTTTGCAGGAGCTGAAAATACTTATACCATTGAAGCTTTGATGCAAGATGGGAAAGCGTTGCAATCGGGAACTTCTCATTTCTTGGGTCAAAATTTTGCCAAAGCATTTGATGTTAAATTCTTAAACGAAAACAACAAAGAAGAATACGTTTGGGCAACTTCTTGGGGTGTTTCTACCCGCCTAATGGGTGCTTTGATTATGATGCACTCGGATGATGAAGGTTTAGTTTTGCCTCCTCGCTTGGCACCAATCCAAGTTGTCATTGTGCCTGTGCCTAAGCCCAATGAGGAAATTAATGCTGCTGTTGAAAAGATCATGACGGAATTAAAAGCAAAGGGCATTTCGGTTAAGTATGATACCGATAAGAAAAAACGCCCTGGGTTTAAATTCGCTCAATACGAAATGGAAGGTGTCCCTGTTCGTTTGGCAATTGGAAAACGAGACTTGGCGAATGGTGTTGTTGAAGTCGCTCGAAGAGATGAGAAAACGAAGGAATCGATTGCCTTAGAAGGCATTGCTGAGCATGTAGAACAATTGCTAGAAGACATTCAAAGCAATTTGTTTAACCGTGCTAAAAAATTCCGTGATGACAATACAACCAAAGTAGATACTTGGGATGAATTTGTAGCTGCAATTGAAAAAGGTGGCTTTGCCTATGCGCACTGGGATGGTACAACAGAAACCGAACTCAAAATAAAAGAATTGACCAAAGCTACTTCTCGTTGTATTCCATTGGAAAATCCATTTGGAGAAGAGGAAACAGAAGGAACTTGTGTTCTAACAGGAAAACCTTCTAAGCGTCGAATTTTATTTGCCAAAGCTTATTAGAATTTTATATACTTAAATTTAACATCATACAACTAAAACAAACCATGAAAAATCAACTATTTATTTTATTTATCACTGTCATTAGCATTGGGTTATTTTCTTGTAAAAAAGATACTACTACTAATAATACTCCTAATGATTATTACATTACCTTTGACTTTGATGGTACACCTGTAGAATATCGTTCTACAACTTATCAGTGCCAGAAATCTCAAAGTGGTTCAATTACAGTAAGTGGTGGTATTTTAAAGCCCAATATGTCTAATTTTTCTTTAACAGAAAGCATCTATGTTAATCTTCATATGGATGAAGATTCTGTTACCTATAATGAAATGCATAACCTAATAGGGCAAAATTTAGAAGTTTGTTACTCTTCTTCTACTGTTTGTAATATGCCTGTGCATATTGGCTTAACGTATGATGATGGTACTACTGACTGGGGGACAGATAAAAATAATAATCCAGCTGCTACAAAGTATCTTAAGATTACCTCTGTTGAACGTTCTTCAATTACTGCTATAGGCTTAGGCAGTTTAGTTGTGGTAGAAGGTGAATTTAATCTTGTTTTAGATGGAGGTGGAACTACAAAAAATGCATCTAATGGAAAATTCCGTTTACTATTTCCTGAATACAAATAAATAGGTGTAAGATTTTTGTACTACTGACTAGCTCTGTTAGTTATTAAGTATAAATATTAATAATAATAGACCTTTTTATACAAAAAGAGACTTTGGGATAATTCCAAAGCCTCTTTTTTTTAGGTTTGTTAACTCTTTTTCTCTGCTTTAACAGAACAACCAAAAGCTTTGGTAAAGTTGGGTTCTGGCTTTTCTCCCTTCAACAAAGCATCCAAGGCATCAACCAAATAAGATTGGGTTACTTTTGCCATATTTTTGCTGTCGTCTATAGCTCCAATATAAGCGACTTTATTCCCTTCATCGGTTTTGTTTACCACATAGACATGGGGCGTTTTGGTAGCACCATATTTGGGATAGATCTTTTGCTCCTCATCTATTAAATAAGGAAAGGTAAATTCTTTTTCTTGGGCACGCAAAATCATATTTTCATAGCTATCCTCTGGTACGATAGCAGGATCATTAGGATTAATAGCAATAACAGGATAACCCAATGTTTTGTATTTTTCATCCAACTCAATCAGGCGATCTTCATAGGCTATAGAATAGGGACAATGATTGCAAGTAAAAACAATAACAAAGCCCTTTGCGTCTGGAAAATCTGCCATAGAAACAAAATTTCCGTCTACATTTTTAAGTTTAAAATCCTCTGCTACATCTCCCACCTGATAGCCTTTAACAATTGGTTTTTGTACTCCCTCTTTGGTGTTTTCTGTTGTAACAGTTTCTTTTGTCACAGCTTCTTCATTGGTACAAGCTATGGTTAAGGCCAAAGCCAACAAGATAAAAATGCCTCTTTCTAACATGATTTATTTTTTTATTTAGGTAATAAAATTAACACAAGCTAAGGGATATGCTGCTTCGCTTAAAAAGAACCAAAAACCTTATTGCAGGATTATTGGTTTAGCTTAATTTGAAATGATTGAAGCTGCTGTTCTAGGGTTTTATCATCAAAACTTTGTTCAAAAAAAGCCCGTTTATCTTTGTTATAAATAAGGGTCGCAGGCAAAGCACCTGACCAAGAAGGATCAATTTTATCAATCCAGTTGTTCATTCCATCTTGGCTCAACACCAGTACTTCTCCTTTCAGATCCTGTTTTATCATAAAAGGCAGCAATTTGGTTTGGATCTGCTCTTCAAAATCTAAACTCACCAAGATTAAGCGTACCTTTTGATCTTTATATTGTTCGTACAAGGCTTCAAAATAGGGCAGTTCTTCTACACAGGGCTTGCACCAAGTTGCCCAAAAATTGACAATATAGGTGGTGTCATTTTTTGCCTCTAAAAAAGGCTTAAACGCCTCATAAGCATACAAGCCTACCTTGTGTTTTCCTTTGGTAAAAGATTGAGCAGGCTGGCGTATAATTGCTCCTTTTGTAGAATCAACATGCCCTCCAAAATCACAAGAAAACATCCCCAAAATCATCATGCACCAAGTAATTTTTCCTATTACGTTTTTCATTTTTATTGCTTAATTACCTAATGCCATACCTTACAGCCCTCTGTGCAATTGGTACAAATATCAATTTGATCCCGACCTTTTAACAAGCTTTTTCTAAACTGTTGATAAGGTTTCCCTGCCCATAAGGCTTCAAAAGATTCGTGCTTCAAGCTGCCTAAACGATAGGTTGCATCCTTGTCAAAACAACAGGGAACCACCCATCCATCCCAAGTGATCACACAAGAATGCCAGAGTTTCCAACAATGGTTTAGCAGCTCATTTTTTATCCTATAAGTCCCA
This sequence comes from Aureispira anguillae, assembly GCF_026000115.1. Taxonomy (GTDB): domain Bacteria; phylum Bacteroidota; class Bacteroidia; order Chitinophagales; family Saprospiraceae; genus Aureispira; species Aureispira anguillae. The sequence continues at coordinate 5,782,978 of NZ_AP026867.1, forward strand.
TCCTCCTGTTTCGCATAACGAGCATATTTATCTAAGGTAGGAATTAATGGATTGCCATTTTTATAATCATAAATTTGCGCTGTTTTGAGCTTTACTTCATCGGCTCCAATCTCCTTAGCCAATTGATATACTTCATCTATTTGGTGTTCATTTGGGCGAACGACCAAAAACTGAAAAATAATATGAGGGGTCGTAGATTGTAACACTTTCTTCCATTTGACAATATTTCGGGCGCCCTCCAAGACCTGCTCCAACTTTCCCTCTTTTCGATAGGCTTCATAAACCTCTTGTGTTGTCCCATCAATCGAAATAATTAGCCGATCTAAACCTGATTCTATGGTTGCCTTTGCATTTTTATCGTTCAAGAAATGAGCATTGGTTGAAGTTGAGGTATAAATGCCTTTGCTATTGGCATAGGCTACCATATCCAAAAATTTAGGATTGATATAGGGCTCTCCCTGAAAATAAAAGGTCAGATAAAATAATTGGTCGCCTAACTCTCCTATAATTTTTCTAAAAAAATCTTCTTTTAAATTACCTGTTGCTCTCGAAAACGCCCGTAAGCCGCTAGGACATTCTGGGCAACGTAAATTGCAGGCTGTAGTGGGTTCTATCGAAATAGAAAAAGGCAGCCCCCACTGAATAGGGCGTCGCAACCATTTTGTAAGGTAGAAAGAGCTGTATACCTTTGCAGCATTCCACAAGCGTTTCAACGTCATTTTGGAAATAAAATTCCGTATGTCATTCCAATACACCAGTTGTTAAGGGATTAAATGGTGGCAAAATTAAAGATTATAGGCACTATAGTTCAAATTTTTGAACCGTCTGTTTTAAATAACGTTCTTGAAGCACATAAATATGATGCAACTGATGACCTGCTATAATTGCAGCCACTGCTCGTACAGAAGTAGGAAAGGCTTCACTTCCTCCCTGTAATTGTTCTGCTGTGGTAAAACCACTGAAACGATGCAAGGTAAATTGGCGCAGTAGTTCGGTCGATTTTATTAAATAGCTAGGGCTTACCGCTTCCAAATTAGTTGCCTGAGCGTAGGCATCTTCATCAAATGATAAAGCACTTTCAAAGTCCCCTCGTGCAAATCTCAATGCTCGATAGGCTAAAATCTGTTCACAATCTATCAAATGCATCACAAGCTCTTTTACCGTCCACTTTCCCTCTTCATATCGATAGTTCCATAGCTCTTGAGGAATATTTTGTAGAATTGCCAAGCTGTATTCCTGTGTTTTTTCTAATAGTTCCAACGGATTAGCCGCTGGCAAATGATTGATATAAGTTGCAAAAAAATTATTATACTCTTCTCGTTTTGGAAAATTCATAGCTATTAATTTATGCTCCCCTAAAGGATAATGTTCTATACTAATTTGTTGAGCGTTTTGTAAAAATACTCTCTAAGAATTCCTCTTTTTATTTATAGACTTTCTCCCCTTTTTGCAACCAATGCCCCCACTCCTGACTATAGGCATGAACTTTTAAGGTTTCTTTCTTTTGATGATCAACTAAGGGATAACCATGATTTATCCATTCAAATATTCCCCCATATAAATTATAGACCCTAGAATATCCTCTTTCTTTTAGCTGTTCGCCAATTTTTTCGCTTCGATAACCAATCGAGCAATAAACCACAACAATAGCATCTTTTGGCACCTCCTCTATCTGCTCGACTTCAAAGGTATTATAACCTACCCAAATAGCATCTTTCAAGTGCGAAACTTCATATTCTTTCTTTTCTCTTGCATCTAAGATATAAAGATTGGGAGTGCTTAATTTTTGCTGCAACCGATCACACGATATTGTTGTAATGCTATGATCTATTAACCCCTCTATCTTTTTTTCAAATTTAGGGTCTAAGGTTTGCTGTGTCATTGCCCATACTGGCAACATGATTAATACAAATAAAATTAGTTTTGCCATCTCACAATGATTAATGGTGAACTTTTTTGTTCCGAGGGGTATATATCCTAGACGTTTTTCTTCCTTGTTTATCAACAATTGGTAAGCCCTGCCTAGACCATTCATGAATACTACCATATAGATTCCGAATATACTTAAAGCCAATTTTTTGAAGCTCTAAGGCTATTTTTTCACTTTTTCGTCCTTCTTCACAATAAATAACAATCAATAAATTAGTATCAATAAACCAAATACGCTCTATTGAAAAATCATCGTAACCAACTCTTCTTGCTTCTTTGATATGGCTTATATTAAATGCCTTTTTGCTACGAGCATCTAGGATTTCTAATTTGGGATGCCCATTCTCTTGCATACTTTTTAATTCTTGACAAGTAATAATTGGCACTTTAAATGTTATTTCATCTTGGATGAAATTTTCAATTTCTATTGGTAGGTTTTGGGGCAAAGAATCTGGAGGTAAGCTATCACAGCTCCCCCAATAGTTTGTTAGTTTATTGGCAACTGTGTCTGTAATTGATAAACACACCAATAAACAAGTTAAATATGGGAATAATTTCATGATACTTCTACTAAGGTTAACACCTTATTTTATGTTTGGTTTATAATTGGGGGTGGGGGCAAGATTATCGATTACTAAAATATAATGTAAAAGCTAATTATAAATGCACATAACATGCCTAAATTAAGTAAAAGTTCATAAACTGCTTATCAAGACTTTATTATTCTTTATTTCTAATACTCTTAGGGCATATCAAAACCTTATGAAGATAAGAAAATATTGCCTTATTTTATCTTTATTAGACCGTTCCTGTGTTATTATAAACTCTCCAGTAAGAAATCAATAAACGAAAAGGTGCCATAACAACAATAATAATAGCACTTAAACCAAAGAAGGTATAAACCTTTGTCAGATAACGCAATAAATCATAATGCTCATTAAATGTAATTCCCTCTCTAAAATAAGACTGGAATTCGATCATTCCTTCGTTTTGCTTTTCTAAAAAGTCTTGATAATTAAAAAACAATTGTATCAAATAAAATGCTAAAGGAATGCTTGCAAAAATCAAAATAAACTTCAAGGGCTGTAACTTCGCTAAAAAGGTATATTTTAATAAAAATAAGTAGCGAGTATAGGTAATAAAGATGACTACAAAAATAATCACTTCATAAATGAAATGCTGCTTTACAAAGTCAGCCCACAAAGGTTGAGTCACCATCCAAGCAATCAAGCCTGTCAATCCCCACCAAATCAATTCCATCAAGAGCTTTCCTACTCTCTGTTTTTCTAAATTTTCCATGTCTGTAATTTTATAGAAGTTGTACCATCACTTCTTATTTCTTTGCTTTGGGATGTGCTTGTTCGTACACCTTCTTAAGCTGTTCTATAGAATTATGTGTATATATCTGTGTTGCGGCTAAACTAGCATGCCCTAATAGTTCTTTTATTGCATTGAGATCAGCGCCATTATTTGCCAAGTGCGTTGCAAATGAATGCCTTAAAACATGCGGGCTCTTTTTCTTTGCAGTTGTAACTAAGGACAAATACTTTTTTACTTTATTATAAACAAATTTAGGATACATTGCCCTGCCTTTGTCTGTCACTAAAACCACTTTTCCATCTTGATTTTCAAAAGTCGATTTTAATACCGTTTGATAGCGCAACAAAGTCTGTTGGAGCGCCTTACCAAAAGGAATCAATCGTACCTTATTTCCTTTTCCTTCTACCCTAAAACACTTGTTTTCAAAATCAATATCGTCCCATTCTAATCGAATAATTTCACTGCGTCGCATTCCTGTTACGTACAAGATTTCTAATATTAAGTAATCCCTTAAGCCTTCAAATCCATCAGGAAAAACAATAGTAGTTTGAAATTTTTCCAATTGCCCTTTTTCGACAAAAGCGGGCAATCGCTCTGCTTTTTTAGGCAATAAAACCGCAGGGAAAGACATGTTAGAAATTGCTGCTGTCTTTAATAAAAATTTATGATAGGTTTTAAGAGAAGAAACTTTCCGATGAATGGACGTTGCACTTAAATTTTGTTGCATCAATTGCACCACCCACGAGCGCAAATGTATCGATTTGATATTGGTCCATTCTACCAATTCATATTGGAGCGCAATATAATCCATAAATTGCTTCAGATCTCGTTCATAAGCTGCAATTGTATGCCTAGAATATCTCCTTTCGTATTCTAGATAATTCAAAAAGGTGCTTAGTTCCATAATTTTTGTAAAATAATCCCCTTATCAATTGATTATTAATTCGCTAGAAATCACGTAGGCTCTAGTTTGGTGTCTTAGGTCTAGCATCGCAGATACCTACGTAGTAGCAACCTAGCTAATTGTATTAAATTGATAAAACGAACAAATTAACTGCAAAAATATAGCTTTTGGGAACAAAAGGAAAGTTAGCTGGAAAAGAATTTGATTAGTTCATTCAAATCCTCCAAAATAGTGATATTATCTGGAGTGCCAGGAATTTTTGGAGTATGCTGAAAGCCAGAGATTAATAAATGTGGCGCATTCATTCCTTTGCATAAGCGGCGAATATAACACTCTGGAACATAACACTTGTGTCGTTCTGATATAATGGTATAAATATAGTTGGGTTGGTGGATGGATGCCGCCAGTTGAAGATCTTCGATTCCTACTTTTGTACCTAAATAGACAACCTCAACATTGCGTTTTTTGAGCAGATATTCGACAAAGATAAGATACAACTCCTGCTGATCTCCCTCAGGCAAATAAAGCAATACCTTCTTTTTTTCCCCAGAAGTTTTAATATTGATTTTGCTAATCGCAGTAAGAATTTTTCTCCGAATCACACAACTAGCAAATTGTTCGTGCATGGCACTAATAGACCCTGTTAACCAAAGCAAGCTTGCTTTTTCTAGAAATGGAACCAAAACATTCAAGATGGTATCCTCTACCCCATCTCGCTCAAAACAAGTACTGAGCAAGCCACAAATTTTGCGCCCATCCAGCTCCATCATAGCCATTGCCAAGTTTTGAAAATTGTCCGTATGCTCTACATTAGTTTTTGATAAATGATCCACCTGTTTAGCAATCTCTTCTTGGGTCATTTTTGCAATCTTAGAGATACGTATCCCCTTTCGATTTAGAAAGGCAATATTCATCAAAAATTTTAGATCCTTATCTGTATAATAACGAATATTGGAAGCCGTTCGCTTAGGTTCTATAATACTATAACGCTGCTCCCATATTCGTATGGTATGGGCTTTTATACCCGAAAGTTTTGCTAAATCACGAATGGAATAATTTGCCAAGGGAACTCATTTTATCCTACTTCTCAACTCTACAGTTTGTTACGCCTAACAATCCAACAAGCCGTTAACCCTTAATAATCAACACCCTAACAAAACAAAAAGGTCAAAATTCACCCAATAGTATTTGAAGCATACCACATTTTATTAGCGGCTAATAGAAGATATTTTAATAGAATGATTAAGGAGATAAAAATTCGAAGTATTTCATTTAAACATTAATTAAAAAGATGCTCACATTGTAACAAAAAATCAGCTAAAGAGTTCACTCTAAAGCTGATTTTTTGTTATAAAAGTTATTTTTTGGCAACTTCTTGCACCTTTTTATTCTTAAAGATCAATTTTTTACTTTTATCTACATCTACATAAATAAGGTCACCTAGGTCAAACTCTCCAGAAAGTAAATGCTTAGAAAGTTCATTGTCTACCTCTCTCTGCAAGACACGTTTCATAGGTCTAGCTCCATATTGAGGTTCGTAACCTTTTTCAGCCAAAAGCTCAATTGCTTTAGGAGATAATTCAATATCATACCCTTGACGTTTAACCCTTTTCTTTGTAGACTTAAACATCAATAACATGATTTTTTTGATCTCCTCTCTATTTAACGGGGTAAACATAACCTGCTCATCAATACGATTGAGAAACTCTGGGCGCATATGATCTTTTAGGGCTTCAACAACATCATCTTGTGTAGCATCAATAATTTCTTGACGTTTTTTGTCGTCTACATCGTCCAGACCATCAAAGTTTTCATAGATAATATTAGACCCCATATTCGTTGTCATAATGATTATCGTGTTTTTAAAATCAGCTACACGACCTTTATTATCTGTTAATCGTCCATCGTCCAATACTTGCAATAAAATATTAAAAGTATCAGGATGTGCTTTTTCTATTTCATCCAACAAAACGATAGAATATGGTTTTTCTCGAACAGCATTGGTCAACTGACCGCCCTCTTCATAACCTACATAACCAGGAGGAGGACCAACCAAACGAGCAACCGCATGTTTTTCCATGTATTCACTCATATCCAAGCGGGTGATCGCATTTTCATCATTAAACAAGAACTCTGCTAATGCTTTGGCTAATTCCGTTTTACCAACTCCTGTTGTTCCCATAAAAATAAAAGAACCAATTGGTTTTTTGGTGTCTTGAAGCCCAGATCGGCTTCGACGAACAGCATCAGAAACAGCCTTAACCGCTGCAACCTGCCCAATCAATCGCTCACCTATTTTGGTTTCCATATTCAGCAATTTCTCCCGTTCACTCTCCATCATTTTACTAACAGGAATGCCAGTCCATCGAGAAACAACATCTGCAACATCTCCTTCGTCAACCTCTCCATCCGTCATACGTTTATCAGGAGCCAAAGTATCTAAATCAGCTTCTGCATTTTTTAAAATTTCCTCTTGTTCTTTTATTTTTCCATACTCTAACTCTGCCACCTTTGCATAATCCCCATTGCGTCGAGCTTCCTCTGCCTCTACTCTAAAGGACTCCATCACCTCCTTACAACTCTGAATAATATTGATCAACTCTTTTTCTGATTCCCAAGCACTCTTCATTTCGATAAGCTCTTCAGAAATTTCAGCAATTTCTTTATTAATAGCACCTAATTTACTCTTAGTGCCATCTCGCTTAACCACCTCTCTTTCGATTTCTAACTGTCTTTTCTTACGATCCAAAGCATCCAATTCTTCAGGAACTGAATTTAATTCTAGTCTTAATTTAGCTGCCGCTTCATCAATCAAATCAATTGCTTTATCAGGCAAAGCCCGATCGCTCACATAACGTTGAGACATTTCAGCTGCCGCAATTAATGCACTATCCAAAATTCGAACTTTATGATGCGTTTCGTAACGATCCCTCAATCCTCTCAAAATAGCGATTGTTTCAGCGATAGAAGGTTCTTCTACCTTAACCTTTTGAAAACGGCGTTCTAGTGCCTTATCTTTTTCTATATATTTTCTATATTCATCTAAGGTAGTAGCCCCTATTGTTCTCAATTCACCTCGTGCCAAAGCAGGCTTTAAAATATTGGCAGCATCCATACCTCCACCGCCACCACCAGCACCAACTAAAGTATGTATTTCATCAATAAATAAAATAACATCATCCGAAGTTGTCACCTCTTTCACAACTCCTTTTAAGCGTTCTTCAAACTCACCTTTATATTTTGCTCCTGCCACTAAAGCAGCCATATCTAGAGAAAAAAGTGTTTTACCTTGTAGGTTATCAGGAATATCATTGTCTACAATACGCCAAGCCAAACCTTCCACGATCGCTGTTTTACCGACACCAGCCTCTCCTATAATAATTGGGTTGTTTTTCTTTCGTCTAGAAAGGATATGTAGAATTCTTCTAATTTCTTCATCTCGCCCAATAATACGGTCAAGTTTGCCCGTTCTGGCACGCTCATTTAAATTAACAGCATATTTATTAAGGGCATCAAATTCGTTTTCTCCTGTTGGAGAACTAACATTTTTACCTTTTCTCAACTCTTTGATTGCTGCGCCAAGATCTTTTTCATTGGTTCCCATAGAGGTCAGCAACTTAGCTGTTTTATCTGTTTTCACAGTAAATATTCCAGCAAGAATCATATCTAAAGCAACATACTCGTCTCCCAAATCCTTCGCTAAATTTTGAGCAGACTGGATAGCTTTGCTAGCATTTTTGGATAAATGACTTCCATGGTTGTTTCCACCATAAACCTTAGGATAAGTCTCCATGATGAGTGATAACCTATTCGTCAACTCCCCTATGTCAATAGATAACTTTTTTAATAAATATAACACCACACTATCCTCAATATCCATCATCCCTTTCAACAAATGGGCTATTTGTACATCTTGTTGCTCTTTGGAGCGTACATATTCTTGAGCTTTAAGTATTGATTGGCGAGCCTTTTCAGTAAGTTTATCAAACATTATTTATTGGGTGGTTTAATGGTGTTTAAGTAATCTACTTCTCACCTTATCATTTATAATTTTTTAAATCGTATCAACTAATAAATGCTCAAAATGCATTAAAAGTTCTTGTAACATGAAAAATAGTAGAATTTCGTAGGATTTCAAAAAATTAAACTAGTTTTGATTTCCCTTTCTTTCGTTTCTGTACAAATCTTAAGATGAGACTATAATTATTTAACTAGCTATCAGTTAGCGAAACGTACAGTAGCTCTTTACGCTCTTTCTATAATGATTTTTTTTATCAAAGCAATTTGTCCCAAATGATAATGAAGATGTTCAATGATTCCTTGAAGATTTCTATAATAGATCCCGTATTTTTTGTCCACAAAATCTTCCCAAAGTTTATCTTCTGGTAATTTTTCAATCAAATCAGCGAACTTCTTAGCATTCTTCCAACCTTCATTTTGCAAGGCTTCCCAATCCTTTTGAGATAAGATCGGAGGATGATTAAAACTGTATTCATCCTTAGAATCAAGAACACCTCCTTCTAATACAATTGAGACAGTACGTACATAATAGTTCATATGATAGGTAAGTGTTGCTATCGTATTAAAAGAATAAACCTGAGTAGTTGCTTGTTCCCAAGTTAGGTCTTTTAAGGTATCCATTAGATTTGATGTTGTCCAGTTTCCTCCAAAATAGACCTCTCTTAAATGTTTGGCTATCTGTCTTGTTACATTCATCGTCTGAGTTTATTTAAACATTAAGAAATCTTATAATAAGTATGAATTGAAAATACTTAACACTTCACTATTTTTGAGTGAAGCAATGTTATAATTTATACAAAATAATCTAAATACCTAACAATCAATCCTTATTCCCACAATAATAACTAACCTTAATAAACTTTGCTCAGGTAATAACAAAAAAAAGGAGTGATAAAATCCTAAGATTCTATCACTCCTTTTATATTTATTATGGTGCTTTGACCATTTATGTTCTAATTAAACAACTTGAAGATTAAAAAAAAAAGAAGGCGGTGACCTACTCTCCCACCCTAGGGCAGTACCATCGGCGCTGAAGGACTTTACTTCTTTGTTCGGAATGGTGAAAGGTGTCTCCCCTTCGCTATTGCCGCCTACTATTCTTTGTCTTTTCAGACTACTCTTCTCGTTCTTTATCAGAACGCTATTTCTTTATTAACATACTTTGGAGAAAAAACTTCAGCTCTTAGATAAATTTCTTGTATCTATTATTTTTTCTTCTATTTCTTTAAAAAAAATAGAAAGCTTTCGGGTCATTAGTATTGCTCGGCTCCCTAACATATCTCTACGCTTCCACCTGCAACCTATCTACGTCATCATCTTTAACGTCCCTTCATGGAATACTCATCTTGAAGTTGGCTTCGCGCTTAGATGCTTTCAGCGCTTATCCATTCCGAACATAGCTACTCTGCAATGCACACGGCTGTACAACAGATACACTAGAGGTTCGTTCAACTCGGTCCTCTCGTACTAGAGTCAAATCTTCTCAATATTCCTACGCCCACAACAGATAGAGACCGAACTGTCTTGCGACGTTCTGAACCCAGCTCGCGTGCCACTTTAATGGGCGAACAGCCCAACCCTTGGGACCTTCTCCAGCCCCAGGATGTGACGAGCCGACATCGAGGTGCCAAACCTCCCCGTCGATGTGAGCTCTTGGGGGAGATCAGCCTGTTATCCCCGGAGTACCTTTTATCCTTTGAGCGATGGCCCTTCCATACAGAACCACCGGATCACTTAACCCTAGTTTCCTACCTGTTCGACTTGTTTGTCTCTCAGTCAAGCTCCCTTGTACTTATACGCTCTTTGCACGATTACCAACCGTGCTGAGGGAACCTTTGGGAGCCTCCGTTACTTTTTAGGAGGCGACCACCCCAGTCAAACTACCCACCTAACGATGTCCCCAGCAGGGTTAGTCTCTAAGCAATTGAAGGGTGGTATTTCAACAACGACTCCACCAGCACTAGCGTACCAGCTTCATAGTCTCCCACCTATCCTACACATCAACTACTCAAAGACAACGTTAAGCTATAGTAAAGGTTCACGGGGTCTTTTCGTCCCGTTGCGGGTAATCGGCATCTTCACCGATACTTCAATTTCACCGAGCTCATGGCTGAGACAGTGCCCAGATCGTTACACCATTCGTGCAGGTCGGAACTTACCCGACAAGGAATTTCGCTACCTTAGGACCGTTATAGTTACGGCCGCCGTTTACCGGGGCTTCAGTTAAGAGCTTCGCATTGCTGCTAACCCCCTTCCTTAACCTTCCGGCACCGGGCAGGTGTCAGACCCTATACTTTGCCTTTCAGCTTCGCAGAGTCCTGTGTTTTTGCTAAACAGTCGCCTGGGCCTCTTCACTGCGGCCAGTTCTTACACTGGCGACGCTTCTCCCGAAGTTACGCGCCCATTTTGCCTAGTTCCTTAGCCATGATTCTCTCGTGCACCTTAGGATACTCTCCTCGACCACCTGTGTCGGTTTACGGTACGGGTTCCTGTAATCTATAGTTTAGCAGCTTTTCTTGGAAGTATGACTAATGGCATTATCTATCCACTCCATAGAGTTTCTAGTACTATCGAGATTCCTGTGGCGTGCGTACTTCACTACACGCCCTACGTCCTCTCTTTAACGAGCTATTCCATCAGCTCGCAGCCAACCGCCTGCTCCGTCCCTGCTTCACAATTACAGCAAGTACTGGAATATTAACCAGTTCGCCATCGACGCCGCCTCTCGGCTTTGCCTTAGGTCCCGACTAACCCAACTCTGTCTTGCATAGAATTGGAATCCTTGGTCTTTCGGTGAATAGGACTTTCACCTATTTTATCGTTACTCATGCCTACATTTTCTTTTCTAATCGCTCCAACATTTCTCACGAAACATCTTCACCGCTATTAGAATGCTCCCCTACCATCATTGCTGATCCACAGCTTCGGTGATATATTTGATGCCCGAGTATTTTCCGCGCAGAGTCACTCGACTAGTGAGCTGTTACGCACTCTTTAAATGAATGGCTGCTTCCAAGCCAACATCCTAGCTGTCATAGCAACTCCACCTCGTTCTTTCAACTTAATATATACTTGGGGACCTTAGCTGGTGGTCTGGGTTGTTTCCCTCTTGGCTATGGACCTTAGCACCCATAGCCTCACTGCTGGTTCTCTGTATAGGCATTCGGAGTTCGTCAGGGGTTGGTAGGATTTGACTCCCCCTAGCCCTATCGGTAGCTCTACCTCCTATACAAATTAACTCCAACGCTGCACCTAAATGCATTTCGGGGAGTACGAGCTATCTCCAGGTTTGATTGGCCTTTCACCCCTACCCACAAGTCATCCAAACACTTTTCAACGTATATTGGTGCGGTCCTCCATTGTGTGTTACCACAACTTCAACCTGCTCATGGGTAGATCACCTGGTTTCGCGTCTACCTCCACTAACTATTTCGCCCTATTCAGACTCGCTTTCGCTTCGGATTCGGTACTCTATACCTTAACCTTGCTAGTGAAGTGTAACTCGTAGGCTCATTATGCAAAAGGCACGCCGTCACTTGCGCTCCGACCGCTTGTAAGCGTATGGTTTCAGGTTCTTTTCACTCTGCTCCTAGCAGTTCTTTTCACCTTTCCCTCACGGTACTTGTTCGCTATCGGTCTCTCAGGAGTATTTAGCCTTACCGGATGGTACCGGCAAATTCACACAAAATTCCTCTGGTTTCGTGCTACTCAGGATCCTACCTCTCTTTAGTTTTTACGGATACGGGACTCTCACCCTCTTCGGTTTGCCTTCCCAGACAATTCCCCTTACACTAAAGTAGATTATGTAGTCCTTCTACCCCATATCAATTGCTCAATATGGTTTGGGCTT